>CAZCZX010000255.1:1742-3912 GCA_964503095.1 uncultured Sangeribacter sp.
CAAGAAAGACTCCAAACCAGAACAAAACGCAGAATAATCCATCCTAAGAAAAATGAAGAAAAGCCAACGGACTGCATCTTTAAAAGGATGCAATCCGTTTTTTAATTAGGCGAGGTAATCGGCTACTATGAAGGTGCTTCCGCCGATGTAGATTATGTCAGTGGGAGAAGCATTCTTTTTTGCGGCTTTTGCGGCTTCTTTAGGATTGGCAAATGCATTTCCTTCAATCCCATGTTCTAAGAATTTTGCCTTCAGGTCAGCAACCGGCAAGGCACGTGGGATTGATGCATTCGTGAGATAATATATGGCATCTTTCGGTAGGAGACTTATTATATCATCGATCGCTTTGTCTGCCACAAAACCAATAACGATGTGTTTCTTTCCACTCTTTTCTTTAGCAATCCTATCAAGTTGCGACATAGTGTAGCGGATTCCTGCCTCGTTATGACCGGTGTCGCAAATCATCAGAGGATTATCAGCAAGCTTCATCCATCGTCCTGCAAGTCCTGTCAATTCACTGACATTTGCCATTCCTACTTTGATAGACTCATCTGAAATTTCAATCCCGATGCGCCTCATCTCATACAAGGCGGTTAGCACGGTGTTGACATTCTTCTTCTGATAATCCCCACCAAGCTCACAATGAAATTCACCACATATTGGACTGCTGCAATCAAGACCTCCGTCTGCCGCTGTGTGACATTTCTGCAAAGGATGTAGAGTATCTGCAAATAATACGGTTGTTCCCACTTCACTTGCTTTCTCCTCAAAAACCTCCTTTATCTCTCCTTCTGCCTCACCCACTACACATGGTACACCCTCTTTGATTATACCTGCCTTTTCTCCTGCTATTTCCGGGAGTGTCTTTCCTAAGAATTGTGTGTGGTCTTTTGAAATATTAGTGATGATAGAGAGTTCAGGAGAAATGATATTGGTGGAGTCAAGCCTTCCGCCCATTCCCACTTCAATCACTGCATAATCCACTCTTTGCGATGCAAAATAGTCAAACGCCATCATCATTGTCAATTCGAAGAAACTGGGATGCCCCTCGTAGTTGCTTGCACGGAATTTCCTTACAAATTCCACTACAGCCTCTTTGGATATCATTTCCCCATTGACTCTGATTCTTTCGCGGAAATCTACAAGATGTGGTGAGGTGTAAAGTCCGGTCTTATAACCTTGGCTTTGCAATATTGCAGCAATCATATGGCTGGTGCTTCCTTTGCCATTCGTACCTCCGATATGAATGCTTTTAAATCGTTTGTGGGGATGATCAAAATATTCGTCAAGATCAAGACTGGTCTGAAGTCCTGGTTTGTATGCGGCTGCTCCGGTACGTGAGAACATCGGCAGCTGTCGGAAGAGCCATTCAAGTGTATTTTCGTAGTCCATGATAGTATAATTCATAATTCATAATGCATAATTCATAATTAATAATTAATTTATAGGAATTAGATAACTATGAATTATGATTTTTCAATCTTTTGAATAGAAATTAATAATATAGGAAAAATCCGGTCAGACCCATCAGGCAAATCACAAGGATTGGGTGAAGTCCTATTTTCTTTCCTTTATATGGGATTTTAAAATATACAAGACAAAATGATATAGCACATATTGTAATGCTGCAAATGAGTGTGCGAGTGTCGTGATCAGGAGCAAAATTTGCCCAGTTCATAAGCATAATCGCTGCTGATGCGATTAGTCCTACTACAACCGGGCGAAGCCCTGCAAAAATCGCCTTTATCACACCACTTTCATTATGCTTGCGGATAAAATGCGAGGCTTTAATCACAAGGATAAACGATGGCACAGTTACTGCCAATGTGCATAGTATGCTCCCAAGTATTCCCCAAATTGGCGAAGCAAGTTCTCCTCCCGTGACTTGTCCCGGTGCTACATATCCAATATAAGTGGCGGAATTTATTCCTATAGGACCGGGGGTCATCTGTGAGATTGCCACGATGTCGGTAAACATCTGCTCGCTGATCCAACCGGGTCCAACCACAGATCTTTCAACCAGTGAAAGCATCGCATAGCCTCCACCAAAACCAAATATACCTATCTTGAGATAGGCCCATATCATTTTTAGATAAATGCTCATATATAATTTAGAATTTTGAATAATTGAGAATTGAGAATTGAGAATTGAGAATTGAGAATTGAGAAT
>CAZCZX010000256.1:0-3886 GCA_964503095.1 uncultured Sangeribacter sp.
TACCGTCAGTATGGTGACGGTTCCAGCTGTTCTGATAATATGCACCGATGCTGTGGCGGTCGTTGATCATATATGAGAAACCGAGTTTGCCGGTCATGTCATTGTACGATTCCTTACCAATTGTGCTGACATACTGCCGATATGAGCCCAGAGAGGTTGAAGTGTTCATATCATTTAGACGGTCAAATCTGTTGTCACCTCTCCACCATCCGTAGTTTGCGAATATTTCAAGACCTCCTGTGCGGTATTTCAGATCGAGGGAGTTGCCGGTTCGGAAGTAGTGCTGGAACCCATTATCAGTGCGAAGTGTTCCGCTGAAGCCATCTCCTTTGGGTGGTTTCGTGCGGATACGGATGACCGACTTTACATCGGCAGCGTATGCAGCCCCTGGATTAGTGATGACTTCCACATTCTTTATGTCGCCGGAGTTTAGTTGCGAGAGTTCCTGAAGGTCGTTGACCTTGCGCCCGTTGATATAGATTGCTGGCGCTCCTTTGCCGAACACTTCGAGAGTGCCGCCCTTGTCTATGACCATCGGGACACGTGCAAGCACATCGTTGGCAGTTCCGGCAATTGCGAGCGAATTCCCCTCTACATTAGTCACTAAAGCGTTTCCTTTCATTGTGGTGGCAGGGCGGTGTGCTTTCACCACGACCTCGCTAAGTTCCGTAGCGGACGGTCGAAGTGTTATGACGCCCATATCGCCGGAAAGAGGGACAATTGAAGTGAAAGGTTCATACCCTATATCAGAGATTTTAGCCGTAAGATCACAATCTTTATCCATAGGTATGGAAAATAGGCCTTCTTCATTGGATATTCCTCCTGTTAAAAATGTTGAGTCGCAGTAGAGGGCTACGTTTACAAATTCGAGAGGAGCGTTGTTTTCATTGAGAATACGGCCCTTTATTTCGCGGCCAAAAGCCGAGATGACTGCTAAGATAGCAATCAGAAATGCAATTGTATTTTTCATCGTGTCTTCTTTTTAATTTCAATTAATGCGTCGATAAGGCTTCCGTCAAGGTCAATTCCTTTTTCTTTCATCTTATCTGTGATTTTTTGTTTGGTGTCACTGAGCACGCTGCAGTTGAGGTCTTCCCAAGTGATGATTTCAGAACCATCACCATTAGTAGTTACTCTGGCATTGCGTTCCGTTTTATTTCCGGCTGAGTCTGTCACATTATATATTACCACTGCTTGGAATTGACCATTGTCAAGGTCGCGCGTGTCTGCTAATCCGATATATTCAACATCAGGGATTGAATCAAGGTAGTTGAGTGTTGCGCATCCGATATTACGGTCGCGCGTATCCCCATGACCGACATTCCAGCCGCAAGATGTGACAGTGGCTTGTGCTATGATTATAGCCATAGCGAGCATTAAGATTTTCTTTTTCATTTGCTTCAGATTTTTAATTTTCCTGATGCAAAATTACATCTAAATGCATCTTAATACCAAATATAAAAGTCTTAATACAAGAAATGCAACCCTCTGATTATCAAGGATTGCATTTCTTAAAAGTCTTAATATCCGGATGCCGGGTCTTAATCTGTCTTAACCATTGGTTTTATCTTGAAGAAATCTTATAATATCCTCCTTTTCCGGTATACCCAGTTTCTTTCGGATAGAAGTTTTGCGGACATAGATTGTCGATGTCGTCTGGCCGGTGATAACACTGATTTCTTTCGTTGAGAAACCTGCCAGCATAAGCACAATAATCTGGTATTCCTTCTGGCTTAGCATATCTCCAAACATATTGTGGAGCTTTTCGTAGAATCCGGAATATAGATTGTTGATGAGTTCGTACACGTTGTCCCAATTCACAAGTTCACCGTTGGTATCACTCTCAATAGAAGAGATCTTACGGAGCATCTCACGGTTTTGCTCTGTCGGAGTTTCGGCTACCATCTTTATTATGCCAAGTTGCTGAAGCATGGCCCGGCGCAAAGCGGAGGGGTTCTGGACTTCGGTTGGTCCCTGAGAAGGAGCTGATTTTAGTTCATCTACCATCTTCTGCAAAGCTTCTGCACGTTCCTCATTTTCTCTCTCACGCTGTCTACGATGTGTGATTATCCAGACTGCACCAACCAATATCAGGAAAGCAAAAATGGCAATTACCAGTATAATAACTGTCTTGTGCTGACTCTCTGCTTTGAGAGCCAATGCACGGCTTTGTTGCTCCAATGCTCCGCGCTCACTTTCCCATTGAGAGGCTTTCGCCCGGTTGTAACGCTCCTGCTGACGGTTGTTCAGCCCATTGACATGCACAAGCTTCATTTTGCCATTCTGCTTAAAGTCAATCATTGCACGCATTAGATTGCTGTAACTTCGATAGTAGGTGTCATCTTCTTTTCTGAATTTAACAGCGAAACTGTCTGCCACGGCAAGTTCTTTGCCTGCGACACCTAAATTGCCGGAGTTGAGTGCGTTCATAGCGAGCTGCATGTGAAGATAGTCTGCAGCTCCGTTATCCGGCGAAGATTTTTTGAAAATTCCCTCCACAACTTCATTGCTCTCGGCAGTGCGTCCCATCTCTCCTAAAATCTGAGCACGTTCCAACTCAAACATAAACTGTTTGTCGCCCCACTTATGGGAGCGGGCGTATTCAATCAATTCTTCTGAGAGCAATAATGCTGAGTCAAGTTTTTCAGCATATTCGTATGCACACAAAAGCATATATTTAGCCTCAATTTGTCGTAGAGTGTCAGTTTCAATGTCAATCAGCCTATGTGCAAAAGGAATTAACTCACGTTCCCTATATTCAGACACTCCGAGAAGCACACGTATGCGGAGTGTCGGTGCAATCAAAGAATCGGGGACGTTTGAAATACTGACGATAGAGTCAAGCATAGAAATTGCACCTGGAGTATCGCCTACCCAAAACTTATACCAAGCGTAAGCGGTGCCGCTTCGGATGCCTCTGAGAGCATCTTTTCCGCTATAATAATTATGGGCAAACGCGATTAGCGAGTCGCCTATCATAGAGCGGTTCTGACGCATATGTCCAAAAGCCCGCAGGTAATGATATTTGGCTTCTATCGAGTCCGCCTTTAGGTATGACGGGTCAATGTTATCCAAAATTGACATTGCGCTGTCGGCATTAGTTAGCATCAGTTTCTCTGCATCATCGACCTGTCTTTGGAGACTCGAAGAAGTATTATCACAAGATGCAAAGCACAGCGTCATTACAGCGCAGATAACATATAATATTTTTCGCATAATTTTTCCCATCTATATATTTTGATGATTTTGGAAATTTATTGGTTTTGCGTATCTGCGGACGCGCGCGATGTGGCCAGGCTTTCGGTGATTGTGATTTTGGTGTCAGAAGGAATTTTTGTAGTGGTGAAGCTGAATTGCATTTTTCGTTTCTGGGTATATTCCGTGGTTGGCATTACGGAGCAGTCGTAATACTTAATGTCAAGTTTATAATCTCTCGAAAAAGTGAAATTAGCTCTCGCCCAGTCCCATTCATTTTCTCCATTGGTGGGTTTGCTATATATGACTGACGTGATAACTATAAGCGTATGCTTGGCATAGTCGATACTGGAGTACTCAGTTTCCAAAACATCAGCCAACGTACCCTTGGGCAGATTGGCAATGTCTCGAACTGAGTTTATGATAAAACATTCAGGAGAATCGGCTGGAGAATTGAAAAGCCTGTCGTCATCATAATCACACGAAATTTGCGGCAATTTATTAATTGGAAAGTCATTACTTTGCTTCGGTTCCTCTCTGCAAGAAGATAGTATTATAGATATTATTCCCAAAATTGAATAGATAATGTTTTTCTTCATCGTTGAATTGTTATGTATAGTATGATTATCAGATTGCTAAATTAGTAAAAATTTTTTTATGAATGATAATTTTTGGGTAAAAATCTTATCAT
>CAZCZX010000257.1:0-3880 GCA_964503095.1 uncultured Sangeribacter sp.
GCATAGATAAATCGATTCATTCTCATAATTAGTTTAATGTTTAATTGTATTTGTTTATTTGTAGTTTTCTCTTTTTTTATTAATAAGAAGCTCTTTTTCCCCTTTAGGGGGTTAGGGGGCTCAAAGTTCCTCTTTTTCCCCCTTTAAGGGGCCAGGGGCTTCCCTCTTAATTTCCCCCCTTTAGGGGGTTAGGGGGCTTACTTTAGGGGGCCTGGGGGCTTATAGGAAGGTTATCGTGGTGTAGGTCTTGACCGGCTCGGTGGCCTTTTCCTCCTCCTTCACAAGTATTTCCCTCAGATGATTAGCTTTGTCGCCCTGGCCTGCCTTGTCGAGATATTGCGCTGCCCTTTTCAGGTCGCCACGAGACATTGCGGAGTTTGCGGCATTGATGTTGGCTATCTCATCATCAGGATACATCCGAACCGCTGTCTCAAAGATGTCGTAGAATTCATCGGAGCCTGGCTCGCATGAATTGGCAGCCACATAGAATTCCTCAAGACTCAGTTTCTGAGGGGCGGTCTTCACCAATCTCTTTATTTCCTCCGGATTCGAGAATGTGCGGATCACATATTCTATCCTATAGTCGGAGTGGCGCAGCCCGGGATAGACTTGCTGCAATATAAATGCATATTGAGTGGGATATGTAGCCTTGATTTTCTGGTCTTTAGCATCCGGAGCCAAGTTGGAGTCAACTATTGCAAGGATCCCATCTTTGTTTTCGATTGCTGAAGCCTCAAGCCAACGGCGGAGGCCTTCCCAATCTTCAGGCTCAAAAGATGTGGACACGATTGATTTTGGGAAATCATAATGCGACATCACATAGTCGCAAAGTGTCTGTGTACGCCCTTTGGCGAGTCGGGTATTGTTGGAATAACTTCCTTCAGGAGAGGCATAACCTTTAAGGCTGACAGCCGACACCGTGCAGTCAGGGTCGTTTTTGACGGTGTCGATACTGGCGATGATCTTTGCCAATTCTATTGAGTTCCTGCGATAATCCGGATATATCTCTATCCTGTTGACGGGGAAATCTACATATGCCTGCCCTTCAAGATGACGGGTCTTCACCCCTTCAGCCTTGGGCTGGATGAAATTTTCCATATAGTTGGTTGCGATTTCCTCTACAGTCTCAATATCAAATAAAGCCACCGGTATATTCTCATCCAATTGAGGACATGAATTGCATCCCGTCACCGACTCTTGGAAACTTATAATGGAATGCTCCATCCAGGTTTCAAATGGCACCGAGGCATGATAGCGGATCGGAGCCGATTTCCCGGCTTGGAGCAGGTTTTCCGGTCGCTTCGATTCTTTTGCACGTTCCCAAAGCAGCCAACGGTTGCGGCCGGCAATCACTATGGGTGTGAGCGATACGCTTTGAAGCGAATCTGCCGACATGATGATAGGGGTGATGGTCATCTGACTGATTGATTTCATATCGATATCTTTAGGCGACACTAAAAAATCGATTTTCATCTCCGCATCCTTGAGCGCAATCTCCATCTCAGAGACTGCAAGCGCCGCCACATTCTGAGCTGCACTCTCAAGGATGCAGAGAACCAATCCAAATATACTAAATATCAAACGCTTCATATTAAGGAAATATAAATTTCAAAATTCAAATAACAATATTCTAAATTCAAAATTCTAAATTATTAAAACACATACACCAAATTCACAGCCCCCTTTGTGACTCCGAAATAACTGTGGGGCTCGTCTGATTCAATTTTTTTGCCGCAATCGGCGCAGCGGAATTTGTCATAGCGAGTGTAAGACCATCCAATGCCGATTTCAGCCTCCATGCTCCAATGGCGTGATAATATCCAAGTGTAGCCGTAGGCAATACCGGCACCTCCATACCATCCTTGATAGCGGGAGTCTTTCAATTTTGAGAAATCTGTGCCGAGTAGCTTGAAGTTCATGTCAATGTTGCCAACATTATATTGACCCCCGAATATGTGGAGTCCGAAGAAGTGGCCCGTGGATCGTTCACAAAGCCAGTATCTCAATTCCGGTTGGGCTATCCAATGGCGCCATCTGTGGCCATCGACTGTCCAACCGTTGAAATTTCCACTTATATCCAGGCTCCATTTTTTATGGAGCGGCAATTCCAACCCTAAATCCGGACTTAGGGTTGCATCGCTAAGGAGATTGGTCTTAAGCGATACCTGTGCGGAGAAAGTGGATACTACCGACAGGAATAGTATTGCCATCAAAAGGCGTCTCATGATTGATAAACTTTAATAAATTCGATTCAGGGCTTAATGATTGAAAGCAGAATGCCTGTTTTTCTGACGCCAAAATTATGAACTCAAAACGACACCGCCTATAAAAAATCGGCAAATGTTATAAAAAATTAGGCGTATGCAACATTTGTCATATACAATGCAACATTTGTCATAGCCTCTTTCTAAAATCTTCGCTGAGGGAGGCATATCCTATAAGTCTCATCTCCGAGCGTGCGAAGCAGCCCGAAAGCCTTTGTGTGCTTGCAAAAACCGAGTCGCGAAGCTTTTCAAAAGCATGGATCCTCTGACCCTTTGCGCCCTTTGCGCGTGAGATTTTTAGATCTTGCGAAAGATGAGTAAGTAATAGAAATAATTTGCATATTTTGTCAAAATGTATTAATTTTGCCAATACTCGTATATGAAATGAGCTCTAATTATGATGGAACTTGAGATGATGAGATGGATGTTGGGGATTCTTTTGGCTGCCGGATCTCTGGCATTGCTTGTGATGTATTTTTATCGCGACGATGAGTCTCAGAGTGTTGCTGAAAATGGAGTTGGGCGCATTCGGCTTCAAAAAGTGTTGCTTTCGGCTTCGAATGAGGGTGCATCATCTATTCCATCGGCTATATTGGAGTCTGAGGCCTATGAGGCGTTGCAACAGAATATCCGGAGTGAATCGATTATTGGGGAGTCGAGCCTTCTCTGGGAAGAGTTGGAGAAAACAATCCTTCGGGTCTCTCCGAAGTTTAAGAGCAATCTTTATATTCTTGCAGGGGGAGATTTAAAGCCGTCAGACCTTCACATAGCATTGCTTGTAAAGTGTGGAGTCAGTCCGGCAAATATGGCTATCTTGGTGGGCAGATCAAAATCTACCATAACTTTTCGTAGAAAGGAGATGGGAAAGAAGTTGTTTGACCAGGATTTGGATGCAAATGCTGTTGATGAGTTAATTTGTTTGGTGTAAGTGGTTTAATGCGATTGAGATATTGTTTTATTGAAATTCTAAACTAAAACTAAACTCAAATATTTGCAGTCGCTGTGTTGATTTGCTATCTTTGCAAGAAAAAATCACACCTATGTCTGCTTGGATAAAATGGATTATTGAATGGTCGAAAAGAAATGAGCGCATCATAGACAAGTATCAGTATTCACTGGGACTGTTTGTGTTGGTATTGGCTGGAGTCTGCCTTCAGTTGCCCGTGATATTGAATATAATCATTCAGGTGGCATTTTTGATATGTTCCATCCATTTGATATATCAATATTGTCGAGGTGGCAATTATCTTTGGGCTGTGCTTTTGGTCGGGCTAATAGTGTCGGTCGGTTTGATTGATGATATATATTTTCACATAATATTCTCAAATTTATGAAAATTCGTGAAATAGTAGCTGCGAGCTATATTCCCCATCGTAAGATAGTGTTTGGGGTGTTGACAGTATGTTCTTTAGGGATCTATGTTCCATTCTGGTTGCCAACTTCTTGGCACTTTTTATACTATATATTTATCCCTATTGCTCTTTTGGGATTGCTGTATATAGCGTATTGGGTGTATAAGTCAGGCTACAAAAAGCAAGCCTTACTGATGACCATCTTTTACATTGCACTCTTCGCTATCTCCATCCTTCTCCTAAAATGGGTATATGATAGCCAAA
>CAZCZX010000258.1:0-3850 GCA_964503095.1 uncultured Sangeribacter sp.
GCCATGGAAAAAAGCATGTTTCTCTGCTTTCTTCACAAGCGAATACAACTGGTGATCTTTAGCAATTGACGCCTTTAGGATTTCTTCCTTGAATTGCTCGGTATCTGAAAACTTATCGGTTTCTTCCAGACATAAGATTTCAGTCACATTCTCCACACCGCCTAATTCGTATATCTTATCAAACAGACGGCAAGTTCGAATGAAATTTTTAAAATTATCGGAATCGTGCTCAGCTATGTTCCAGACAACCCTCATCCATTCGTAAAATTTATTCTTGTAATCTAGATCATCACTAAGATTACTTTGAATGAAGATAGATACTCCATAAAGGGCGGCTCTTTGAGAGAAATTTTGATCCAAAATTTCTGAGTTATTATTCTCCCAATAAGGTCGAAAATTCAGATTCGACACAAAGGCATTAAGTAGTGCGGATAAATAATTTAAAGATTTACCCACACCCAACAGTTCAATTGTCTTGATAAAAGGCTCTATAGCCACATACTTATCATCTTTGATTTGTTTGTCGACTTTCCAAAGAGCCGACGCACATTCGATCAAGGCATTTATCCTTGCTGCTTCATTTTTTTGTGTTTCATCTTGTATGTCTGGCCGATCATCCAGAGAGTTCAATTCTTTAAATACGTCTTCCCGGCAAAGTCTTATAAATAATGCATTGGCTATGAATCTAAGTAGACGTGAGTCCGGTACGATCGTCGGATGATCTACATTCCAAAAACCATCGATCCATATTGAATCAATTTTCTTTTTCCAAGTTGCCCAAAGCTCCTTTTCCTCAAATTCAGTATAACCAAACTTCTTCTCGATAGTAGCCTTAAGATTCTCAAATTGGGTCAGTTCTTTGCCGCGAGTATTCATCTTTAGATAGATTTCATCACTTCTGCTGGCAAGACCGATATTGAAATAAGAGAAGTGTATTTTATCAATATCGGGGAAATGACCAGAGGTTTCCTCCATTTTGTGAATTCCGTCAAGCATCCTTAACATGGCGTCTACAGTCGGATCCTGTAACCAATACTGCTTAAACCATGTTGAATTTAGTATCACCTTCTTTGGCGAATTATTCGGAAATCCGATCCAATCATTTTTTACAATTGCAGCACAGAAATCAGTTGCTGCCCTACGTGTCTCATACAGAAATGCTACTGGAATATCTTGTTTCCGATGGCTCTTGTCACGATACAATGAGAGTAAAAACAAAGTTGTGAGCCTTTGTTGACCGTCAATTGGGATGAATACTTTTGGCCGAGGATTATTTGATGATATTTCCGATCTTATTTCTTCAGAGCCAAAGACAATCTGGAAATCGAGGCCCTGCTCTCCCATATTGAATATATCTTTCAGCAATTTCTTCCTGATACGGGCAGCCCTGATGTCAACTTCCATGGATCGTCCCTGAGCATAATCGCGTTGAATTTTTGGTATAATGATGTAATTGTCGCGTGCGATTAGTTGCGAATATGTCAGCCTCTGAAGGGCTACTGTGTCATGCGTATCCTCAAGCTTTTCTACGGAAGATGTGAGATAATTGAATATAGGGGAAAATTCTTCTTTACGCTTTAATGAAGCATCTTTCAAGAATTTTTCAGCGTCTTCAAGATATGTATCGGTCAGAATTTCTTTAATCTTATTGAGATAGGCATTCCTGTCAATATCACTCCAGAATCCAGTTTTCCCTTCATTTGTTTCCTGTAATTGCTCGTCACGGGAATTATAACCTTTGGTGAATACCATAAGTGACGAAGGCGGAAGGTAGAATCCTTCACTTTGCTTTCTAATAACACACTCCCTTTTTTCATCGTATGGCTTGTTGCCTATGCTTTTATTGATATGCTCACTAAGAAAAGTAAGATTCGATATATCCATTATAGAGTCATCCAGCACCGCAATGTATGGGTCAATCATTCTTTTGATTCTCATATCTCCTATTGAATGAAGTTTCTCACCTGCAACTGGTAAATTATCCACTCCGGGAATATTCAAACCCTCAGTAACTTTGGCGTTCTGAGGTGAGATATGTTCGATATTCCATTCACAATTATGAAAATCGCTAAATGAGAATTTTGTTATATCCCGTTTATGATCCTTGACTTGTGGCTTCTGCATATTTAATGTTACCACATTGATGAGCAGCAAGAGATTCCAAACCCTGTCCTTATTCTTATCAAAGCGGAAGTTATGGTGAAGGTAGTCGAAAAAATCCGCATTGCGTTCTTTAGTCAATTCTTTATCATACCAACCAATCGTTTCAAGACAGCGGTATTTCAGATATTTTATGAATTGATCAACACTTTGACAGCTAAGGTAAGTTTCATATATTTCCTTTATTGAACGATTTTTGGCACGTAGAAATCCCACAAGATTATATATCTCAGGAGTGTTATACCAGCCTTGAAGAGTATGGAAACAATCTCTGACTTTTTCCCATACTAAAGTTGCAGAGTGTAAGGAGTCTATCTTATTCCGGAAATAAAAATAATTTCTAAACTCTTGATGTTCATAAGATTGGTCATTATCAAGATCTTGGATAAGTGTGAATAAGAATCCGATACATGAGGTGGGTTTTGCACCTCTTCCATTCAAGAAATACCAAAAGTCATCTTTCCTCAATTCTCTTTCTATAGCATCAAATTCTTCAGCTATCTGGTCTTGCTTTAAATTATTGCCACCTTCATTTTCTCCATAAGAGTTTAAAAACAGAGCTTTAATTAACTCAGCATTCGTCAAGGGGATTTTCCCTCCATTAAGATTGAGAAATGTTTCTTCCTCTTCCCTTCCAATTCCTACCTCATGCCAGATAATACGAATTGAGCCAAACAAATCTTTGCTTATCGCGCCATCGTTGTCAATCAGCCAGTTATTAATGAAGAGCCAAGCTGCAAATAGATGAAACGACTCAACACTTATGCTTTTTCCCAAACCACGAAATACCTCCCATTGCTTTGCAAGATAGTTGTTCCACTTCTGATATGAAGATGAGTCTATATTACACTTTTTTAATTCCACATCTGTAAAACGACTGAATTTCTCGAAATCCAAATCAGCTATTTCTTCTAATAAACTTTCGCGTTCATATTTTAATTCAAACATTTCTGTTGAATCGATTTTCTTATTCAAATCATTCTGAAATCCTGAAGATTTTTTTGAATCTATACAATGCAGTAACATCCAAATGGTGGTCAATCGTTGTTGTCCGTCTATGACTCGAAAGACTTTGTTGTGAGTATCATCTGCCACAACCAAAGGTTGTAGACAATAGTAGTCCTCTGGAGTTCTATTGGAAGCAAAATCTTTGAAATCGTTCAGTAAATCTTCGACTTGCGAACGAGTCCAACGATATCCTCTTTGATAAGAAGGTATCATAAAATGATCACCGTAAATATCAATTACAGGGATAAAATCATTATTTTTATGCTTACTCATTTGTATTATAATTTAATGCCTTGTTATCAGACAAATAGAATAATATTTCAGTTACATTATAGGGTATCTTACCTAACATTTCTTGTTCGGTGATTTTAAGCCTGGTCTTTCGTGCCATCAGGTTGCCGTAAGTCATCATCAACCGACCGACTTCATCGGCACGTTGCCATCTGAGCTGCACCGTCAGCATGGAGGGGTTGAACCACTCGATGATGACGTGCGAGGGAGCTTCAAAGAGATATGCCAAGGCAAAGATCCGGAAATCGGTCTCTCCGTTTATCCTGATATTCCACGATGTAGAGAAGGAATCATGATCTACCCAATATTTTGAGGCGCTGCCTTTGTACTCGGATACAGTTCCGTCCATATTTACAGCGGAGATAGCATTACGCTCTTTATCGCTTAACGA
>CAZCZX010000259.1:0-3802 GCA_964503095.1 uncultured Sangeribacter sp.
TTCGCGAGGCTGCTAAAATGAAGAGCCAGATCATCGAGGAAGCCAAGAAAGAGGCTACAGAAGAGGCTCGAAAGGTGATGGAGGCCGCTAAGGTATCTATCGAGCAGTCACGCAAAGAAGCAGAACTCCAGTTCAGAAATGAAGTAAGCAAGTTCTCTATCGACATCGCTGAAAAGATGGTTCGCAACCAGCTTAAGAACGATGAAGAGCAGCAGAAACTTGTGAATAAGATGTTGGACGAAATAGAGAAGAACTGAGACAATGAACGAGGGACTCATACCCCAGCGCTACGCAAAAGCGCTATATAAACTGGCCGTCGAGAGAGGGAATGCCGAAAAGGTCTACCTTGAGATGAAAACGGTGGCTAATTCGTTTGCCGACAACCCCGGATTGCAAAAGATTCTCTCAAATCCATATGTGAAGAGGGAAGACAAGGCAAAACTGCTGATATCAGCAGCCGGCGATTCAGTCGAAGACGATTATCGTTCATTTGTCGAACTCATTCTAAACCGTAAAAGAGCTGATTACGCACATCTCATGGCACTCGCCTATTGCGACCTTTATAGAAAGGAGCATAAGATAGCACGCGTCAGGATTATCACAGCCACAAAACTTAGCGACTCTATGATGCAGAAACTTCGCGAGGTCGTGGAAAAAGCTTATCCGGGGATGACCCTTGAGTTTACCTATGAAGTAAACCCGGATTTGATTGGTGGATTTGTGATAGATGTCGATGGCCAGCGTCTGAACGCCTCGATCAGCAACGAGATTGAACAATTACGTTTAAAACTTTTAAGAAGCAATTAACAATGCTTAACCCAAGCGAAATATCAGATATTCTAAAGCAGCAGCTCGAGAACGTCAACTCTCAAGTCAAGTTTGAGGAGACAGGCACCGTGTTAAGCGTCGGTGACGGCGTAGCTCACGTCTACGGTCTTGAAAATGTAAAGGCCAGTGAGCTTGTGGAGTTTGAAAATGGCTCCACCGGTGTGGCTCTTAACCTTGAGGAAAGCAATGTGGGTGTTGTGCTTCTCGATGATGTGAATGCAGTGTCCGAAAACATGACAGTACGTCGCACGGGTGAGATTGCCTCTATACCTGTTGGCGATGGACTATTCGGTCGCGTAATCAACATCCTTGGCGAACCGATCGACGGCAACGGCCCTATAGAGGGGGAGTTGCTTCGCATGCCGCTCGAGAGAAAGGCCCCCGGTGTTATTTTCCGCCAGCCAGTGAAGCAGCCACTTCAGACCGGTCTAAAGGCTATCGACTCGATGATTCCAATCGGTCGCGGACAGCGTGAGCTCATCATCGGCGACCGCCAGATCGGTAAGACTGCTATTGCCATCGACACAATTATCAATCAGAGAGAAAACTTCCAAGCCGGAAAACCCGTCTACTGTATTTATGTAGCCATCGGACAAAAAGCATCCACTGTTGCGTCTATCGTGCAGACCCTTAAGAAGTATGGGGCAATGGACTACACTGTTGTAGTATCCGCAACCGCTTCCGACTCTGCAGCCATGCGCTACTTCGCTCCATTTGCCGGAGTAGCAATCGGCGAATATATACGAGACACCGGTCGCGATGCCCTCATCGTATATGACGACCTTTCAAAGCAGGCTGTGGCTTATCGTGAGATATCTCTTATCCTCAAGCGCCCCTCTGGCCGTGAGGCTTATCCAGGTGATATCTTCTATCTCCACTCTCGTCTGCTCGAACGTGCAGCAAAAATCATCGACAACCAACAGGTGGCTTCCAATATGAACGACCTTCCGGAGGTATTGAAGCCAATCGTGAAAGGTGGTGGTTCTCTGACAGCACTTCCAATCATTGAGACTCAGGCAGGCGACGTATCAGCTTATATTCCGACCAATGTGATCTCTATTACCGACGGACAGATCTTCCTTGAGACAGCACTTTTCAATCAAGGTATCCGTCCTGCAGTAAATGTGGGTATCTCAGTGTCACGTGTAGGTGGAAATGCCCAAATCAAGCCAATGAAGAAAGTGGCAGGAACTCTGAAGATTGCTCAGGCTCAGTATCGCGAGCTCGAATCATTCACTAAATTTGGTGGAGACATCGACCCTGTGACTGCCAAAGTGATCGACACCGGACGCAAAAACCAGCAACTTCTCATCCAGCCTCAGTATCAGCCTTGGCCTGTAGAAAACCAAGTTGCAATCATTTACTGTGGTGTCAACGGACTTCTTGAAAACGTTCCTCTTGATAAGGTTCATGAATTTGAGAGTCTTTTCATCCAACTCCTTGAAGCGAAATATCGCAAGGAAGTGCTTGATGAAATCAAGGCTGGCAATCTGACAGATGATGTTCAGGCAAAGATTCGCGAATGCGCATCTGAGATAAGCGCTCGCTACAAATCATAACTTATAGGTATGCGCCGCTTGACCCCGACGCATACTCCCAATAAAACTAACCGTTTAAACTAAACGATTAAACGATTAAACGATTAAACAACAAAAAGAATGGCAACCCTCAGGGAACTAAAGACACGAATCGGCTCCGTAGCATCCAGTGAAAAGATCACAGGTGCTATGAAGATGATTTCTTCTGCAAAGGTGCATAAGTTTGAGGCTTCACTCAAGCAGCTCGTGCCATATCGCGAAAAAATTAAGTCTGTTATGGCTCATATCATACAGTCAGGCACAGATTTCAGCAGTCCTCTCATTGAGCCTCGCCACGAGGTGAAGAAGATTGCTTTAGCAGTATATGGCAGCGACGATGGTCTTTGTGGAGCATATAATATCAATATTTTCAAGGCTGCTCTCGCAGAAATCAATCAACTGCAGACTAAATATGGACCTTCAGTGGACATCGACATCTACCCTATTGGGCAAAAGATGGCAAAGGCAGTATCAAAGATAGCAGGACAGCATATCCAAGTTGTGCTTATCGATGGTATAAATTCAAAGATGGAAGCAGAAAAGGTGAATGAGTTCACCCACACATTAAGAGAAAAATTCTCAGCTGGAGAATATGATTTGGTTTGTGTGGAATATATGAAATTCTATTCCATGAGCCGCCAACGAGCCACTTTTGAGACACTTTTCCCAATTTCAGGGGAGACACTTCTTGAGGGAAGTGACACCTCAAATGCCACTGGCATGTGTATATTCGAGCCTGATGCCAACAGCATTTTCAATGCAGTGCTTCCGATGTTTGTGCTCTCTTCCATGCAGGAAATCACAATCCAAAATCGTGCTTCTGAGCAGGCAGCCCGAGTCATGGCAATGCAAAGCGCAAATGACAATGCCAAGAAACTCCTCGAGGGTCTGCATCTCGAATATAATAAGCGTCGCCAAGAAAATATCACATCCGAGCTCCTCGATATCCTCGGCGGCCAAATAGAGCGCTAATTTAATCCTATTAGACCAATTAGACTAATTAGACTTATTGGATAATAGCAAAAAGGAAAGAAAACTAAAATTTTAATCAATAATATGAGTAGTATTAAGGAATATTTTTCGTCGGTAGGAAAAGGCATTGCGAGCCTGGCGAAAGGTATGGCGGTGACCGGAAAGGAGTTTGTCACTCCGAAAGTCACTGAGCAATATCCGGAGAATCGCCACACTACGCTCAAGATTGCCGATCGCTTCCGTGCGGAACTTACGCTGATCGGTGATGATGCCACCCCGGCTTACAACAAATGTATAGCCTGTGGTATCTGCCAGATGAACTGCCCAAACAGCTCTATTGAACTCAAGACTCGATTTGTGGAGCTGCCAGACGGCAAGAAGAAGAAAGTGCTCGATAAGTATTACTATGATCTCGGAAGCTGCAC
>CAZCZX010000260.1:0-3797 GCA_964503095.1 uncultured Sangeribacter sp.
TAAAAAAAAATGGAATGTGCAAGTTAAGAGTTGAGGGTTAGGGGGTGAGTGTTGTGGGTTAGGAGTTTTGGCGGGAGGATAGGTAGTCGTTTAGAATTATTGTGGCTGCTATTTCATCTACGAGTTGCTTATCTCGACGAGCCATCCGGCGTAAGCCGCCGTCGAGCATAGCCTTATGGGCGAGAGTTGAAGTGAATCTTTCATCAAATCTTACCACAGGCATTTGCGGCATCTCTTTACGGAGATGCTTTAGAAAAGGGTCAATATATCGCGTACTTTCAGATGGACTTCCATCCATTTGCTTTGGAAGACCAACAATAATTTTCTCTACAGGCTCTTTGGCACAGTAGTCTTTTAAAAACTGCATCAGATCGCATGCGCGGACAGTAGTGAGCCCATTAGCGCAAATCTGGAGGGTGTCGGTAACTGCTATTCCGCAACGTTTGCGTCCATAGTCGATTGCAAGAAGTCTGCCCAAAATAATAATAAGAATAATAACGGTTATAAAAAAAAAGAATACCCACACTCTCCTTGAGAGGGTGTGGGCGTCTTGAAAATTATCTCTTGATAAATATCATTCAATAATACTCTTGATTACTTCTTATTTCCAAAGAAACGCTGGTATAAGCCATAGAAGCCTTGACCATGGCGAGCCTCATCTTTAGCCATCTCATGAACAGTGTCGTGGATAGCGTCAAGATTAGCAGCCTTAGCATTCTTAGCTATACGCATCTTGTCTTCATTTGCACCAGCCTCAGCGTGCATACGCTTTTCAAGGTTGGTCTTAGTGTCCCATACCATGTCGCCGAGAAGCTCTGCAAACTTAGCAGCGTGTTCAGCCTCTTCAAAAGCATAGCGCTTAAATGCGTCAGCGATTTCAGGATAGCCTTCACGATCAGCCTGACGAGACATAGCGAGATACATACCAACTTCAGTGCATTCGCCCATGAAGTGATTATTGAGATCCTTCTTCATTTCGTCGTCAACGTCTTTAGCAACGCCAACTACATGTTCGGTGACGAACTTAAGAAGTTCATTTTGATCGAGTTCTTTGAATTTTGACTGAGGAGCGCCACACTGCGGGCATTTTTCAGGTGCATTTTCGCCTTCTGCTACATAACCGCAGATGGTGCATATCCATTCTTTTGCCATAATTATTAATAATTTATTTGATTTTAAATTTGGGGTTTTCTATCGTCCTATCCTTGTTAGGGCAAAAGATAAACAAAGATAGTAGGGATAAAGTTTATTTTTTTATAAAAAAAGTTTTATCGCGATAACTCGTAGAAGGCTATAGCGGAGGCTGCCGCCACATTCAGAGAGTCAACCCCATGGTGCATGGGTATTTTTACGACATAGTCGGCGTTTTCAATTGTAGATATCGGAAGGCCCTCCCCTTCTGTGCCCATAATTATTGCGAGCTTTGGCTCCCGCTTAAGAATCGGATCAGAAATATCTACGGAATTATGGCGAAGCGCCATTGCGACAGATTTGAAACCATATTTCTTCAATTCTTCCAAACCTCCATGGAGCCTTGTCCAAGGAATTAGGAAAACCGACCCCATTGAGACGCGGACCGACCTCCGGTTGAGTGGATCGCAAGCCGTCGGAGTAAGTAAGACTGCATCCATTCCCAAAGCGGCGGCAGACCGAAAAATAGAACCAATGTTTGTAGTGTCGCTTACATCATCGATCACCACTACCCTCTTAGATGATCCGCATAATTCAGCAACAGAAGGAAGCTTTGGCCTACGCATGGCACAAAGGACTCCACGCGTCAAGGTATATCCGGTAATATTAGAAAGAATTTCACGGTTTCCAGTAAAAACAGGGACATCAGGAATACGAGCAATAATATCTGCAGCATCTCCGACTATATGCCTGCGCTCACAAAGAAGAGCGACCGGGACCATTCCTGCATCAAGAGCCACATGGATAACCTTGGGGCTCTCAGCAATGAAAAGAGCCTCTTCAGGATGAAGTGAATTGCGGAGCTGAGCTTCAGTCAGCCCCGCAAACACCTTTATTCTTGCATCATCGACCGCACTTATTTCAATGGGGGTCATCACATAAGTTTCTTATAACGGATACGATGAGGAGTCTCAGCATCAATGCCATCACGTTTCTTTCGGAATTCCTCGTAATCGGAATAACTGCCCTCATAGAAAGTGATTTTGGAATCCCCTTCGAAAGCCAGAATATGAGTGGCGATACGGTCGAGAAACCATCGGTCGTGGCTAATCACCACTGCACAACCTGCGAAATTCTCCAGACCTTCCTCTAATGCACGAAGCGTATTTACATCTATGTCATTTGTTGGCTCGTCGAGCAAAAGGACATTACCTTCTTCTTTAAGAGCCATTGCAAGATGCAAGCGATTGCGCTCACCACCGGAAAGGACGCCAATTTTCTTTTCCTGATCTGCCCCGGTGAAATTAAACTTTGAAAGATAAGCCCGGGCATTCATATCGCGACCACCCATACGGAACGACTCTACTCCTTGGGAAATGACCTCGTAGACGCTCTTCTCCGGATCAAGATCTTTATGAGACTGGTCGACATAAGCAATCTTCACGGTCTCTCCAACTTCGAAATCGCCACCATCCTGCTTCTCAAGTCCCATAATGAGACGGAAAAGTGTGGTCTTACCGGCGCCATTAGGCCCAATGACACCCACAATGCCATTAGGAGGGAGCATGAAATTGAGATCATCAAACAGATTCTTCTCGCCAAAAGCCTTAGCGACATGATTAGCAAGAATCACCTTATTTCCAAGGCGAGGGCCATTTGGAATAAAGATTTCGAGCTTCTCTTCGCGTTGCTTCTGGTCTTCATTAAGGAGTCTGTCATAGCTGGCAAGACGAGCCTTCCCTTTCGCCTGGCGAGCCTTAGGGGCCATCCTGACCCATTCAAGCTCACGCTCGAGAGTTTTACGGCGTTTGCTTGCCTGCTTTTCTTCCTGAGCCATACGCTTAGTCTTCTGATCAAGCCAAGAAGAATAATTTCCTTTCCATGGGATACCTTCACCACGGTCGAGTTCGAGAATCCAACCAGCAACATGATCGAGGAAATAGCGGTCGTGAGTAACTGCAATAACAGTGCCGGGATACTGTTGTAGATGCTGTTCGAGCCAGTCGATCGACTCTGCATCGAGGTGGTTGGTAGGTTCGTCGAGTAGAAGCACATCGGGTTGTTGGAGAAGGAGTCGGCAAAGAGCCACTCGGCGACGTTCACCACCGGAAAGTTGACTTACAGGTTGATCATCCGGAGGACAACGGAGAGCATCCATAGCTCTCTCAAGTTTATTATCAATGTTCCAAGCATCGGCAGCATCAAGTTTATCTTGAAGCTGAGCCTGCCGCTCCATGAGCTTATCCATTTTTTCGGGGTCTTCGAGCACCTCGGGATCGCAGAAAGCATTGTTGACCTCTTCGTATTCGGCAAGAAGATCCATAATTGGTTTCACACCCTCTTCCACTACTTGGCGCACCGTCTTATCAGGGTCAAGTTTTGGATCTTGCTCCAGATATCCTACAGAATAACCTGGAGAGAAAACCACTTCACCTTGGAAATTCTTATCAATACCGGCAATGATCTTCATCAGTGTGGACTTACCGCTACCGTTAAGACCAATGATGCCGATTTTAGCACCATAGAAGAAAGAGAGGTAGATATTTTTTAATATCTGACGCTGCGGTGGGATGACTTTGGAGACACCCACCATAGAGAAAATTATCTTTTTATCGTCGGCCATAGTTAATCTAATTCATAATTCATAATGCATAATTCATAATGCA
>CAZCZX010000261.1:0-3792 GCA_964503095.1 uncultured Sangeribacter sp.
TCAGTTAAACACATATTATCTTAATTGTTATGAAAAAACTCTACCTTTCGCTTCTGATTGCATTATTAGGATTTGCAAGTCCGATATCAGCAAGTGCACAATATTATGATATAGTGAATCAGGCAGCCAATATGCTTCAGACTGCTGCTTTGGGAGGAATGCGCTATAAGGGATACGTAGATGCCTCTTATGTAGGAGGTGTCGGTAATCTTCAGGCAGATTTTGTTGGGGTTAGCACTGTTCAAGGTCTGCAATATGCCAATTGGTTTTTCATGGGTGCGGGTCTTGGTGTCGATTTAGTCTATTCAAAGACTGATGCCGGATATAATGAGTGGAATTATAATCGCAAGGTGACCACCAGCGGAGTCATGATTCCAATTTTTACAGATTTCCGATTTAATTTTGGTGGCAGCACAAGTCCTTCTTTATTTATAGATGTGAAGGCTGGTGGTTCTTTCCTCATAGGGAAAAATTATCTCGCTATCGAAAATGGGTATATCAACGGTTCTGAATATTTCATGTTGAAGCCATCAATTGGCTTGAGAGTGCCTGTCAGTGCCAATGGCAAAAAGGCGATGAATATTGGCTTGACCTATCAATTATTGACTTGCAACTACTGGTGGTACAATAATAATAATTCTGGTACGTTAAATTCATTAGGAGCGACAGTCTCTTATGAATGGTAGTGAATAACCTGATCTTAAGAATGCGCTCCTTTGTTATAATTGACGATAGCAGATGAAACGCATTATATTTTCAATATTGGCTTCCGGCATGTGCGCGGCAGCCTTGGCAATCCCGGCAAAACCGGGTTTTGTCGCATATACCCAACCGGATGGGACAGTGATCAATATTCAGATAGTAGGCGATGAGCATGGTCATCTCGTGTATTCAGAAAAAGGAGATCTCCTTGTTGAATCAGACGGCAGAATGGAGTATGCTAAGTTTGATGCTAATGGATTCCCTGTAGGCTCCGGAATTATGGTGGGTTCAAAGGCCAAATCTTTTGCCGATTTAGAATCACTTCAGCCCAAGCATATGGTTGACAGTTGGATTGAAAAATTGGTTGCAAACAAAGAGAAGCGGCTGAATAATTATCAAGAACTTATTAGCAAAAGAAGACTTACTACTCGAGCAGAAGCAGATAGTGATATTATTGAAGACGATCAGCGTCTTGTGCCTATGAACTTCGGTCGGTGTGAGGCAACTTACCCGGTCTTAGGGGAGCAAAAGGGGCTTGTCATACTGGTTGAATATCAAGATGTGGAATTTAAATATGGAGATTTTGATTATTTCAATCGAATGCTTAATGAGGAAGGTTTCTCTGATTATGGTTCATTAGGCTCTGCGCGTGATTGGTTTATCGAAAATTCCGACGGTCGTTTCATACCTGAGTTCGACGTCTATGGTCCGGTAGTTTTGCCAAATCCTCGTCAATATTATGGGGAAAATGATGCATCAGGCGATGATCTTCATCCTGAGGAGATGGCGATTCATGCCTGCCAAATACTGGATGAAGAAGTAGATTTCTCTCAATATGACAGGGATGGGGATGGAATAATCGACAATGTCTTTATTTTCTATGCAGGAAAGGGAGAACATGACAGCGGAATTAAGAATACTGTTTGGCCTCATTCATGGGACATAGCTGCGGCAACTAACGAACAGTTTATTTTTGATGGAGTCCAACTAAATCATTATGCTTGCACCTGTGAGTATCCGAGCGGTTACGAGCGCCCCGATGGCATTGGAACCTTCGTTCATGAATTCAGCCATGTAATGGGCCTTCCTGATTTATATGTCACTTCCTATACGAGTGGTTTCACTCCAGATGCGTGGAGTGTAATGGATAAAGGTCCTTACAACAACGATCGACTTACTCCTCCTAACTACTCATCATTTGAAAAGTGTGCTCTTGGATGGCTTGACTACGAGCCATTCACAGAGGGAGTTATGGAACTTCCAGACCTTTCAACTACCAACATCGCCTATGCTCTCCCGACGGAAAAGAGTTATGAATTCTTCTTCTTCGAGAATCGTCAGCAACTTGGCAATGATGCATTTATTCCCGGACACGGTATGCTCGTTTGGCATGTTGACTACAATAAAGGTGCGTGGACAATGAACACTGTCAACAATGTAAGCAATCATCAGCGCGTGGATATAGTTGAGGCAGATAATATCAAGTCTGAGGCCACACGCAGTGGTGATTCTTTCCCCGGCACAGCAGGGATAACATCATTCACATTCGAGACAAAGCCTCAGCTCGCAAGTTGGGCAAAAAGACGACTTGCGTACGACATTGAAGACATCACAGAGACAGATGATGGGTTGATTACTTTCAACGCGGTGCCATATGAAGACAACGAGCAAAATGCTGTTGACCGCATTGATGCAGAAATTGCTAATGGAGATTATTTCGACCTAATGGGTCGCCGTGTAAATAATCCTGAAAAAGGCATCTACATTCACAATGGTAAAAAAATAATCCGCTAAGCCCAATACAAAAAGATAAAGTTTATAAAATAATTCCCCGGCAATCTTCAAAATTGTCGGGGAATTATTAATCTTTAATATTTATAGTCTCTAACATCACTCTCCTCTGTTCTCCTTGTTGAAGATGTGGCGAAGACGTGAGAATATTCTCTTTGATGTAGATTCAGTTGGCACTACATTGGTGCTATCTTTGAGGCTCTCTATGGCGCTCTTCTCAGCATCGGAAAGGTTTTCCGGAACATAGACCATCACATTGACAAGGATATCTCCTTTGACATGCTCGTTTTGGAATGCCGGAAGTCCCTTGCCACGCAAGCGCAGCACTTTGCCGGGTTGGGTTCCCGGGGCAATCTTAACGCGCGCCTTGCCGTCGATAAGAGGAATCTCTGCGCTGCCGCCAAGGGCTGCCGTTGGGAAGTCGAGCATCAAGTTATAGATAAGGTCTTGGTCGTCGCGGATAAGTTCGGAGTTCTTCTCCTCCTGGATCACGATGAGAAGGTCGCCATTCACACCGCCATGGCGCGGAGCGTTTCCTTCACCTTTAAGCACGAGTGTCTGTCCATCCTGGACGCCAGCGGGAATGTGGAATTCGACAATAGTCTCTTTCTTTTCAACACCGGTGCCATGGCAATACTTACATTCTTCAGTGATGACTTTTCCTTCACCGTTACATTCCGGACACACTGACTGCACCTGTTGAGCGCCAAGGAATGTTTGGCGCATCTGGGTGACATAGCCTGTGCCGCCGCAACGTTGGCAAGTATGGAATGCTGTGCCATCTTTTGCTCCAGTGCCGTTGCAATGCGAGCAAGCCACAAATTTTGGTATCTTAAGTTTCTTGTCTACGCCATTTGCAATATCCTTTAAGCTGACTTTTACAGTGATTCGAAGGTCGGTGCCTTTATTGACAGGTTTGCGGGCGCGACCACCTCCTCCTGAAAAGCCACGATATGTTCCGGCGCCGGCAAATGCATCGCCGAATATATCGCCGAAGTTAGAGAAGATGTCTTCCATTGAGAATCCACCTCCACCGAATCCGCTGAATCCACCATATGAACCTCCTCCGGCTCCTCCACCGAATCCTTGCGGACCCATGTTGTGACCATAGGCATCATAAAGTTGTCGTTTCTTTTCGTCGCTTAGCACGTCGTATGCCTCAGCTGCCTCCTTGAATTTTTCTTCCGCTGCCTTTTGTTCAGACTCCGGTTTGTCGGAATATTTATCAGGGTGAAACTGAATGGCCTTCTTTCGGTATGCTTTTTTTATTTCGTCGGCTGTGGCGTTTTTCGCGACGCC
>CAZCZX010000262.1:0-3772 GCA_964503095.1 uncultured Sangeribacter sp.
GCATCAGACAGACTCTACTGTCTCGAAGCGAGTGCAAAATTACAAAAAATATTTTTGGTGTGCAAATATTTTTTGATTTTTTATGAAAAATAATCAAAAATAATGCTGAGCGACCCCGCCGGGGTTAGAAGCGGTCGAGGACGGTTTGGAGGAGTTGGCGTACACGGGGTTTGTAGTCGGTGTTGGCTTTTGTGGCTACTCGCTCTGCTATGATGCAGCAGACGGTCATGGCTCGATGTCCAAGCAACTTTGCCATTCCTTGCAGACACCCTGATTCCATCTCGAAGTTGGTGATGGGTCGGCCATTGAATCGGAAACTCTCTATTTTATTGTTCAAGTCGGGGTCTGCCAAAGCAAGACGCACCTGTCTGCCTTGTGGAGCATAGAAGCCGACAGCGGACATTGTAAAACCACGCACCATGTCGTCGCGACCGATTCTTTCTACAAGTTCAGAGTCGGCATCTACAGTGTAGGGGGCAGCCCACGATGGAAGCCAACCGGTGTGGCGCATCAAATCACGTTGGAAATCGAGGTCGCAAACTTCGTCGCGGCGCGCATAATAATTAAGGATACCATCGGTGCCAGTGGCTTTTTCAGCAATCACGTAGTCGCCTATTTGCAAATCGGGCTGAAGGGAACCGGAAGTGCCGACGCGCACCATATTGAGAGTGCGATGCTCAGGTTTCACCTCGCGGGTCTTGAAATCGATATTGGCAAGGGCGTCGAGTTCGGTGACCACAATCTCGATATTATCGGAACCGATGCCATGGGAGATGCACATTACGTCTTTACCTTTATATTTGCCGGCAATGGTGTGGAATTCGCGAGATTGGACATCATAGTCGATGGAATCGAAGAATTCTGCCACCATTGACACACGACCGGGGTCGCCTACGAGAAGGATATTGTCGCGGAGTTGGTCGGGACGGAGATGGATGTGGAATGCAGAGCCATCGTCGTTGATGATGAGTTCGGAGGGGGGGATGATCTTTTTATTATTCATAATTCTCTATTTTAATGCATAATGCAAAATGCATAATTCATAATTATTGTCTTTATTAGGATAACAAATAAGTTGGAAATTGTTATTAAAAAGAGTAGCACTTATACATTATATATAATATGGAGACAAAGATGTTGGAAATGGCCATTGAGATTGAGGGCCTTTTAAGAATAATCCGAGATGGGAATCCCGGACCTGAGGTTTTTACACTTTTGAAAGAGAAGTCGGCTGAGTTGGCGGCTTTGGCGAATCAGATTAAGAATCCACAAGAATCTGCAGTAGATTCTACGGATGAATCTGAGGAAGAATCTGTGGAGATAGCGGAGGGTGTACCTTTATCAGAATTAGAAGAAGAATCTTCTGATGAATCTTTTGAAGAAAGCGAGGAAGAGGCTTTAAAAGATGAGAAAACAGAATCTGAAGATGAATCTATAGAAGATGAATTTATCGGGGAAAAAGAGGATGAGGATGATGACATCATGCTCGCTTTCGATGTGGAAGAGACTGACACAGAGAGTAAGGAGCCAGAAATGGATAAGACCGAAGAGGAAACCGGCAACACAGCCTCTCACGCTGTGGGATTTAAAAGGGATGCGAAACTCAAATCTTTGTTCTCACTCAATGACAGATATTTATATTCCCGAGAATTGTTTGATGGGAATATGAAGATGTTTGACTCCACACTGGAGTTTATTGAGGGGATAGAGGATTTTGCGATCATCGAGGATTATTTTTATAATGAGCTGGAGTGGGATCCGGAGAATCAGAATGTCGCCACATTTATGGAGATACTTCGGCCGAGATTTAAAGAATAATCCTTTTTTTAATGTAAAGTTCGACCCCTCCGGGGTCGATGAAAGAGAGAGAGAGATTCCTTACCCCGAGCTGAAGCTCGGGGTTAACAAAATAATCAGCCCTCCGGGCTGAGACAAGATAATCAGCCCTCCGGGCTGAAAGACATTAATACTTTACCAAATAAATTTTTCGATTACCTATTTTATGCTTTATATTGTGCCTACGCCGGTGGGGAATTTGGAGGATATGACTTTTCGGGCTGTTAAGACGCTTCAGGAGGCGGATCTGATACTTGCGGAAGATACCCGCACAAGCAGTGTGCTCCTTAAGCATTTTGACATTCACACTCCTATGCAAAGCCACCATAAATATAATGAGCATGCGACGGTGAAACATCTCACTGAGAGGCTTGAGGCAGGGGAAAATATTGCGCTTATCTCAGATGCAGGTACTCCCGGAATCTCTGACCCTGGATTTATGCTCGTGAGGGAATGCCGAAAGGCAGGGGTGGAGGTGACCGTTCTCCCCGGGCCTACAGCCTTTGTGCCGGCACTTGTAGGAAGCGGATTGCCATGCGACAGGTTTGTATTCGAAGGGTTTCTTCCTTTAAAGAAAGGGAGGGCCACTCGGCTATCTCAATTGGCAGAAGAGCCTCGGACTGTGATTATATACGAAAGTCCTGTTCGGCTTCCTCGGACATTGAGGCAACTTGCTGAGGCTTTTGGAGAGGAAAGGGAGGCTTGCGTAGCAAGGGAAATCTCAAAAAAATTTGAGACTTTTCATAATGGCACGCTTAAGGAACTATCGGAGTATTTTTCAGTGAACACTCCGAGGGGGGAGATTGTTATCACTATCAAAGGAAAAGAGTAAGAAAACTTCGGACTTACGTCCTCAGCACAGTGTTGAGGATAAAATCAAGAATATATAAACTTATAAAAATAGGAATAGCTATGAAGAAATTTATTCCATTATGCGCTATTGGGGCAGTGATACTGTCGGCTTGTAGCGGACACAAGGGTGAGAGTACTGCTGACTCTCTTCAACTGGTATCAACACAGTATGAGCAGGCATCTTCGATGAACGACTCACTCCTTCTTCTTATGGGAGACATCTACGATGGACTTGACTCCATCAACATGCAAGAAGGTCTTCTTTACAGCATGGATAAGGGGGGCGAGAAGTATGACAGAAGAGCTGAGGTTCGCCAGAATCTTGAAAGCATTAAGGAAAGACTTCAGAAGAATCGTGATCTTCTTGCCCAAATGCAGGCAAAACTTGACAAATCAGGAAATGAAAACTCAGTTTTGAAGAAGACAATCGCCGACCTTCAAGCGCGCATCGACAAGCAGGAAGAGAAAATAGCCGACCTAAACGTAAAGCTTGAGGCAGCAAATGCAGAAATTCTACAGCTCAACGAGCAAGTGATACAAGGACAGGCTGACCTTCGCGAAGAGACAGCAGCCCGCGAGCAGGCACAGGCAGAAGCCACAGCAGCAGAAAATCTTGCCAACCGAGTATATTATGCAATCGGCACAGCAAAGGAATTGAAGCAGAATGGTCTGCTTGACAAGAAATTCCTTGGCAGCACTAAGGTGCTTCAGGGCGACTTCAATGAAAACTATTTCACTGCAGGCGACAAGAGGACTCTCAGTGTGATCAACACAGGAGGCAAGAAAGCAAAAGTTTGGGGTAATTTCCCGAAAGACAGTTATGAGATCATTGAGAATGCAAATGGCACTCAGAGCATCAAGATCTTGAATCCTAAAGCATTCTGGAATGTGTCTTCATTCCTTATCATTCAGATTAACTAAGAGACTTAAAAAATAACTTTTCTGTAAAGTTCGACCCCTCCGGGGTCGATGAAAGAGTGATATTCCTAACCCCGGGCATAGCCCGGGGTTAACAAGATAATCAGCCCTCCGGGCTGAGACTCTGAAATTGTTTCAAAATTACTCAAGCATTAACTCGGGTTAA
>CAZCZX010000263.1:0-3745 GCA_964503095.1 uncultured Sangeribacter sp.
ATGCGTAGGCTGCTTTTCCCTTACCAAAATTACGGAATCTTGTGCCAGAATTACAGAGACAGTTTGTTAATGACCAATCGGAAGGATTTATGATTTTGGGATTGCTGAACTCTGGGAGGGGGTGGGGCGTTATAATTTCGGAAAATAAAACCTTAAAATTATAAAGAAATATGGTAAGATTGAATGTATCTATGATTGTTGAGACAAGTGAGAATCGCAAGAAACTCGTTGAGAGTGCAACGGATCTCGTAGGATTCTCTCTCCGCGATAAAGGTTGCATCAGTTACGACCTCTATAAGTCTACTACTAATGATGACCGCTATATGATTATTGAGACATGGGAGTCAGAAGATGACCTTCAGGCTCATATGGCTTCTGATCATTTCAAGCGTCTCGTCCCTGAGATTCAGAAATACTCTACGATGACTCTGGAGAAGTTTGATTTCTAAAAAATCTTGAATAAAAAATTCCTCGAAAAATATCGAGGAATTTTTTTGTCATCTCATTGTTCACACAAGCGATTATCTTATGATTTTAATATTGTGGCAGTCATAAGTGACGATTTGCTTTACCCCTGGTTCTGTAGGAGCCTGCAGACCGCGTATTATGGCATTATTCACATCGTCAAGCAGCACTGCCGGACGCCCTTCCGGCTTGTCGTAGGTAAAAGTTAGATCATTGATATAAAGCCCGTCGACATGGCGTCCATATAGTCCATATGCCGGTGTGCGACCTGCAAACTTAGGCTCCGGGTAGTTCGCGCCCTGCTCACGATAGTCTCTTGGATTGTCAAGAGCCTTCATGCCCCCACGGTAGTGAAGACGAATATTGTTTAGCCATACGCCTCTCACAGGCTCTTCCGGCAAACCGGTGACTATTATTGAGCACAATGAGTCGCAGTCTTGGGCAATTACGTTAGAGATCTGTATATCGCAAGCAGTTGAGTTGCGAGTTATCTCTTTAGGCCCGCGGTTGCGACTGCCGGTGGTGATATAAATAGGGTAGTGGTGAACATGATTCATTGTCACATTGCTTACCGATATATTTTCCATTATTCCCTGATCAACTTCCTCGAAAGCCATACCGCTTGAATAGTTGAATGTGCAGTTAGATAGGGTGATATTTCGGTATCCGCCGTTAGATTCAGTGCCGAGTTTAAAACGTCCGCACACCCAATTCACTTTTTCGGGAATGTATTCCCCGGTTAGGAAGGTGCCGCATTTATATCCTGTGATATGGCAATTAGTCACGGATATATGTTCGCAAAGCACCGCTTGCTTGAGAGCGTAGGAACTTTTCAGCACAATGGCATCGTCGCTTGGCGTATTGACTCGGCAATTGCTTATTGATAGATATTTGCAGCAGTCAATATCCATACCATCGCGGTTGGTGTCGACTGTGACATTGTCGATGACTCCTCGTTCACAGCCGGTGAGGATGATGGCAAAGTGTCCACCCCGGTAGATGGTTATATCTCGGAGAGTGACATTTCGGCACTGTTTCAAAGCGATTGCCTTGTCTCCGGTGCCAATTGAGCCTCCCTGCACATTCCCCGCCCGTTCGGTATCTTTTTTAGTGAGTCCCAGACCGTCAATCATTCCGTGGCCTGTGATGCTTATATTCTCTTGGCCAACTGCCCAAATCAGTGAATTTTGGAAATAGGTGTGTCCTCCGTCCTGATATTCCGGGAATCCTCCAAACGATTCGCTTTCGTCGTAGGCTTTCATTTCAGCGGGAGCCGCCAAGATAGTGCAACCGGCCGAAAGATTAAGGTGGATATTTGATTTCAGTCGGATGCTTCCGCTGAGATAAGTGCCTGCAGGGACATATACTTCGCCGCCTCCGGATGATGCCGCGTCTTCAATGGCAGCGTTTATTGCCGGGGAGTCTAAAGTGGTGCCATCTCCTTTGGCTCCATAATCACGTACATCATATACTTTTGCCGATAAGGAAAATACGCACAGTGCGACAATGAGTGAAGATAAGAGTTTTTTCATGATAAGGTAGTTTTGAACTGTATCTACAAAGTTACATCATTTCTCTTGAATATCAAAATTTTTTTGAATGTACATAAAAGGAAAAATCTTAAAAAAAATCATAATATATAGCCTCTCAATATATCATATAATAAATATTTTTGCTATCTTTGCATCACTTTATGATATATTGAGTATGGCAAAGAATACGATGGGGACAAAGTTGCCCCGAAAGTTGGAGCAGAAAATGGCGATTATGGGTGAGCAGATAAAACTTGCCCGTTTACGTCGTAACCTATCGATAGCGCAGGTTGCAGAGCGGGCCACCTGTTCGCCATTAACAATCAACCGTATTGAAAAAGGGTCTCCGACCGTTTCAATAGGTATTTATGCACGTGTTCTCTATGCCTTGCAATTAGACGATGATCTCCTTCTGATCGCCAAAGAAGATACTCTCGGACGCACATTACAGGATTTAAGCCTAAAACACCGCGAACGCGCATCAAAGAAAGAATAAGCCATGAATAAATTGTATGTATATGCCGACTTTGATTGGCTCGACGCTCCTAAGTTGATTGGAGAATTGTCGTGTGACTCAGTGCGTGGAAGCGAGACTTACGGATTTTCGTACGATAAGGAGTGGCTTGCCAAATATGGGGATGTTTTTCTAAGTGAAGATTTACAAAATTATCCAGGTATTCAATTTTCCCGTCCAGAAAGAGATATATTTGCCTGTTTCTCCGATGCACTACCCGACCGCTGGGGACGAACATTACTAAATCGTCGAGAGCAGATTTCAGCAGCAGATGAAAAGCGACCTGTACGAAGACTTACATCTTTTAATTATCTTATGGGGATTGATGATGCTTCAAGAATGGGTGGATTTAGATTTGCCGAAACTTTAGGGGGGAAGTTTATCAATTGCGAGGCAAGTATACGAGTCCCACCGTTGGCAAGTGTCAGAGAACTCATGCACGCTGCACATGAAATTGAAGCCAGTGAGGAAAAGCATCTTTTACCATCAAAAAAATGGCTTGCTCAGTTATTGCATCCGGGCACCTCGCTCGGTGGTGCACGACCGAAAGCTTCAGTAATTGATGAGGATGGCAATTTGACTGTCGCTAAGTTCCCGTCACGTAAAGATGATTACAACATCGGACTGTGGGAGCATTTCTGCCATGTCATGGGACGTAAAGCTGGATTGAATGTTGCAGAAACCAATACTATTCCAGGAGAAGATTATAATATCTTACTTTCAAAGCGTTTTGACCGCGATGGGAGCAATAAGAGAATACATTTCGCGTCTGCGTTAACTCTTCTCGGTCTCTCAGATGGAGATAACGCCTCGACAGGCTATGGATACCCTGATATTGTGGACTTTATTATTAAACATGGAAGCAATGTAGAGCAAAACTTAGAGGAACTATATCGGCGTATTGCATTTTATATCATAGTCGGCAATTCCGATGATCACTTCCGCAATCATGGTTTTCTCTTGACTCGCAAAGGTTGGGAACTTTCACCAGCATACGATATCAATCCTACACTTTCAGATAATCAAAGTCTACTGATTAACCGATCTACAGATGAATCAGACCTAAACATTCTATTGGATTCTGCAGAAGACTATATGCTGACATATGAAAAAGCTAAGACAATCATAGAAGAAGTAAAATCAGCAATGAAACCATGGCGAAGTGAAGCCCGAAGACTCGGGCTGCCTCAACGTGACATCGACATGTTCGCTCTTCGCTTTGACAAATGGCTAT
>CAZCZX010000264.1:0-3732 GCA_964503095.1 uncultured Sangeribacter sp.
CCCTTTCAGAATCACGATGCAAAATTACTGCTTTTTTTTGAACTGTGCAAATTTTACACCGATTTTTTTCATTTTTTATGCATTTTTTTCAGAAATCATATCTCACACCAGCCTCCCCTATCATATTAGGGATAGGAGGCACGGTCTTGACAATCTCAATCCATCCATGTTTGATTCCGGGCCATCTATTTCTCACTTCCTTGACAAATCGGATGGCAACCGTTTCAAGAAGGGCTACCCTATCTGACATTACAGATTTAAGTATTTCATATACCTCTGCATAGGATATTGTCGAAGCCAAGTCGTCTTTTTCAGGATCGAAAAGAGACGCGTCAATGCGAAGACGCACATTGACGCGATATTGATTTCCAACTACACTCTCCTCCGGCATGACGCCGTGAGTAGCGTAAAGCAGAACATCTCGAAGTTGAATTTCAAATTCAGGCATCGCAAACAGGAATTTTTGCTATACGTTTAGCATGGCGACCACCTTCAAACTCTGCACAAAGATAAGCATCAACAATTTCCTTGGCATCTTCCACAGATATGAAGCGAGCAGGAAGCACGAGGAAGTTGGCATCATTATGCTGCTTAGCAAGGGCTGCCAATTCAGGAAGCCAACATAGAGCTGCACGAATTTTCTGATGCTTGTTAAGGGTCATCTGAATTCCGTTTCCACTGCCACACATGGCAATTCCGAAATCACACTCTCCGCTCTCAACTGCTTTAGCAGCTGGATGTGCATAGTCGGCATAGTCGCACGAATCGGGACTAAACGTACCGAAATCTACTGTTTCATAACCTTTTTCTTCTACATAGGGCTTAATAAACTGCTTTAGATCATAAGCAGCATGGTCGGAAGCAAATGCTATTTTCATTATGGTATGTTTTGGTTTAAGGGTTTATTGGTTTAAAGGTTCATGGTCTGATACTTCTTCTTGTGCATCCGAAGCCTCTTCTTCAGATTCCTCGGTATGCTCATGCCATACTGTATTAGTATTGTCAATGAAGTCAAGGAGCTCATCTCTTCCTTTTTTCTTCTCGGAAGAAGTCAAAAACATGGGTGGAAGTTCTTCCCATTTTTCAAGAAGTTCTTTCTTAAAAAGTGAAATATTATGGTCTGCCACTTTTTGACTCACCTTATCTGATTTTGTGAAAACTATGGCGATAGGAACACCATTTTCGCCACAAAAATCAACAAATTCCAGATCAATCTTCTGTGGCTCGTGCCGTACATCGATGAGTACAAACAGACATGCCAATTGGGAGCGATTAAGCGCATATCCCTCTATCATTCGGGAAAAGGCCTGTCGCTGTTCTTTGCCTCTTGCAGCATATCCATATCCCGGGAGATCGACTATATACCAACTTCCATTGTTGATCTTAAAGTGGTTGATAAGCAAAGTCTTTCCTGGTTTTTGAGAAGTCTTTGCGAGAGATCCATTGTTGGTAAGCATATTGATGAGAGAAGATTTTCCCACATTAGAGCGCCCAATGAATGCGTATTCAGGAACTTTGGTGTCAGGACATTGACTCACCTTAGCACTGCTTATCTCATATTTAGCATTTTTGATTTCCATAGATTATATTTTTAAGATTGTATATTAGAAAAACAATCCATGGATGGCTTTGATTGCATCTACAGTATCTTTTTCTTCCACTACAAAGGATACAGTGGTGTCGGAATTACCTTCCGAACATGCCAGCGTCTTTATGCCACAACGCAGCAGTGTATTCATGATTCTTCCTTTAAGACCTTTAAGATGCTTCAGACCCTCTCCTACTACTGCAATGGTAGAAAGATTCTCCTCAAACGATATCTTGGAAAGTGAACCATCAATAAGTTCAGGAGCAAATTCCTCGTTAAGCACTCGGGAAGTAGTTTGTTTGTCAGCAACAGAAATGGAAAAAGAGAATTCTTGATTTTCTCCAGGTTGTGCAAGTAGAAACACACTCACTCCATTCCTTGCAAGAGCATTATAGGCACGTGTATTGATTTGCGCTACATTTTCAGTAAGATGACCTGAAAGACGAACAAGACATGTGTTTCTTATTGCAGTGACACCTTTCACAGGATATTCTTTAGAATCCGATGAATCCGAGATAAGCGTACCGGGAGCTGCGGGATTAAACGTATTAAGAATTCTAATAGGAATATTCTTATGGAATACCGGATAGATAGTCGGGGGATATATTACTTTCGCACCGAAAGAACAAAGTTCCATACTCTCGATAAACGACATTGCCGGAAGAACCCTTGCATCTTTAATTATCCTCGGGTCGGCAGTCATGAATCCATCCACATCAGTCCATATATCAAGCATATCTGCATTTAGAGCAGCCGCTATCAAAGCCGCTGTATAGTCGCTACCTCCTCGTCCAAGATTTGTAATTTCGCCAGAGTCTCGATCTTGGGATATGAATCCTCCTGTGATATGAGGGCCATTTTCTATATTAGAAAATTCCTTCACAATCAAATCGTGTGTAAGAGTGATATCCGCAATATTCTTGTCAAACCATTTTTCTGTCTTTATAAAATCAAGGGAATTATGAAGATGGCCATTCTTGATAATCCCAGCCACAATCGGAGCCGACATTCTTTCACCAAGACTTACTATTACATCAAGAGTCTTAGAGGGAAGGTCTCCGATAAGAGACACTCCTTCATATGTACGGCATAGTTCATCAAGAAGAGAATCTACTACTTCTAAAGTAATTGATTTCTTTTCCGACCTAACTAATTCTTCAATTATGATATGGTGGCGAAGTGAGATTGCCTCTGCTTCCGACTTCCAATCCCCACCATCGGCTGCGAGACGAGCGGTAGAGATGAGTTTATCAGTAAGCCCACCTAATGCAGAAACCACCACAACCGTATCAGACGGGAGAGCCTCTACTATATTTCTGACGTTTTTGAGGCTTTCGACTGTACCAACCGAAGTGCCTCCGAATTTCAATACATTCATGGTGCAAAATTACAAAAAAAATATGAGGTGTCAAACCGAAATACTTCTGGAGCGTTAAATAAGTATAAATAATCTTCTCTTAATCTATCTTACTATGAACACCGCAGTAAAAACATATACCGATTACACCGGATTTATCGAAGCACTTCGACAGGCAGAAGCCACAAGAATGCGTTTCCGATCTACTGAGACAGAAGAAAAAACCGCTTTAAAGTTTCAGCCAATCACTCATGCTGACATGGAGACAATATTCCAGTATCTCCAAATGGAGAACGGAAGAACTACAGATTTCTCTTATGCAGGCATATTGATGTGGGTGGACTATTTCAAATATGAATTCGCAATAGTAAATGACACTTTATTTATAAAGGGAGTTGTAGAAAATGACACAGACACTCCTGCATTCTCACTTCCTATAGGTAAAATGCCATTAAAGGAAAGCCTGGAGAAGATTCGTGCTTATTGCCGATGCAAAGGTATATCTCCCGTGCTCTCCGCTGTGCCTGAATACGCTCTTGAAGAGCTTGATGAGGCTGGAATATCATCTATCAATCCGCTCGAAGATTGGGGAGACTACCTCTATGATGCACAAATGCTTTCTACCCTTTCGGGAAAGAAGATGGGAAAGAAACGCAACCATGTGAATAAATTTGATTCTCTCTACCCCAATTATTCAATTCAACCTCTTGATGCCTCAAATGTTGACAAAGCAATGGAATTCATGAACGTCATAGATGAGGAAGGGGATTCAACTCCTATGGCTATC
>CAZCZX010000265.1:0-3646 GCA_964503095.1 uncultured Sangeribacter sp.
GAGAGCCTGCGTCGAGATCATCATCTCAACGCGGGCTCTCTGAATATTATTTTGATGTGGAAGAATTGGATGGAGTCGGTTTGTGGTCTTTGGCTTCGGCTGATTCTACAAGGAAAACGCTGGCGATGATGAGGATGATCGAAAGTATCTGCCACCATGAGAACTTATCTTGCCCCAAAATGTAACTTACTATGGCTGCCACTATGAGTATCCAATTGGAATAGAGTGCCACTACAGTTGCCGGAAGTTTCTTAAGTCCAATATCGGTAAGTAGATAACTCAGTGAAGTTGGGAATAGGAGTACGAATGCAAGAACGAGAAATGGGGTTGAGAATACTCCGGATGTAAGCACTGGAGCAAACCATTTCCCTGATATTAGCACCGCTACTATTCCCGCAAGCAGGCCCCCTGAGAAGGTGTATTTGCTCACAGTGGCATTGCTGAGTCGCTTGAGGAATTTCTTTTCTATCACAAGATATGAGCTGAAAAGGAATGTGGACATCAGGCAGAACATATTGCCCAATAAAGGATTTGATGCCACCTCGCTATGCTTTTGTGTAAGTATACAGACCAGTGCTCCTCCGATGCCTAAGAAAATGCCGATAAGCCGTCCCGTGGATAGGCGGTCGGTCCGTAGGATTAAGCATATTATATACACTACGGTAGCCTGCAATGCTATGAAGATAGAAGAGGAGATTGGAGTGGTGTATGTAAGTCCTATAAGTAGGGTATACATATATCCGAATACTGCAATTATTCCCGTCAGCAGAAGCAACAGTCGGTCGCGCATAGTCACCTGCTCTGTCTTGTCGGGGTGTACCCAGCCAAGAATCCAGAAAAAGAGTGAGCCAAAACCAAGACGAAGTACCACTCCTGAAAAGGCATTCATCCAAGTCGGAAGAAGATATTTAAGCGCATTTTCATTAAGACCGGAGAATGTCTTGGCTACGAACATAGAGACATTCCCCACCAGACGTCCTCTTTTTTCTTCCTTTAAAGCCTCTTCGCCAATCCCTTCTGCAGTGTCAGAACCAACCGATTTTGTATCTTGTGCATTCATAATCAATATAATTATATAATATTAACACAGCATCGGAGGTTAAGTTTATTTATGAGAAAGGCCATTAGGCTTTGAGTTCCATTAGTTCGCCGGTGTAGGTGTCCATTACGAAGCCTTGGACGTTGACTCCTGTTGGGGGCATTAGGGGATGGTTGGCTATGAGGTCAACGGTCTCTTTTACCGCTTCATCGGTGTCGTCAAATCCGTGGAGCCATTCCTTGAGGTTGATGCCACAGTGCTTCATGAGAGTGATGTGCTCTTCGCTTACGCCGCGTTCCTTCATCAGATGAAGCATCTCCTCTGCGTCCATTCCCTGAACTCCGCATCCGGTATGGCCTATTACCATTATCTCATTCACTCCCAATTCGTAGATGGCAACAAGAATGGAGCGCATAGTTGAGTCGAACGGATTCGTGATAGTGGCTCCTGCATTTTTGATTATTTTTACATCTCCATTGCGAAGACCGAGTGCGGCGGGGAGCAATTCGACAAGTCGAGTGTCCATGCAAGTGACTATAGCTATTTTCTTGTCAGGGTATTTGCTTGTTGCAAATCTCTCGTAGCCTTTTTCTGCCACAAATTTCTTGTTGAATTCTTTGAGTTCTTGGATCATATATATTAAGGGTTAAGAGTCAAGAGTTAAGAGTTAAGAGTCATGTGTTTTATTGGGGTTAAAAAGCATTGTAGTGTATTTTAGATGGCATCCACTTGTCTTTTGGAGCAACCGCGCCTGAGGGATAGCCGAATGCCATCACGTTGAGAGGAGTAAGGTGGTCTGGTAAGTTGAGTATCTGGCGTAAGCGGGTCTCGCGATCCTTCATAGGATAGATTCCACACCATACACCGCCAACTCCAAGCGCATGAGCTGCCAAGAGCATGTTCTCAGAGGCTGCTGAGCAGTCTTCTACCCAGAAACCACCATCTGGAATGTCTCCTTGGAATAGATTGTCCATATCCCCGCAGACCACTACCGCAAAACTGCAGTGCTCTACCATCTTGGTATATTCAAATGCATTTGTGATGGAATCCTTGAGGTTTTGCTCAGTCACCACCACAAATTGCCATGGCTGCTGATTGGCTGCAGTTGGGGCCGCCATTCCAGCACGAAGTATTTTATTTATTGTAGAATCGTCAACCTGACGGTCGGTGTAGCTGCGCACGCTGGCGCGGGTCATGATGCATTCCAATGCGGCATCGGAGGCATTGGAAGCCTCCTCGTCAGAATCAGATGATGAGTTTACGGCTGCCAGACGCACTGATACAGCCACAAGGGCTATGGCCAAAAGAAGTATTATCCAGTTTTGAGGTTTCATTGTTTTGAGGTTTAATGGTTTTAAGGGTTATTGAGTTGAGGGGTTATCGTTCTGTCAAATTGTCAAATTGTCAATTTGACAATTTGTCAAGTTTTGGATCAAGCATTTTTTAGGAGTGAGCCTGTAGGACAAACGAATCGGCAGAATGGACGGGTGATGACGAGAGAAAGGATGATGAACACTCCTCCGACTGCCATAATTATCCATGACGCTGACTCTACAATGAATGCGGTGAATACTTCATAGTCGATCCAACTGGTGGCCCATCCAATATATAGAAGTGTTAATAGGATCACCCATAATAGTTGTCGGAAATTATCGAGTAGTTTGACAAGTTTTGGCGACATTTTCCATTTCGTTTTGCAAGCTTTCCCGGCAAGTTCCTGAAGAGAGCCGAACGGACAAATCCATGTGCAATAGAAATTAGGCTTGTTGAAGAGTGGATAGACAAGGCCGACGATGAGAAGGATGAGTGTCACAATGAAACTAAGTGTCATGCGAGGTGCTTCTGAGAAAAAATTAAGCATCATAGCATAGTCGATGAATGTTCCTGCCCAAAAACCGAGCACTGCTACGTTGAGCAATTCCTGCACCAGTCTGTATGCAGGTTTTTTAATAAAGATCGGCAGAATCGCTCCTGTGAGAATCACAATAAGTGCGGCTATGGCAGCAGCAGAAACCGGACCTGTGGTTTTTGCTGTTGCTCCCTCTGCATAAGCGGCTCCGGCTCGTACGTTTGCTATGTAAGCATTAGAGGAATAAGTTGCTCCTGAGACGGCATCGACGTTCAGAGTCTGTGCTTCCTGAAGTGTTTTGCCATTCCATGCTTTTGTAAGTCCGCCCGCCTCCAGACGTCCGAAAAACCTTGGGCTTTCAGAGTTGCTTAGGGCTACGATGGAGTCAATCCTTCCATTCGATACATAAATTTCCAATGGCACTGGTCCTGCATAACCTGAGATATCTTTACCTATCTCTGTAGTATTGATTATTTCTTGCGTGCCGTTGAAACTTATGGAGGCAATTGTTTCTTGCCCCTGTTCAGAGGCAAGTTTTCCTGAAGAGAAAAAACTGCTTGCATCCTTACCGAATAAGGACCCATTGCGTATTACTGCGAGAGATGCCAGCAGGCAAAAAACCGCAATAAATGCTACCAGTCTTACCGCGATTTGATTAGGTTTTGTTTTTGGTGGTGTCATATGGGAAGTAGTATTGTTGACTATTAGAGCCCATCTCATAAATTTGAGAGCCCCTGGGGTCGCTGGGTTGGAGCGAT
>CAZCZX010000266.1:0-3563 GCA_964503095.1 uncultured Sangeribacter sp.
TAATAAAGAGCAAGTTTTCCTGCCACTTTTAAAGAGTTATATGAAATCACTCAATATCGATCTCAGATAAATCGTCAATTCCACTGATATCTATCTCTTCTTGTCGCTCATTAATTGAAGAGATTGTAATTGTCAATTCGTTATGGGGGGAGTAATCCTCTGGATCATCAATGAGAAACAGAGGTGCGATGATGTCATCCTCAATGCTTTTATTACTTTTCCCAATATCAGTGTTCTTATGAAAATCAAGATCGATTTTGCATTTATTTTTATTCAACACTATGCTCACTTTAGGCTCTAAATTTATGTTATCACGGTAATGGGTAAAGTTATTATTGCTAAGAGTTAAAGAGCCATCAATAAATAATGTGATCTGAGGTGTGATACCAATAGATGGTTTTACAGAGTCATCATATAGATTAATCCAGTCATTAATGTCAAAAATATGTGACCCTTTGTAATTAGAAGTAACAATAGTGGCTTCTCTAATAAAATCTTTAATCTTGCTTAATTCTTCAAGACCAAGTGTGGTTTTTATATTTAGAAGTTTAAGATTGTTACAATTGGAAAAAGCAAATTCATTAATGTTAATTAACCAGCTGTTGATGACGATTTCTTCAATACCGCTATAAGCGAATGCGTAATCTCCTATTGAATTAAGCCATTTTGGGAAATTTATTTTCTTTATGTTAGGGAAATCTCGGATAGCTCCCCTCATTATTGAAGTTACTTTATAGTTGAAACCGCATACAGAAATATTATCAGGAATAGTTAGCTCTGTAATATTTGAAGCATAGTATTCCCTATCGAGATAATATACCTCTGCGGTAGAGTTTTCCTGAAGTAAGTACGCTATATTGTCTTCTGGATTCATCCATACCCTGACTATTTTAAATATTTTATGGGGTCGTAAATTTGGTCTTAATTTATAAAACCTATTTTCAGCATCTTCCTTGGAAATCGCTTCTACTTCTTGTTCCCATACGTCATTCTCGTTGATAAATTGGAAGAAAACAATATAATTTTTCATCTTGTGCATGGCTAAATTCAGCTCTAATTTTGCTTTTTCAGTCTTAGACGGATTATTCTATTACGTATAATCGGAATTGGGTTATACGTCCATTAATAAAGACTTACAAGATTACTTACATGGACGTATTCTTTATGGTGATGATCTATAAATCAGATAAAAGAAATGTCTTCAGGTAACTTAACATTATTCAGAATTAGATCTTCAATTTCAGAATCTTCAAATATGGCTTCTGCATCCACGAGACTGCTAAAGTCACAGTTGGAAAGGTTAACGCATTTTGCTTTGATTCCGTAGAACATGTAGTCGGCATTGCTCACCTTTGAGAAATCTATGCCGGATAAATCCAGAGATTCAATGTATGTATTTTCTCCTGTTCTATAAAATGCGCAATCTGTGTTTTCTAATGAAGGCGTATGCATTTTCCCAAAAATTATCTTTCTTACGCCTGACATCCATGCAAACATGTGAGACATTGATTGCAACTCTGTTCCATCAAAATTGCTGAAATCGAAACCCAGAATTTCATGTCCATTTTCGTAATTCCATACTCCCTCTTCATCTTGTAGCTGAAAGAATCCATATCTTAATGCAGGATATTCTTCCACTGTAAGTATGTTTAACCCTGGTTGGAGTTCAATATAAGTTGGCGGATTTGTGTTAAGTTGGAGTCTGTTGCATTTGGGATCTGCATTATCACTACACCATACTTTGATATGGCTTCCTGAGTAGCGTGTAGGTGTTTGAGTATCCATCATTCAGCTTGGTTTGTGTGACACCATCACATATTAATCAAACATAAAAAAGCGTGGTGCCGATACCATTGCTCGTTCCACTCTTCGAGGCCTTCGCATTGCCTATCTCTATAGAACGAGCAACGCAGAGGCCCACGCGAGTATGTATCACCCTAACTGCATAGACATCTTGCGAAATCTGTGCTAATGGAGTGGGTATACATATCCATGAGCATCTACCGTTGCTTCATTCTGACAGAGATAGAAGGAAGTTGCGAAGTTCCGAAGAGTCAGAATCAAGCGTCAAGTAAACGCCTTTCCTTATGTCTTGCATGGAGTACCTTTGAAGAGTACTCCAAACGTCACAAAATTAGTCAAATATATGGAAATCTCCAAACTTTTTGATCAAAATCTTTGATTCTTATGTCAAATGGACGGATATTCCACATAAACGAGCCTCTGCGTTTGCAAAGTTAAGTATAAAAATTCAGACCGCCATAGTTCAATTTGTTCAGATAGCATAGTCCATTTTCATTCCAGTAATATTGGTAGTCTAATTGTGGGTATATTGAAATAAAAGAGTGGGTTATATACACTTTGATTTGGATGCTCTCGTTCATTGGAGTATAATAAAGCCAATGAGGTGTTTATCTTGATATTGTCAGATGAAAAGATACTTGACATCATATTCTGAATCAAAGTTTGCAGTTGTATAAAATCTAAGTCTATCTTCGGGTTGATTCCTTTCATTTTCATTTTCTCATAGAGAATTCTATAAGGTCTCATATTGTTTGTGATGGAACTTTTCTTAGATGTAGTCTGTCTTACAATGCGCTCAACTTTTTTGAGATCGAATCCACACGTACATAGAAGTAGCATGTGTTCCAAATCTCTAAGTTTTGGAGTGTAGCCAATCAGGCTATCTAAGGAGATTTCGGAATATAAGGCTTGTTCAAGAAAAATCGCTATGGGATCCATTGGAGAGTTCAATAGAGTGGATAAATGTATGTCTTTACTTTGAAAGAATTTTCGTATTCTGTCAACTGAACGTAGATTCAGTTCAATCCGGATTTTATCTGAGAAATATTCCTTTTGTTCTTTGCTATTTAGAACAAAATCAAGAAATGGCTGATTGGAACTCTTGTTAAGTTCGATGTTTTTGTCATATACAACAAGGCTCTCCCGTTTTCGTTGAGTGACAAAAGTTGTTTGAAGATAAAATCGATTCTGGCTTTTCTTATAAACTGTATAATTGTCGTTCTTCAATATCAAGGCTTCAAGAAGTTGTCTGATAGTTCCGGCATATTGGATGTCAGAAGTAACATCGCACTCGCTTACAGTGGCTTCATTCAAAGCTCTATTGGAATCAATGTGGCATATCTGACAGTTGTTGATGTTCTCAAAACATTCAATAATATTGTTGACGTTAATGAGCGATGGATAATTCTCCAACAAAGCTTTCCCGGAAAAGCTCAAAGATGTGGAGTTCCTGGTTACATCTATATCGACTGAATAGCTAAATGGATTCTTCTGTTTATAATGTAGGTAAGTTACGGCTCCATCTTTTGAGATAGTGCGAGTGAATTCATTTGGGTTTACTATTCTTACTGATGATGTCGGAAGTTCCAACTTAAAGTAATCAAAGGTTATATTCATATTCCCATATAAATGTGGTTAATTTTTGTTGATGGGTTACGCTTCTTAGTAAGTATTTCAATGTTTCTATACGTTGTCATGTGATTACTAAATATTTTCTCAAGCGTTTGATGGACTAAGAATCCGATTAATGAGTTATTCAT
>CAZCZX010000267.1:0-3550 GCA_964503095.1 uncultured Sangeribacter sp.
ACCGCACCAATGATAGTAATCGGGAGGTCCTTACTATCTATCAAAGCTACTGTAACGAAGGCAATTGCCAAAATAGATACACTGAATGATATCTTCCACTTTTTGGAAAAAGATGGTTTTGAATCTCCATTCATGAGCCAACAACTCTTTGCCGCAGTCACCCCTCCTTGGCTCTATCAGGTTAGCAATAAAAAAGCGCGGGATCTGTACTTGTCGCCGTCCCACTGCTTGAGGCTTCTGGCATTGCCCTGGTCGTAAGGACGGCAACGCAGAAGCCCACGCTCGTATATGTGAACTATGCCTTCGGCTACGACTCACCATTGAGCCATACTGCCGAAAGCATGATTCTACATCACTGCGGGCATCTACAGCTGCCTTGTCCTTGACGACCACTGAAATCTGCCAGAATTCCAAACAGTCAAGAGACAAGCGCTTCGTAAACGCTTTTATGTATCTCAGAGTATCCGAAGGAGACCCCAATGAGCTTCCTCCGAAATCCTCCGCCACAAAATTAGCAATAATATCCCAATTCTCCAAATAAAAATTTCCTATTCCCCAAAAATTTCCCCGCGTCCGCAACACTGTGTTGAGGGCGTAAGCCCGAAATCATCACATCATAGCCGTGGCCATTTTCTGAGCGATCTTATTCAGACGCGCTACCTGCGCTGCCGAAAGATTCGAGCTCGCATTCTCCAGTTTCTTCTGAAGTGACTCTGCCGACTCAAGAAGCGAGGCATACTCAGTCATGGCACTCATATCCCCAGCCTTTGCTTTCTTCGCAAGAGCCACTACCTTATTGCAATATGTCTCATATTCATCAAGAACGCTGTCCCAGTCTTCACCATCCGCAGATACTGTCTCTACCTCTACATCATCTGGCACTATCTCAGTATCCGCGTCAAGTTCGGAAGAAGAGTTTCCGGGAGTGCTGCCAGTATATTCTACAAACTTGGCACTGCTATAAGCAGGCTTCAGCACGATATACTTGCCTTTCTCTCTTATCATTTCCCACATAGCACTCGCTTTGCCATCCCAATTCTTCTTTGATCCGGATTCATCCATTACTGCACGATGGTCGCCGGCAGGGAGATAATTATGATAGTCACTAAAATCGTAATCACTCATGTCATCAATGCTGTAGTCGCCAAAATCTGTGATCTCGTTCATATCCTTATCAAGAATCACTACATCAAAGCGAAAACTGTAATCTGATGCCACAGCCTTATTCACCTTTACCTGAAGAGTGGAGGACAACTTGACATACTGTTCACCATCATCCTCGAACTCACTTTTAGATATCGTGGCTTCATTACTTTCTATAGTAAGAAAGTTGCCAAGTGAACCCAATTCCGGCTTCACTTCCAATTTTACAGAATTGGGATCGCTGTTGCCGCCACAAGAGGCCATACCAAGGAGCATGAAGAAGGCAAGCGCTGCTCCGCCAACTTTACACATGGGAAATAATCCCGCAAACGTTTCTTTTTTCATAATGATGTTGTTTTTGAGTTATGAAATTGTTTTCGCTTGCAAAGTTAGTGACTTATCCTCAACAATGGAAATTCCATTTTAGTCCATTTTTCAGTCCATTATCTATCCTTTTAAGTCCATTCCAATTATTTTCACTAATTTTGCAAAACATTAATCACCCAACACCGACAACGCTAAAAACGTTAGAGTCCATCTCAAAAATCAATTTATCATTAATCATTTATAATTTATCATTAAATGAAACCCCGGCATCACATAGACACAGAAAATCTCAACCGTCTTAAAAAGGAAGTCGAAGCCCGCATCAGTTTCCCGCTCAACGCGCCCGACGACTTCTCGCGTCTCTCCGACATGCTGAAAGAAAAAAGTTGCGGCTACGTAAGCGCCACAACTCTCAAACGCATATGGGGATACATCTCCGACACCGGTGCCGACTACCGCCCAAACGCATACACCGTAACTGCGCTATGCAACCTTATAGGATTCAAAAACATAGAGGAATTCTGCTCAGCCGATTTTCACATCCAGTCGCGCGACTACACCGGCGAATATATAGAAAGCCAGAAACTGCCAATCGGTGCTGAGATTGAACTCCGTTGGCAACCAAATAGAATATGCGTGCTCCGCCATGAAAATTCAACCCTCTTCAAAGTAATCAGCGTGGAAAACTCCACGACTCTCCGCGTAGGCGACATCGTGGAATGCGGATGCTTCACCCAGCATGCTCCAGCCTATTTCCCTCGTGTCTTCCACGAAGGCGCAAACCCTTACACCGCAATGGCAGGAAGTGCCTCCGGCATCACATTCAATATCCTCACTAAAGAAAACTAAATTGAATACGCTCAAGCAATTCTCAATTCTCAATTCTTTATTCCATCTACCTTCTCAATAGCCGATTGCATATTTTCAAACATCAAATTTCCAAGACGCGTCATCTCATCATATGGGCAACCTGCATCCGAAAGCGCACTTATCATTCGGTTCATAATCTCAGGAGCTATGATGGCACGTGAATTTACTATTGAATCAATATACATTCCTGTTTTGGCATCAAATCCACACCCCAGTCTGTTGATCTCACCAGAAAGTTCCGCCATATACTTGTCATAGATCTTCACATATTTCTGATTTTCCGTTGCATTCTCATGATCTATGTCTTTTTCTTCACCCTGTCCGGATATTTCCAACTTCTCTTTTTGCACAGCAGATATTTCCTTATTGCCATCTTCTTCAATCAGTTCCGTGCCCATTTCTTCTACATTAGCATCTATCTCCTCTGAATTATCATCTATGATTTCAATGGAATCATTCTGGATTGGATCTTGCTCTGCTATATTTCTAAAAGCGATAAAACCAACAGCCGCCACTACTGCTACCAAGACACAGCCCAAGATAATGGTCCTTATTGATATACTATTTTTCTCTTTGCCTTCGAGCCATTCTGCGACTTCTGACATTGCAATTCTCTTGTCAGGATCCTCCTGTAGGCAGCGAGCGCGCAAATTCTTGAAGCGCGCCTCAGGCAACAGCAACTCCAATATTTTTCCAAAAGAATACACATCAGCCCGAGAATCTCCTACATATGGCATCTGCTGCTCCGGTGCACCGAAACTTTCAGTGCCAATCGATTGCTTGTATATCACGGAGTCCTCGCTGTCGCCAAGCCCTATATCAATTATCTTGGCATCATTCCGCCGAGTGATCAGAATGTTGTCAGGCTTAAGATCCCTATGAGATAAGCCTAATGAATGTATATAGGCAAGCGCATCGGCAATCTCCCGAGCAATAGAAACCCTGATTTTCAGAGTTTGCGAGTTCTTAAGAAACTCCTCAAGGGTAGAGCCATCCACATATTCCATCACTATCACCGGTCCTACGGCAGGATGACTCTCATATCCATACACGCCTGCCACCCCTGGATGACTAATCCTCAACCCAAGGGAATATTCCTTCCGCAGACGCATCGCCTCCTCAGGATGCGCACGTAGTTCTTCCGGAAGCCCCTTTAATATGAACCTCCGTCCCTCCCTCACCGTAAGCCATAGCACATTGCGTGTGCCAC
>CAZCZX010000268.1:0-3543 GCA_964503095.1 uncultured Sangeribacter sp.
TCTCCGCAGTCAGCCGATGCACTCCGAAATATGAAGAGGAGAAAAACAACTTTACAGAATATTTCAATTCAGCCATAGCTCTTGGAAAAGCCGAGAGAGTAGAAGACAGAACTGAAAAAATTGAAGCTCTAAAGCTCTTATGCGAAAGATTCCTTCCAAAGTATATGGATCATTTCGATGATGCCATCTCCCGTAGCCTCGACAAGACCAACGTGATCAGAATCACCCTTACAGAGCCCCCGGTAGGAAAATCCAAACACTAACACCCTTATCCTCAATAATTAATGTATTCCGTTACGAGTAATATTTTTTGAGTCAGAGAGTATTAAACGAAGTCTTGCGGTGGATTGTTTAACTAAAAATTGATAGATAATTATGGCAGATATAACCCCAAACTCAGTTGTACCGTCTCCAGCAATACCTGCTAATGGAGAATTGTTTTATATTGCCGGCTCGCAAGGCAAATTAGCGGCTCGAATTTCACTTCCTTCGATGCAAAAAGGTGAGAAATGTCCTATGGTGATATTCTCCCATGGCTTTGGCGGAGACATGACTTTTCATCTCTTCGAGCCACTTTTGGATAATCTCAATCAGATTGGAATTGGTGTCCTCCGGTTTGACTTCAATGGTTGTGGAGAAAGTGATGGAAAATTTGAGGATATGACCGTCCCCAATGAGATCGATGATCTGATTAATGTCATAGCATACGTCAGGCAACTATCAGTTACAAAAAATATTTCATTGTTAGGGCACTCCCAGGGAGGAGTGGTCACTTCTATGGCGAGTGGCAGATGTGGCTACCCTCAGATTGAATGCGAAGTATTGTTGTCGGCAGCCGCCGTATTGCGTGATGACGCATTGCGTGGAATGACTCATGGAGGTCATTTTGACCCCTGGCATCTTGCCGAGGACACGTATCCAGTCAGTGGGGGACATTCTATTGGGAGACCATACATACAATCAGCCATGAACCTTCCAATATATGAAACCGCTGAGAAGTATTCTGGACCGGCATTAATCATCAATGGTATGGCAGATGTCGTGGTACCCTACACCTATGCTGAACGATACCATAGAGTATTGCAAGCTAGCACTCTCCATATTATTCCTGGAGAAAATCATACATACAACTATAGTCCGGAATATGTGATGGGAATTGTCACCAACTGGCTCAAAAACCAACTCATTTAATTGGATTATCATGGCTGACAAAATCAAGATTCATTTGCTGAGATGCGGCTATGTGCAAGTGTCTCCTAATTTGCCATTTGGAAATGGAAACCTTATAAAGGCTTCTGGTTTCTTCGAAGCTGAGAAAGAGAAAATTTGGCTTCCAGTTAATGCTGTGTATATTGAGCACCCTAAGGCGAAAATATTAGTTGACACTGGATGGAATCGTGCTATGTCTCCTGATGGAGTGATCGATAAGGAAGCTCAGATTCGCCATCTCTCTTATCTCCTATACAAAGTCAATCAAGGTTATGTAGAAACTGGGCACACAGCCGATGAGCAACTTGCTAAAATGGGAGTGGCTGTTGAAGACCTTGACTATGTTGTTCTTTCGCATCTTGATTGCGATCATGCAAGCGGTCTTTCTCCATTCAAAGGGGCGAAAAAAATACTTGTGTCAGAGGATGAGATGGAAAGTGCCACAAAGTTTGTCAATAGCCATACTCGATATACTCCGAGATTATGGGAAGGTACAGGAATAGAAACTTTTAAATTTGCCAAAACAGGTTTAGGACGGGTGGGAGAATCTTATGACCTCCTTGGTGACGGGTCGATTCAATTTGTACACATTCCTGGTCATAGCAAGGGATTGGCAGCAACTCTTATCTCCAACAATGGAAAGCAGGCGTTATATTTTTCCGATGGTGGATATGCCACTCGATCCTGGAAAGAAATGCTTCTACCCGGGGTTTGCGAAGATAAAGAAGCTGCCCGTAAATCATTGGAATGGATACGAGAAATAAGTCTCTCGGATTCCTGTATCGATTCGTTTGCCTGCCATGACTCTGAAATCGCTCCCCACATTACAGAGATTTAAATAAATAAACATAATGACTTATAATGAGATAGAAGATCATTTATTAACTAAAGGGATTAAGCCGACGGCTAATCGTATATTGGTAATGCGAGAATTGCTGAAAGCCAGTCATCCAATTAGCCTTATGGATTTGGAAACCATTTTCGGCCATACTCTTGACAAGGCGAGTATCTTCAGAGTGCTGGAGTTGTTTGCAGAAAAAGACGTAGTGCATACGATAGAAGACGGAAGTCGCTCTCTGAAGTATGAACTATGCCATGGCTCTTCCCATCATTCCATTGCCGATCAACATGTCCATTTCGTTTGTGAGCATTGTAAAGAAATCTTTTGCTTGACTGACATACAAGTGCCAATATTAGAATTACCCAAAGGTTTTCTCCCACATGCTGTTAATTATGTCATAAAAGGCACCTGCTCAAATTGTACTGTTCAAAAGTTTCATTAAGTATTAAATATTAAGTTTTATTTTATTTGCCTGTTTAAAGATAAATGACTATTTTTGCCGATAATAACACTAAATAGTCCAAAAATGAAAGAAGAGATTGATCCTCATACAGGAGAAAAATGGATTGAACTTAGTAAGGAAGAAATCAAGATGGGGTTTCTTGCTCAATGCGTCGAGGCTCTTGCTGAAATGTTAGACGAAGATTATACTAAAATGTTCAAACGCATGGAAGCAGCAGATATGACAGAGGGATACATCCTCAAACATTATGAGCCGCTTCACACTCAAAGTTGGGAAAACGTTATTGAAGAACTTAAAGAACTTCTCGTAAATCGAGAATCTAAAAAATAAAGATATGTATGATATATTAACCGTTTATCACGGTGGCACTGAAGAGATAAAATCTCCTTTGGTTAATTTTGGGAGATCGAATCTTGACTTTGGTCCTGGATTCTACATAACAGATCTGTATCTCCAAGCGAAACAATGGGCTGAACAGGTAGCAGATATAAGAGATGCCTCTCCCATTGTTTCGGTCTACCATCTTCGTCAAAAAGATATTATTGAGGGCAGCAATGCCAAAATTTTTACCGAATACAATAAGGAATGGCTTGAATTTGTTATTTCCAATAGATTAGGTAAAAAAGTTTGGAAAGGATATGACTATGTAGAAGGAGGCATTGCCAACGACCGGGTAATCAATACTGTCAGACTTTATATGAATGGCTTTATATCGGCAGATGAAGCCTTAAGGCGTTTAAAGTATTACAAGCCCAATAATCAGATATGTATACTGAATCAGCAAGTGCTTGAAAAGTATCTATCTTTCGTGGAATCCATTAAATTATAATCTAATGAGTGAAAAAGAAAGAGTCCTTCACCGAATATTGACCGCCTCACAGACAGGAACAATTGTATGCCGGATAGCCAAAATACTCGGCATATCTACTTATGAGGCTTTCCGACGCTTCATAATGAGTAAGACCTACGCAAACTTTCGCAAACCAGGATCTATTCTTTCAATGTGGGGTGACCCTGCAATAGTAGACGA
>CAZCZX010000269.1:0-3533 GCA_964503095.1 uncultured Sangeribacter sp.
GACTTCTACGACAAACTGAAGTCCATATCAAAAGGCTATGCAAGCTTCGACTATCACATACATGATTTCCGACCATCAAATCTTGTGAAACTCGACATTCTGCTGAATGGAGAGAGTGTAGATGCCCTCTCTACACTGACACATGCTGATAATTCAGTGAAATTTGGCAGAAGGATGTGTGAAAAATTGAAGGAATTGATCCCGCGTCAGCAGTTTGACATTGCCATTCAGGCAGCGATCGGCACAAAGGTGATAGCCCGTGAGACAGTCAAGGCTGTCCGCAAGGATGTGACTGCGAAGTGTTACGGTGGCGATATCTCCCGTAAGCGTAAACTTTTGGAAAAGCAAAAAGAAGGCAAGAAGCGCATGAAGCAGATTGGCAGGGTAGAGGTGCCACAGAAGGCTTTCCTTGCTGTGCTTAAGCTGGATTGATACTCCATTGGAAAAATTAGGCCTTCTGGGGCTTATAGGCCTCATGAGGCTAATATATTTTTATAATTGCGATAGAATAACTAAATTGTAATATCATGAAAAAATTAAATGTTGCTATGTCAGCAATCAGTCTTGCTCTGCTTATGCCAGCAATGACTTCTTGCAAGAGTGATTCAAGTCCGTTTGACATGTTTGTGTCGTCATCCACTGAAAAGGAAAAAGCTACTATTCAGCTTAGGCTCAACGTTGAGGATACTCGAGCAGAGGAATTATCTACAGAAGCGGAAAAGAAAATCAATAGAGTCACCATCCATGTATTTGATGCAGATAAAAAACTTGAAGTCACAAAATCACTCGAACTTACTGAAAATGATATGTCTGTGACATTAGAGGTTACTCATGGATTTAAGACTTTGTATGTAGTGTCTGAAATATCGAATGTAAATCCGGCTCATGGCACAGATATTAATGACTATGAGAATATGACTTTCACATCAACTCTCGATAAACTTAGGACTATTGACGCAACATCAAAGGAAATCAAAGGAGTTGTGATGGTAGGTAAGAGCAAAGAGCAGATGGTGATGAACGTACCTTCCCAAGATGCACTTCCTGCTTCCAATATTTTTGATATCAAGCTTACAAGACTTGTGGCAAAAGCGCAAGTGAAAAGTGGGAATGTTAATGGAGCCACATTTGGTATTTCATTTGGAGATGTTGCCTTTAAGGCGTACCAACTTAACCAAAGAATGCGCGTGGTGCATAATGGTACAGATGTGTTCGATAGCGAGGCAAGCAGTTTCGTAGATTCAAGTGAAGATGGCACTTATGACAACTATACTCGTGGTGTAGGTGAATATTTGACAGGTAAGAAAACTAATGAAGATTTTACTGCTTCCGGATGTGCTTACTTATCGGAAAATATTGTCAATGTGCCTAAGAGTGGCAACACTACTTTCTTGAGTGTTCGCTATGCGACAAAGCCGACAAAATACTACACCTTTAATTCAACAACTTCCAAGGTTGAAGAATCGACTGAAGAACCGGTTGGATCAACAACATATTATGCTGTTGGAATTCAGGACAAGAAGAATGGTTTGGTAGACTATACCATTGATGCTTCTAATAATCACATTATTACCTTTAATTCCCTTACAGAGGCTACTGCCTATATGAATTCACTTAATAGGGAGGAAACGTCTGCTGTAACTGTTTCGCAAACAGATACTCCGCTTATGGCACCATCGCGGAAAACCCGGGCTGGAGACGCTACAAAATTTGAGGTAGTGACATTCGATAATGGTTATGCTTATTATCGTGTTAACATTGCTCACAGTGGAGACTCGGGGGATACATATAAGGTGATGCGAAATAAGTTCTATAAAGTAAATATTAACTCAGTGTCAGGACTCGGATTTGGTTCTGAGGACTTGCTTTGTCCCACAAGTGCTGGTAATGATATCAATCCTGAAGGACATTCTTGGATTTCTGCTTCCATATCGGTGGCTGATTGGGCTGAAGTAGTTCAGAATGTAGATCTCTAATAGGTTGGCGATGATTCGCAGATTGATAAAAGTATTCTTTTTGGTGTTGCCGATGGTCTTTTTGACTATCGGCTGCGCTGATGATCTGCGAAATCTGTATATTGGAAATGTAGGGGAGGAGGTGTCGATCTCCTATACTGTAGATAAGGTGTCGCTGACGCGCGATGGCTCTTATCTTGAATGGGAGAGTGCCATTGACCACGCTTATTTGCTATTCTATGATTCTTCGAATGAAGAAGACGGGGATTTGCCAGTGACATTTGTCCGGGCGGAGATAAAGGAAGATTCACCTGGAGCGCTTACATTCAAGATGCCATTGATTTTGGAAGAAAACAAGGGGTATCGGTTGGTGGCAGTTGCTAATGCCGAAGATTATGTGCCGGATGGTTTTTCTTCTTTTGGAAGTTATCTGTCTGCTTGGTGTGGAAATGAATCGGATGTGAGAGATAGAGCTTTCCATTTATTTAAGGAGGATGTATTAACTTCTGCATTGGATTTTCTTCCTATGGTTGGTTCTCCGGAGCAAGGTGGTAAATTTAGTTTTACAAAGGAGAATGGGGCTTATCAGGTGTCGACTTCTTTGAAATTCCGTCGTTCTGTGTCAAGGGTAGATTTGGTGAATCTTATAAAAGACGGTTTTTCAGTAGAAGGTGTCGCCTTATGCAACTGGCGGGATTCCTTTGGTATTGAATCCTCAGAGGATCCGATTGGCACTATCCATAATGAAATATCTGAATTTTTGTCGGCAATAGTGTCTGATGAATCGGGAATTCAGAAAATGATGGGGCAGCTTTATTGCTTTCCATCGGTTTCGGAAAATGCTGCTATCAATGATACTATTTCTACGGCGTTGATTATAAAGGCTAAATATGGTGATGATGCAGATCCGTCTTATTATCGTGTAAACGTCGGGATGTCTGGAAGTAGAGCTGAAGTAAAGGCGAACACTAAGTATTCCGTCACCATTCAGTCCGTGAAGGGGAGAGGTGCGGCTACACCCGAAGAGGCATATGCTTCTGATGAAAATCTATTGGTCCTTTCAATGGTTGATGATTGGGATTTTGAAGAGAATTTTACCATGGATGATTATGGCAACTTCATTATCTTGTCTCGCCGCAGCGTGGAATTTGCCGCAGATTCTCAAGAAATTGTAGAAATAAAAGTTTTGAGTTCAACTGGATTGAATTGGAATGTGGAGTACATTGCCGACGGTGAAGATTCTACGGATGCTTTCAGTGTGTCAAAAGTTTCGGATAGATCAATATACGTCTCTCCAGCCGGCTCTAACAGTGGAAGCGTGACGTTGAGCGGTAAATGTCGAGTTTCAGCGATCACATCACATGGAAACACATTGACAGTAGATGTGATTTTACATCAACATCCATTAGGAGATGCTCCATACACTCCTGACATACCTTGGGACAAAGACTATGCACTTGTCCCTCTTCAAGGAGACGGTGTCAAGGTGGATCACGAGAAAATGACAATCGAAATCGACGGCTTCGACCCCAACTGCTTCAACTCATTTATAGACATCCCTTTCCTGGTCTATATCAA
>CAZCZX010000270.1:0-3494 GCA_964503095.1 uncultured Sangeribacter sp.
TAACTTTCATTCAAAACATAAATGTTCTCTATTATGCACAAGATACATTTCTATATCATCATTCTCGGCTTTATTTATACATTCAGTGTATTTTTCAAACATTCGCCTTCTTGCTTCAGTTTTATCATCGCCTTCAAGTAGAGCTTTTAGTCCTTCCATGGCGGCTTCACGAAACAAAGGCTCTGCCTCCACTACTCGAAACTGGTCGTCATATCCAATAAATGTTTCCAAACCATTTCTCTTTAATTCAGGCATGAGTTTTTGAGCACACATACACGATACCACATAAAGAGTTTTGCCGGCAAAATCATAATTAACAGTTCTTGTGGATACGATATCCTCGTAATTTTCATTATAAATACCTTCTGAATCTCCATGAGATGCAAAGAAAAATATTGAAAAAGTATTGAGGCTTGGAATCACATTGCTTTCTAAAAGAGAAGGAGGACAAATTGACTCAAAATCATGATGATTGTCAACACAGAACTGTTTAGCATCATCAGCACAAGACTCAAAGAAAAAATGCAGATCTGAGTTGTGTGCATTATTATAGGCAATTAGAAGACGTTCCATTATGACTCCTTATTCTCCGCGTATTTAAACAAGTAGAATTGATTAACCATTTGTTCCATCGCCTTTCCAACGGAAGTTTGCATTCTAATCTCTGAAAGAATGTCCTTCCAAGTATATCTTTTCCCTGATTGAGAGAATGCCTCTACGTCCGAAATTTCTGGATGTCGCGTAAGCCACCTCTCTAGAATACAATCGAATCTTGATTTCCATATAGAACGTATCTTTTCGACTTTTTCTTTGGCACCATCTTCGTCCGTATTTTTAATAAAAAATATATTTTCGATGTTTATAAGAGAAGCTAAGTCGTCAGTTTTTAGCTGATTGATTGGATTTGCTGACATCATTACCACATATATAAGTGCTGTTTTTTTACGAAGTTTAATCACAGCATCAATACCTTCCCATACAGAGCCGAATTTACAATCCATAAAAACGATCATGCGTTCAGACATATGTTCGTCTATGAATTCCATGGCAGACTTAACATTATCAAAGTATGTTATTATGGCGTTGCTATCATAATCCAATTTCAGATTGACAACAAATGGATCCTTCTCTCCCATCGTGTCATCAACTATAATTATATGAAACATATTATCTTCCATTTGCTTATTTTTTGAATGGTAACTCAATGTGTATTGTTGTTCCCAATGGCGCAAATTCACTATCTTTGACAACGACAAAGCCTTTTAATGCTTGAACTCTCATACGTACAGCATAAAGGCCAATACCACCTCCACCTTGTTCTGCGGTAGTCGTGTTGTATATACCAAAAACCCACTCGCGTTTTTCAACAGGTATGCCACATCCGGTATCTGAGAAATCCATGACAAGCTTCTCATCATTAGCTCTCACAGTACATCGGTATATTTTTTTCTCGCTATCTTTCATGGCCTTAATGGCATTATTCGTAAGATTTTGTACAATATCATAGAATATGATTTCATTACATTTAAGTATTAAATTATCTTCAATGTTCATTTCCAATTTAATCCCCTTAGATTCAAATTCATCTACATATGAGTTTAAAAGATACTCTATGAGTTGTTTCAAGTTTATATCAGTGAATGATAAATTTACCTTAGAATAATCAAATAGTTCCTCCGTAGCTCTTTCAAGGTTAACCATTTCAGCATGAATCTGATTTGAATATAACGTGAAAAAATCATTTAAATCTTCATTAGGAAATCGTAATTTAAAGAACCTCGCCTGTCGCTGAATTTTTCCCATTGAAGTTTTTACTGCATGGGCTACATTTATGGCATCCTCTTGTCTACTCATGATACGAAGATACATGCTTTCATGTCGCGATTGTTCTTCTTCTGCCTCCTGTTGCTCCTTAACCGCTGATTCTAAACGTTGACCTGTTTTAACTGCAATATCTTTTAGTGATGCAAGTTGTTCAGTAAGTGCTGGATTCTTTTTCATAAGATCCTCAACTTTTTCTACGATGAGGGAGACTCCAGTTCCGGCATTCTGAATATTCTTTGCTTGTTCAGATTTATTTTTATTATTGTAGTATTTCTTAAATTGTTCAAGGGCTTCTATCTGCAAGATTATAAAATCTTTTAGAGCCATGTACTCGGGTGTAGAAGTGAAATCTTGCCTATTTGTAGCGTCAATGATCTGGGGGTTACCCTCCTTCGTAATATTTACTATTCCAATAAGTTCACGTGTGCTAATTTTGTCAAATAGGCTTGCCCATAATCTTTTGTCAATTCCAAGGATATCTCGCTTCTTATCGGATTCATCCTCTTGTTCAGCAAATGGTGTTGTGATAATGCCATCACGATAAATCTTTACGCCATCAATTTTTGCATCTGAATATTTTCTGCGGAATGCTTCGCGAGCTTTTCCGTCAAAATAGTAAAGTTCCATGGTTACGCCACCAAAGATTGGGATATCTGTCTCAGATATTTCAAGATCGCCAGTAGTCTCATTGAACAAAAGACACTGTTGTTTGGTTTCACTAAAACCAATTGATGCAGACTTTGTTGCAAGATCTCTTCCGTCAATTTTGTACTCGTCCGACCATGCGTCAATATTATATTCAGGCGCTATGACGTGAATTCGAAAAGGATATTTACTTTTGTCGAATGGTGATACTATTCTAGAAGACTCTCGAAGAATCCGAATGACGTCTTTTTTTTGCCATATGTCTCTAGACTGTGTGATTGTTAAAATCGTACCTGCTTTAGATTTATTTTCTGCAGGAATGTATTCATATGTATTCTCAATGTCTGTAAATAGGCGTATAGTGGAATGGGAGTCTTCGAGTTGATTAAAGTATTCTTTCCAGTTGATATATACACGTAACCATGAATCAGAAGTGATCTGCTTCGTTGTAATATCTACTTGATCGCCTAATTTGTCAACGGCGAAACGACCTATGCCTTTCTCTCCTACGCATCTTCTTAAAAAGGGTGGTGGTGACATTGGATTACGTCTTTTGCTTGATGTTCCAATCACCATCCATTTATCACGAACATCCTCGAAAGACATACCGATTCCATTATCTTGGATGGAAATTCTTGAAGCATTATTTATAGTGCCGACATTTTCAAATTTTACAGTTACCTCAGTGGCATTAGCATCATAACAGTTCTTGATCAATTCAAATAAGGCGGTAACGCGATCTGTAATAAGATCACGACCGATTAAGCGAAATGTGCTTATGTCAAATCGCCATTTCAAAATATTTGATTCAGTGCTCATACGAAGTATTTCTGATATGTTGCTTAATGCTTTTTGCAATGATCTGACCCAATTTAGGGGGGACTGCGTTTCCGATATATCTTGATGCGATTGTCAGAGATACGGATTTTTCATTCTTAAAAAATTTATAATCCATAGGAAACGTTTGCAGTAATGCTGCCTCACGGGCAGAAATGGCTCTATCTTGTGAGGGATGCCCAAATCGG
>CAZCZX010000271.1:0-3462 GCA_964503095.1 uncultured Sangeribacter sp.
TGATTATAATTTATCATCTAACTTCACTTTGAGTCCCTCTTTGCCAAGAATGACATTGGAGAAAACAGTCTTTGCTTCTTCCAAAAATAGTTTGTCGTCTTTATATCTTGAAGAATAATGGCCGGTGAGGAGAGCCCTCGCATTGGCGTCTAAGGCAGTTTGAGCGGCTTGGGCGGCAGTGGAATGCCCTCGTTCCTTGGCCTTGTCAAGGTCTTTGGTTAGATAAGTCGTCTCATGAAAGAGTAGGTCAACTCCATGTATCTTTTCGGCGAGATCGGGCATATATGCAGTGTCGCTGATGTGGGCGTAGCTGCGTGGCGGCTCCGGATCTTTTGTAAGCAATGCATTTGGAATAGTTGTTCCATCCGGCTTAGTGAAGTCATTGCCTGCTTTGATAGAATTGAAAGCCCATAAGGGTGCGCCATGAAAATCACACATCTCGCGGTTGATGTGTCTGAGCCGTGGCTTTTCTTCAAATACATATCCTACTGCAGGGATTTTATGACGTAAGGGAACGGTTCTTACTCTCAAAGAAGAGTTCTCGAAAATCACGGCTTCTTCCGGACGAATTACATTAAATTTTACATCAATCGGAAGCCCACGATTGAAATAATCAAAGATTGAAGTTAAGATATTTTTCCCATCCTCGAACGTGTGGATGGTGATATCCCCTTCAAGCCCGGACAAGGCCATTGTGCCGATTAGTCCAGGCAGTCCGAATACGTGGTCGCCATGCAGGTGGGTCAAAAATATGTGGTTGAGGCGAGAGAATTTAAGCCGCTGCCTCTGAAATTCCTTCTGGGCCCCTTCTCCGCAATCTATCATAAACAAATTGTCTCGGAAATTGACCACCGTACAAGAAGGATTATGAATAGGAGAGGGCTTTGCACTCCCACATCCAAGTACATTTATCTCAAATTTCTCCACTGAATAAATATCAAATATTAGGCATTTTGTCATTTCCGGAGCATCTGCTCGTAGTCTTTGGCAAGACCACCGGTTCCGGTCTCTTTATAAAGCGATGGGAGGTCGTGCCCTGTTTCTTTCATTACATTGACGAGTTTGTCGTATGATACTCGATGGCTCCCGTCTGTGAAAGAAGCATATATATTTGCATCAAGGGCTCGTGCCGCTGCATAGGCATTCCTTTCAATACAAGGAATTTGCACCAATCCGCAGACTGGATCGCAGGTCATTCCTAAATGGTGCTCAAGTCCCATCTCCGCGGCATATTCTATCTGTGCTGGACTCCCACCGAAAAGCTGAGTTGCGGCAGCCGCCGCCATGGCGCATGCCACTCCGACTTCTCCTTGGCATCCAACATCTGCTCCTGAAATGGAAGCATTGTGCTTGGCTACATTGCCGAAAAGACCTGCAGTGGCAAGTGCATGCACCATCTGCGCATCGGCAAAATGTCTGCTTTCCCAGAGATGATAGAGCACTCCCGGGATTACTCCACTCGATCCGCAAGTAGGAGCCGTCACTATCTCTCCTCCCGAGGCATTCTCCTCGCTTACGGCCAATGCATAGGCAAATACTCGCCCTCTGCTTTTAAGATTGTCTTTATATCCTCCGGCCTTTACATAATATGAGCACGCCTTCCTTTGCAAATTCAGAGGACCCGGGAGTCTGCCTTCCCTATTAAGTCCTCGTTCTACGGCTGCCTTCATCACTTGCCATACATCAAGGAGATAATCCCATATCTCGGGCCCTTCGCATTGCTCCACATATTCCCAATAAGTGTGGCCAGTGCGTTCGCAATATGCCATGATGTCTCCAATTGTATTTAAAGGATAAATCTCTCCAGATTCAGATTGTGGCTTCCCAGGCTCTTCCAAAGCGCCGCCACCCACGCTGAATACAGTCCATTCTCCGGTCTCGTTCCCATCACTGTCAAGACTTCTGAACTTCATTCCATTTGGATGAAACTCAAGAAATGTTTCGGGTTTCCAGATGATTTCAACTTCCTTGCCGGACTTTGAAAACTCATCAATAATTGCCACGTCGGTCATATGCCCTTTCCCTGTGGCTGCGAGGCTCCCATAGAGTGTCACTTCATATTTTGATGCTTCGGGATGCTGATCGCGGAATGTCTCCGCTGCCTTGCGTGGACCCATTGTGTGGGAAGATGATGGTCCGGTTCCGATCCTAAATATTTCGCGTAATGATTTCATGTTTTTGTTTGATCAGTTTTCTTCTTTATGACGGTATTGGGATAGCCGAATGGCACTCCTGTCCGTTTCAACCTGCAAAATTAACTTTTTATTTTGATTTTTTATGATTATTTCATAGCATTTTTGATACATGTATATGTGAATATGTCTTTTTTTTATTAATTTTGCATCCTATTTCTGAACTAAATTACTTAACAAATGAATAAAATTAAATTTCTTTCACTTGCTGCTGTCGCCATGGCTTTTACTTCATGCGACATGGGAAACAGGGATTCTTATTATGATATGACTTACAAGGAGGCTAATCTCATTGTTAATCTCAATAATTCTGATCAAGATGCGAGTGTCTCAGAGTCCTCTTATAAGTTCAAATATATTATTTCTAAGAATGTTGTGGACATTACGGCCACTGATGTGATCATCAACAATCAAAAGATATCATTTGAGACCGACACTCTGACTCCCGTCAGCAAAACTTTTGGCGAAAAGGTAGCGTATTTGGGCTTTTCGCGTTCGACTAATATCGGTAAAGGTGCAAAGGTAACAGATTTTAGCGGCTATGTTCCTTATCGCTATCAAGTGCAGCCGGCCAATCTTTTAAGTCCAAATTATAAGTTTGAATATGGTGTCGAAGAACGCCTTATTCTGAATTATGTTCTTAACGACGACTATAAGATCAGCACATTCAAGCCTCTCTCTACTTATGTTGGCACCTCTCATGTTTCAGAAGAATCATCTACTTATAGCACAAAATCTACGGGATACGTAGTGGATATTGATTTTTCAAAAAATAAAGCAAAGGTATACGTGCTTGGTATGGAATTGGTGGCTAATCCGGGAACTTCTGAACCAAAAGTTATGATATTGGAAGATGTTCCGGTTGTGTTTTCCCACGAGGGCTTTAAACTGGAGGCAAGTGCTCCAAAAACTACAATTCCTGGCACGGTAGACAATAAGAGCGAATTTGTGGAGTCTGACAAATACAAAGTGACCGACTTTTCTATGACGTTTTTAGATCCAGAGTTGGTAGATGTGAATTTTAGCTATAATGTTGCAGGAAAACGTGTTAGTTTTATGGGTTGCTCCATCGTGAAGTCTGTAGAATAAATTCCATGACATTCCAATAGAAATATTTTTTCAAAAAAATATTGATTTTATTTGGTGGAATGAAAAAATAGTATTAACTTTGCAGTCGCAAACGCGAAGAGATTGCGACTGCAATTTTTGGAGTGGTGCTCGAGTGGCTGAAGAGGCACGCCTGGAAAGCGTGTATACGCCAAAAGCGTAT
>CAZCZX010000272.1:0-3451 GCA_964503095.1 uncultured Sangeribacter sp.
AAGTCAGGTCTTGAGTTTGAGTTTTCTTCTCAGCGCAGTCTATTAATCTTTGATAATGATTGACAGGAGTTTTCCCAGGTTTCACTTTGACATCTGCAACAATATTGATGAATTGATTTCTTCTAATCAGATATAGGAATAAATCTGCTATGTCAGGATAACTGTTCCACACCAAATTAGCAATCTGTCTTAGATTTTTCATATCATATCCAAATGGTTGTCCCTGTTGAGCGGAGACGAGACACCAAATCTCTTTTTGTCTCTTGGCGAAAAATGTCAAAATCCTTTCAGGTAAGGTACTCCTTACTTTGTAGAATCTGTTAAGAAGTAGTAGAGGGGTATAAAACACGAAATCCTTATCCCCAACTTTTATAGCATTTAGAAACATAGAAGTCTGCTCATCTATTGGCTGCTTGAGTAATGGCAATACTCTGCTATAATCGTAGACTCCAAAAACTTTAAAATAGTCACTGAGCGATACATATTTAATTTTGATACCATGAAATGTACGAAAATAAATTATTTCATTCCATAATTCCTTACTATTCTGGATTCCTTTATCTTTTAATCTTACAACTTCACAAACAATTTTCAGCCACTTGTTTAAGGCGTCCAACTCAAATGTCTTAATGTTAGAACGAATACCAGCCAACAATCCATCAATTATTTCCTCGCTAAAACTATCAAGGTATTTCAGTACTTGCCCAAACATATCAGACGGAAATAGATACGCGGGTATGTGCGATACAAAATCAAGAACATTTTCTTTTTCAGTGTTTATTCGACATATTTCATCTTCTTTTCTTTTGTTTTCTTCAATTTGCGTATTGCAGTTATTGATTATATCTTGGATTCGGTTTAGACATTCTTGCCGTTCTGAATTTGAGTCATGTAAATAGACCATCCTTTGATTTGCATCAAAAGTTAAATCTGAGAATTGAACTGTTTCGGTATGCCATTCACCACCTAGCCTAGAATTAAGACCTTCTTCAATTACGTTAAAGGTATAATACTTAACTGTAAGATGTAATCTCCCGGTATTTCCCGTAGCAGCTCTAGCATTATCATCAAATCCAAAGAGATTATAGTTGTTGTTTACCCAAGCGTCAAGTTCTCTCATTACTGGCGCGTCCTCATTTACATCGTCAAATATCCAGCAAATATACCAACCGTTATCCCTATACGCATCATTTCTTTCCAAAATGACATGATGAAAGATTGGAGATAACTGCACCTCAAATACGACAGTTTTATCTTTAAAAACTGCCCGTATGTCAGGTTTGCGCCATGTCTTTCCAACTCTCTTTGCAACCTCTTCCACTGCAACTTCAGTAATTTCAGGTTCTCCATTTAAAGCTGAGGCAATAGAGTTCTTAGTTTGTTTATGGAGGACACTCTCCGTCCTTCCATTAAACACCATTGCTTTTATTTCTTCCTTACTATAAGGTACCTTATCAAAGAACTCACATTCACTCTGGGAAGGAGTGAATATGTGCATAAAATGAAAACACTTTTTACCATTCTCATTTCCTCCTACAATCTTTAGTGGTCTTTTACAGCATCCACACAGAAAAGTTCGTTTTGAGTCAATCCGTTCTTGTTTCTTAACTTCACTTCGTAACTCACTCAAAAACGCTGTTCTTACATCTTTATAAATGGGGTCATATTCACAATTGAAAAATCGTGATGTCTCACGAGGAATCATTAATCCATCGCGATTATCAAAGTATGTATGGATTGTCGGTTTATGACTCATCTTAATCTTTAATAGAAATAGTTTGGGTTATTGTATGGTAATTGAACCCAAAGGCATAGTCGAAAATATATCTTCAGAGGGATCCCAATAAGCTATTTTGATTTTATTACTGATGAATTTTTGGGGTATGGCTATACCTACAATATGAGTAGCTCTCGTTATTGCAACATATAGTTTCGCTTTTTCCACTGGAGCTAAATCCTTACCAGATTTTAAGAAATCTAACATTGGATTAGTGGGATAGATTAAACAACTCTTCATACCCAAACCTTTAGATTCTCCCATATTCATTCGTTGCTTTATATATGGATGAATTCGAGTTGTGATACTATGTGTTAATGCAACAGGAGAAAATCTACGTATAAATTCCTCAATGTTATCTTGTTTTACATAAAACACCCTACAAACACCTTGAAGATAACCAAGTCGCTTCTCGCTACATGATTCACACTGACATGGCAATGTTGGTGGAAAGTCTTCATGAATTAACGATGCCACTTCACAGATTTCTGCACCACATCGATGGGATACGTTAAGTGTTGTGTAATCAATATTGACGATTTTCTTCTTTATCGTATTAATTTTTTCTTCTAAAAATTTCTCTACTCTCCCTTTGTACTGTTTATGCTTCCTCAAAGTATTTGAAACATAGGTGTGTTGCCGAGGATCACCAACTAAGGTAATGCTAATTGAGGAAAATAGTAGGGATTTAATTACTTCAAAATCAAACCCAGCCATATCTTGAGACTCATCTATAAAAATATGCGAAAATATAGATCTGAGTCGTTTCATACATGTATTTTGATTTTTCGCTATACAATCAGAAGCAAACTCGGATAAATAATTCTTATATATTTTCCCATTTTTAAGGTACTTTGCTTTTGTATCATTTGCTGAATAACGAGGTTTTTGATACTTTCCATAATTTATCGTCTGATTAGCCTCTGACCAGTGCATGGATACATTCCTGTCATATAGTTCAGGAATTACATCGCCTTTATAAGGTCGGATGATATATTTTAATAAAAATTGATACCATCCAGACACTCTTATACGTTTTGCCAATTTAATGGGAAGCTGATTTATCCTTTCTTTAATGTTATCTTGATTTTTAAGTGTTAAAGTAATTATCAGAACTTTTGCTTTCTGATCAGCTTTTATAGCATCTATGGCTTTTTCAATAATGTAAGTAGTTTTTCCTGCTCCAGCAGCTGCAATAAGACAAAGATTATTCATCATAAATCCATTTAAGGGCATCTACAATATAATCGGGGGTCTCAAATGACTTATCTTTACTTTCAAGGAGGCGGTATGCCCATGTGGTTTTATTTTTCAGCATAAAAGATTGTAATTTATCTAGTGACTCACTTGACTCTTTCTTCTTTCTAATAATATTAGCCAAATCTGTAAATTTATCACTATTCTTATTGAGAAAAGCTATTTCAAGTGTTGAATTTGCAGTGTCCTCACAGGTGAAAACTGTTATTAATGGATGCGAGGATTCTATTTCTTCGGGAATATATAATTTCGTAATCTCGTCCCTAGACTTTCCATCGTTATCAGTGATTATAGCAATCTTTTTATTAAGTGCTACCGCAAGCGAAACGAAATTCTTGAAACGCACTCCACCCACAGCCAATAGTTCAACACCATCTTGAAATACTGATTTGCTCATCTTAGAAAGTTGATACTGCA
>CAZCZX010000273.1:0-3448 GCA_964503095.1 uncultured Sangeribacter sp.
GAGCAGCTGCGTCAGAAGCCTTGGATGCAAATTCTGAGATTTTTCCAAGAGCCTGAGCTGCAAAACCGCTCAATTTGTCTTTAGCCTGATCCACCTTGTCGCCGAGTGCATCCTTTGCATCAGCGAGTTTATCTTGAAGATTATCTTTCAATTCAGCTGCTTTATCCTGTGCTTGGGCGGCTGCTTCCTGAGCAGCGTCTTTCGCATCTGCAAATTTGTCAGCGGCCGCTGCCTTAGCGTCAGCATAAGTTTCTGCTGCGTCTGCCTTGGCTTCAGCCAATTTATCAGTTGCCATATCTTTGGCTGCTGCAAATCCTGATTCGGCTGCAATTTTTGCTGATTCTGATGATACTTCTGCTGCTGTCTTTGATACTTCAGCTGCTGCTTTAGCTGCTGCGAGATTAATATTGTTTTCCATAGTAATTGTGTTTTAAATAGCCCCCTATCCCCCTAAAGGGGGAAATAGGAGTCAAAGTTAATATTTATCGAATAAACACTTAGACAGCCTCATTAGTTCACCCATTCAGGTATCCTTATTCCCCCTTTAGGGGGTTAGGGGGCTTTTATTATTTCATTCGAAGCATCGCTTCCCTGGTTGCCTCATGAGTGTTGAAGGCAGTCAGTCGGAGATATCCTTCTCCTTCCGCGCCAAAGCCCGAGCCTGGAGTTCCTACTATGCCATGATTCTTCAGAAGGTAGTCGAAAAATTCCCAAGACGACATTCCGTCAGGTGTCTTAAGCCATATATAGGGAGAGTCTACTCCCCCTATTACGTCATATCCCACTTCTGAAAGAGATTTGCGCATCATTCGGGCATTCTCCATATAGTATTCGATGGTCTCTTCAATTTGCTTTCTCCCCTCCTCACTGTAGACTGCTTCAGCAGCTCGCTGTGAGATATAGGAAGCACCATTGAATTTCGTGCATTGGCGCCGGTTCCATAGCCGGTTGAGACTCACTTCATTTCCATCCTTGTCATGTCCTTTCAAGGCAAATGGCACGACTGTGTAGCCACAGCGCACGCCTGTAAATCCAGCTGTCTTTGAGAAACTTCTGAACTCAACAGCCACTTCCTTGGCTCCTTCCAACTCGTAAATGCTGTGTGGCACATTTTCGCTATGTATAAATGATTCGTAGGCTGAGTCAAAAAGAATCAGACACCCTTCCTTGCGAGCATAATCCACCCATTTTTGAAGTTCTGCGCGTGTCATTGCAGTGCCTGTCGGATTGTTGGGACTGCACAGATAGATCACATCGGGTCTTTCTTCAGGCAACTGAGGCTCGTAGTTATTACTCTTATTGATAGGAATATAAATGATACCTTCATGGTGCTCGCCAGTTCGTTTGCCTCCACGGCCACCCATCACATTAGTGTCTACATAGACAGGATAGACAGGGTCGGTCACTGCCACTGTATTGTCTTGAGCAAGAATATCGAAGAAATTGCCCAGATCGCTCTTCGCTCCGTCGCCTATGAAAATCTCGTCGGCAGAGATCTCTATTCCTCTCTTCTGATAGTCGAAATCAGCGATCTTATCGCGCAGGAAGGAATAGCCCTGTTCCGGACCATAGCCATGGAATGTTGCAGTGTCGGCTTCATCATCCACCGCGCGGTGCATTGCCTCAATAGCAGCCTTGCATAGAGGGCGAGTCACATCGCCAATCCCCATCCTAATCACTTTCACCTCAGGATTCTTCTCCTGAAAATCTTTAACCCTCCGAGCCACTTCCGAAAAAAGATAAGACTCCGGAAGCAACAAAAAATTATCATTTACCTGTATCATCTTAATAATTTAGAATTTTGAATTTAGAATTTAGAATTCTCCCCGCGCGACAAAAACTATCATTACAAAAGCATTCCCTCAAACACAGCCACAGCCGGCCCGGTCATAAGCACATGCCCGCGCTCATCGAGACGTATCTTTAAGTCTCCTCCGCGCAAATGCACTGTCACGTCATTGCCCGTCAGTCCACGCTGCATAGCAGCCACAGCCGTTGCGCATGCCCCTGTGCCGCATGCCATCGTCTCGCCACTCCCACGTTCCCATACTCGCATCTCCACTTCATCTTTCCCTAATACGCGTGCAAACTCTATATTCGATCGGTCAGGGAAACGCTCATGCCTCTCCGCTAATGGTCCTTGTCCAAGCACCATGGCATCAGAAGGAGCCTCGTCTGAATACACTACAAAATGAGGATTCCCCATTGAGATGATGCTTCCGGTAAGCAGTGTGTCATCCGAAAGTTTTATGGTTTCTTCCAAAGCCTCAGTCTCAGGTTTTCCCATGTCTACCGTCACCCAAGTCTCATAGTCACCCGGTTTAGCTTCAGGCGCAATATCGATTATCTTAACTCCAGAAAGGGAATCAATTTGCAGATGATGCTTGGTGGTCAATCCTTTATCGAACACATATTTTGCCACACAACGGATTCCGTTGCCACACATCTTCCCTTCCGAACCATCAGCATTGAAGATACGCATCAAGAAGTCGGCCTTATCAGACTTGCAGATAAGAATAATGCCATCTCCTCCTATGCCCTTATGCCTGTCGCTAAGGCGTATTGCCAACTCAGCGACATTTTCCGGCACTCCCTCGCGGCAATCTATATAGACATAGTCATTGCCGCATCCATGCATTTTTGTGAATCTCATCTCTTTACCTATTTTGCTATCTAAAACGAGTGTTTTTCTTTGCAAAGTTAGCAAAAATCCACCAACTCACAATAATATCCCACAAATTTTTTCAGAGTCAAAAAAAGTAGTAAGCGCACTCCGTGCGCGCCCCAGAGCGTCCAAAACGTAGTAAAGCATGCTCCGCATGCGCCCCAGCGCGTCAAAAAAAGTAATTAAGTCAATTTTGCAAATCCCTGACAATGTCGCGAGAAAGCATAAGTATCACCATAACGCAGCAGATATTGACAATCTGCCCCGACATCTGGGGATGACCATACAAAAGAAAACCATTGACAAGCCCATCCAACCAGAACAAAATGACTGACAAAGCCACCATCATAAACCAGAACATAGTCCGCTTGATCAAAAGCATAGTCATGCTAAACAGTATAAACAACCCGATAGCAATCAACACAATGCCAACCCAAGTCTCGGTAGCCGACACTCCCGAACTAATACTGATCACCCCACCGGCAATCCTGGCAATCCCCACAATATAAGCCAACGCAGCCCCACAAATTCCTTTTACATCCATATTTTAAGATTTTTGTTATTTTCCACTTACAAAGTTAACACTTTTCCAAGAAATCTCAAATTCCTTTTAACTATTATTTAAAAATATGACCACATCCCAAATAACACAAACCCAGCCCAAATCGTCAAAAAAAGTAGTAAGCATGCTCCGCATGCGTCCCACAAAGTCAAAAAGGAAACCAAGACCGAAGCAAATGAACGTAATCAAGCATGCTCCGCATGCGTCCCACGCAGTCAAAA
>CAZCZX010000274.1:0-3438 GCA_964503095.1 uncultured Sangeribacter sp.
TATATAACGGAAAACACTACCTTTAAAGTATAATTGTGGGCTTATTAGTCTAATTGGTCTAATTGGTCTAATTGGTCTAATTGGTCATATTGGTCTAATTAGTCATATTAGTCTAATTGGGCTAAATTAAGTAAATAAATTGGCGATATTGAATGCTGCAACTCCTAATAGCCATGCAAGGATGGTGTTGTAGAATAGAGAGAAGAGTCCATAGCGCCAGTTTCCGGTTTCTCGAATGATTGCGGTAAGCGTGGCTATACATGGGAAATACAATAGCACAAAGACAAGGAATGCAATTGCCGAAGCCGTTGTGAAGGGGGCTTTCCCGGTGAGCGGTGAGGGTGTTTTGAGTCTTTCGCTCAAGGCATCTGCATCGTCATCACCTACATATAGCACACCCATTGTTGACACTACCACTTCTTTAGCTGCCATACCTGCGATAAGTGACACACAAGATTGCCATCCAAGTTCCATCGGACGCACTACAGGCTCGCAGAATTTACCAATATTTCCTAAAATAGAATGCTCTTGCTGATATGAATGAAGCACAAGGGAATTGATCTCTTCAGCAGTCTTGTCTTGCCTTATATCGTCCGGCATTTCAGCAAGTGTTGATTCGATGTATGATTTTGGAACTTGGTCAAATGAGTATCGTGGAAAGTATGATAATGCCCAGATTATTATGGATGCGACAAGAATAAGGCCACCCATTTTCTGAAGATATTGTTTAGCCTTCGACCACATGCTCCTCATCACAGCCTTGGAGGTTGGTACGCGATATGGTGGCAATTCCATGACAAACGGGGTCTCATCTTCCTTAAACCAAAATTTCCTGAGTAATTTAGCCGTAACAATAGCTACTATGATTCCAAGCAAATAAAGGCTGAAAAACGCGATGGCTCCATGACGAGGGAAGAATGCTCCTGCAAGTAAGACATATATCGGCAGTCTTGCAGAGCATGACATAAATGGAAGAATCAAGATTGTTATCAAGCGGCTGGAACTGCTTTCGATGATTCGGGTTGACATGATTGCAGGCACATTACAGCCGAATCCGGTCACCAATGGAATGAAACTCTTGCCATGAAGTCCCATTTTATGCATTAGTTTGTCCATTATGAATGCAACCCTCGCCATGTATCCTGAATCTTCCATGAAGGAGATAAAGAAATATAGTATTAGAATATTGGGAAGGAATACAATAACTCCCCCTACGCCTCCAATAATACCATCCAGCAATAGATCTTTCAATGGTCCTTCTGGTAGAAATCTTGATACAAGTTGCGAAATCCAACCGACAAGGTCTTCTATCCATTCCATTGGATAGGAGCCGAGTTCAAATGTACACCAAAAAATGAAGAACATCACTGCCAGGAATATCGGAAAACCAAAGAGTTTATTGGTGACAATCGTATCAATAAGCTTAGTGGTCTTTTCTTCATGAGCAAGGTTTCCTTCCAATGTTTCAGCAAGTGCTCCTTGAATAAAACCGTATTTGTTGGCTGCGATTGCAGTCTGGACATCTTCGTTGATTTCCTGTTTGATTTCTGCGGCTACCCGATCACGATCTTTTATGATCTTATCATAATCCGGGGTATTCTTTATCAATAGTTCTGCTTCCGGGTCCCCCTCAAGAAGTTTTATAGCAAGGTAGCGTGTAGCAAAATGAAGTGGCACTTTTGAATCTGCCTTCAAGTCTGCTCTCAGCACATCTACTCCGGACTCTATTTCCGGACTCATCTTGACATGAATGTGCCGGATGTCGGGATGTCTCATTTCATACACTTCGATGACTGTGTCAAGAAGGTGCTGCACTCCCCTGCCGGTAGCAGCCACAGTAGGAACAATCGGAACTCCAAGCATCGCGCCGAGTTCCTTATATTTCAAAGTGGCTCCCGACTTCTCAAGCTCATCATACATGTTAAGCGCAATCACCATCGGACGGTTCATGTCGATGAGTTCGGTAGTCATATAAAGATTTCGTTCAAGATTTGATGCAACAATCACATTGATCATCACATCCGGAGTTTCGTCTCGAAGGTATCTCACTACATATTGTTCCTCTGGACTATATGCAGAGAGCGAATATGTGCCGGGAAGATCCACTATATTGATACGATAACCTTTGTAGTTTAAGTGACCCGACTTCGCGTCAACAGTAACCCCTGCGTAGTTGCCAACATGTTCGTTGGCACCACTCACAATATTGAAAAGTGATGTTTTGCCACAATTAGGATTCCCGAGGAGTGCGACATTAATGATCTTATCATGCCTGACAGCATGAGAGGCATCCTCATCATGATGTGCGGTAGCCTTTTTTTCTGCCTTATCTGCGTCAGTCTCGTGATCATGCCACTCTTTAAGAGGCATGATTTCTATCATGGAAGCCTCGTTTCTGCGAAGAGATACCTCATAATCCATCAAAGCATATTTGACTGGGTCCATCAGAGGAGCATTAAGCATGCATGTGACTTCTCTTCCGCGCACGAAGCCAATTTCCATAACTCTCTTGCGAAAGGCTCCGTGTCCTAATATTTTGGTAATTACGCCTGTTTCACCAGGCTGCAGGTCGACTAATCTCATCTTGCTATATAGACTAATTCTAAATAAGTGCAAAATTACAAAAAATTCTGCACTTTATCAATACTCATTTTAGAGTAATTTTATGTATCTGCATTATTAGACTTAGCGGGTGAAAGCTCTATCACCTCGCAGTCTCGCATATCTGAGCCATCGATAGTCAATTTGACGAGTGTCCTAACGCTGTGCCATCCATAGATGCCGGCCGCTCCGGGATTAATGTGAAGTAACTCCAGTTCCCTATCATATATTACTTTAAGAATATGAGAATGCCCATCCACCATCAGGTTAATGTCATTTTCTTTTAATAAAGCCTTCATTCCCTTGCTCCATTTTCCCGGATACCCGCCTATGTGTGTAAGAAGCACCCTTACTCCTTCCACTTGGAAAATCTCAAGTTCCCGGCATTTTCTGCGCACCATTCCATGGTCAATATTTCCCGACACAGCTCTTACGGTGGGCACGAAATCCTGTAATTTCTCTATAATTGCATAGTCACCAATATCCCCGGCATGCCAGACTTCATCGCAATCGCTGAAATATGTGGCATATCGATCGTCCCAACATCCATGGGTGTCACTAAGTATTCCAATCCGTTTCATTCTGCAAATTTACTAAAAATTCCCGGCATCGATAGATCTGATTAAAAATATTTGAAAATTTTTTAAAGAAAATTTGGTGGTTTAAAATTTTTATTATAATTTTGCGGTGTATTACTACACTAATACACTATTTCAGTGATATGGAAAGTTGTTATTAATTAAAGATAAGAAAGATGATTTCATTAAAAAACGTATCTTACCGCTATGTCGGAAGCAAGAGAGACTCCATAGCTGACTTCAGCATGACTCTCTCTTC
>CAZCZX010000275.1:0-3436 GCA_964503095.1 uncultured Sangeribacter sp.
GCAATGCTTCATACGCCTCCGACTCCAAGATGGCCGATGGTATGGATGTAGCTGAAGGATCTACCATCGAAAGCAACTCTTTTTGCAATAGACTCCGATCCAATCCAGCATCAATCCCTTTCTGCAAGCTGCTATCCTGATAGAAATAAAGCACAAGTAGAGTCAAAGATCCTGCCACCAGCAAAATCCCCAAAACCCATCGCATCATTTCAAGCTCCGTCATTACAATTCTAAATGGATCTTATTCGATTATCCAGCCTTCGATACGGCGGGTTGTAGATGAGAAACTGACACCTATCTTGAAGAGTGCTGCTCGTGCTTCATCATTTGGCACTCGCAGTCGTGCGGTGTTTCTATTTGGATCATAGTCGGCAATAGTTAGGTATCCAGCTTGATACAGTAGTGCAGCAGGATTCGTGTTTTGAAGATCTAACAATGTAAGGGCGTCAAGATTCCAGTATCCCGTTAGAATATATCCCATGTCAACTTCGAGATTACGCAGTCTTTTCGCTATCAACGGGTATTCCTGCGTGCCATTCCAATATGTAGCTATACGACTTTCCTCCATTGCGTTCAGTACCGCCCAAGGGTTATATAGCTCACTACCTGCTGGGGTGAAACGATAGCCATCGTAATTTTGTTTCAGTAATTTCACAACCAACTCGTATCCTTTACCTTGCTTGGTAGCCAAACGTTCAATTCCGTGCTTAAAATTATCAAGAAGCTCCTGTTCCGTTATGCCACATATATCGGCAAATGTATCATTGAATGAGATATCATTCAGATGGTTGAGGTTGGAGAAGACACTGAGGTTGCTGAATCGACTCACTCCTGTAACGAAAACAAGTTTAATATGCTCTGCAGGGCTCTTGAGATTAGAATAGACACTATCAAGCACAGAGCAGTAATGTTCTAAGTTGTCATCTATCTTCACGTTTCCAGCAAGAGGCTTGTCGTATTCGTCAACAAGAATCACAACTTTTCGCCCAGTCTTTTCGTGGGCAGCTTCAATAATACTGGCAAATCTTTGAGAAGGCTCTGTATCACTGATATCTAAGTTGTATTCTTTCTCCCATTTTCTGAAATGGCGTTCCAATATCCCGTCTAATATACCTGTTTCGGCGTATTTATTAGTGTTGAGGTCGAGGTGGAGAACTGGGTATGGCTCCCATGCCCAGTCGGATGAGTCGATGTTGAGTCCTTTAAAGAGCTCTCGCTTCCCTTCGAAAAAATAGCGGAGTGTAGACAGGAAGAGGCTTTTTCCGAAACGACGTGGACGAGCAAGGAAATAGTATTTATTCCCGTCAAGTATTTTTTTTATGTATTGTGTCTTGTCGACATAAAGGAATCCGCCCTCTATTATCGACTTGAAATCCTGATCTCCAATTGGATATTTTACCTTTATCTCTTCCATACGCCGCTATTTTCCCACAAAGATAAAGTATTTTATCGGTTTTTGCAAATTATTTAGGAAGAGCTGATGGAAAAAGCTAGTTACGTGGTTAGCGAAAGTAGTCTTGTGAGCGCTGACTTAGCCACCAAAGAAAGTTACTGAATGTCGCTCGAACATGGATGTTAGGCGCAGATCTTTAAGGTCAGCGCAGAACGGGCAGATTTTCACAGAATTTTTATTATTGGCTACGCAGTGTTGTGGCCAGGCGCTGATCTTACAGCACAGAACCGACAGAAGTATCTCAGAAATAAAATGGTTTCAACCAAATTGAAGAAAAACCCACATAAATAAATCAGCTTTTAATGCCACAGGATTTGTTGTTTGTTTCACCATAAAAAGTGCATAAAAATCTTGTAAAATTTGGATTTGCTTTTGAAAATGTGTAAATTTGCGATAAATTAAGTCTTGAAAACGTGCGAAATGGAGGGATTTTAACTCTTGAAAACGTGTAAAAAATGGTATATTTTACTCTTGAAAACGTGAATTTGCCTTATGAAAAGAAAGATATATAATAAGTTAGAGGAATGGAAAAGTCGCAATGGTGCTTCGGCACTTTTAATAAAGGGTGCAAGGCGAGTTGGTAAAAGTTATATTGCAGAAGAATTTGGCAAAAATCATTATAAGTCTTACATCAAAGTTGATTTCAATGATATTTCGGAAGATAATCTTAAATTAATCCTTGATACTCTTCATGATCGGGATAGGTTGTTTTCGTATCTTCAGCTAATTTATAATACGACTCTTTATGAGAGAAAGTCATTGATAATTTTTGATGAAATTCAGGAATGTCCTAAAGTAAGAGCAGCTATTAAGTATTTGGTAGCGGATGGCAGATATGATTACATTGAGACCGGTTCACTAATGTCTATCCGTAAGAATACGGAAAGTATAACCATTCCCTCAGAAGAAGAGCATCTTGACATGTTTCCCATGGATTTCGAGGAGTATCTTTGGGCAGCTGGAGAAGAATTGTTGATTGATTTCATAAAGGAATGTTACGACAAGCGGGTTGCTCTTCCAGAAGCATTGCATAGAAAAACCTTGCAGTTATTCAAAGAATATATGATCATTGGAGGGATGCCTCAAGTGGTGAAAGCTTATTTTAAAACAAAAGACTTCAATGCTGCAGATAGAGAAAAGAAGACAATACTAACCTTATATAGAGGTGACATTGCCAAACATACTGGAGCTTATACATTCAAGGTGGAAAGTATTTTTGACTCGATCCCATCACAATTGTCTAAACATGAGAAAAAATTTCGCTTGTCTGCGCTTTCTGAAGGTGCAAGAATGAGAGATTACATCGAGCCTTTTACTTGGCTAAAAGATGCGCGCTTTGTCAATCTATGTTTCAGTAGCACTGAGCCAAGTATGGGTCTTGAAATTAATGCAGGCCGTACCACGCTCAAATGTTATATGGGAGATACAGGACTTCTGTATGCTTTGGCTTTTTCAAGTGTTGAAGAAAAAAACGACGTGTACAGAAAAATTATTTCAGGCAAGCTTTCAGTAAACAATGGAATGTTTATGGAGAATATTGTAGCTCAAATGTTAGCTGCCAATATGCATAAATTGTTCTTTTATTCCAAGACAGACCGAGAGGATAGTAGCAATACAATGGAACTGGATTTCTTGTTGCCCAAAAGCAAAATTACCAATCTGCACAATATAAACTTTATTGAGGTAAAATCCGGTACAAGATATACTTTGACATCATTGGAAAAAGCAATGGGTAAATATTCTCAAGAACTTAATCAAGCTATAGTCTTGCATCCGGGCAACTTGAGTGTTGAGAATAATATCCTCTATCTCCCTGTATATATGACACATTTACTTTAGGTTTGTGATTCAACAAAGCTCCACACAAGAAATGAAAGATCAGTGTCTGGAGGCGAAGCGGAGGCGGGAGTAGAGGATAGGCTGGGTGGCGTCGGCGCTTTCGAGGTAGAGGCGGTAGAGGTGGCGGTCGGAGTCTACCATCTG
>CAZCZX010000276.1:0-3396 GCA_964503095.1 uncultured Sangeribacter sp.
TTACCATTCATCATCCATCCCGGAACTATCGCGGAAGAAATTGCCATCTACGTATATACCACTTTCTGAACCGATGCTTGGATATACATAGATGGGACTCTCAAGCTTATCAAAAGAAGAGCCTCCATCCTTTGATTCCTCTGTTATCTTAAGATAATATGCATATGCTGAGCCCTTATATTGGGTTTCGTATGCCCGTACGCTTCCGTTGGCATTGATCACTGAGATATTCTGGACCGCATCAAATTTACTCCCAGGTTTCTCATCCATCCAGAAGTTAGGATTCGATGAGGTAAATGTCCAGTTCTCATACACCTCTCCACCTGAACTTTTTTTAACATTCTCATATGAGAATGCGGCCTCTGGCATACTTACTATGCTCCATGCAGGCATTTGTACATCTCCAACCATTCCCTTTTGAGAAACTGACGTAGAAATCCAGACCGGCACATCTCCATACTGGGCATTTTTTCCCTTATACCATCCTGTTTTAGTCTCTTCAACTACAAAAACAGTTCCTTTTTTCCCTTTTTCTACAATTGCAGCCGTAGTAGAAGGCTCTTCGCGGAGATTGACTCCGTCTTTGGTCAAATAAACATAGGTGTCTGCAGCCATAGCCAATATCGGCAACTGCATAAGAACTAAAATAATGGCTTTTGATGCGCCACGTAACTTTTGCTTCATAATTCTCTTAATTTTACTCAACTTTCGCAAGCGAAAATTGAAACAATATAATTTATGCAAAGTTAATATTAATATTTTGCGTAAAAAACACAAAATATGTTAATTTTTTCTTGATACTATAAAAACTTTTGCCTAATTTTGTGAATATTTTAATTTCACTCAAATTCAAAATGCCCAGAAAATTGTCAATTATCTCTGCCATCTTCTTGGTTTTAATCATAATGCCCTCCTTTTCCTCATATGCATTAAGGATTGGCTTAAATTCTGACTCGGTTTCTTTTACGACTTCCACTGACTCGTCCAAAGAAAGCAAGACTCCACACGGGATAATTAGACAAGAGGGAAAAAAGTCATCCAAAGATGCTCCCCCTGTAGTACATCCCTCAATTGACACTGTAGTGCATTTTGGATCTAACAAACACATCAGACTCGCCAACAAAATTCAAAACTACAAAGGAGGGCCTACACATGACCCGGACATTCTATCTCCTAAAAGCGTCAACATTCATCCCTCTGGAAAGAAATTCTACGTCAACTCTCTTGAAGGAGGAAAGACAATAGTTTATTCACTTCCGGAATTGGAAAAACTTGCCGTAATTAGCCATCGCTTCAATTCTTCTCATTCCAATCTTTGGGCTCCAAATTCAGGACTGTTCAAATTTCGACATTATACAAATAATATCAACAACTTTACAGGCAAACCCGTAGAAAGCACATTCAGCCATGGCGGACGCTATCTATGGGTGCCATACTATCGTCGTTCTTTCGACATAAATGCCCAAGATCCATCAGCATTAGCAGTAATCGACACCTCAACAGACTCCATCATTAGGATCATGGAAGCCGGAGTCCTTCCAAAGATGATCACAATTTCGCCGGATGAATCTACAATAGCAGTTGCCCATTGGGGCGATAATACCGTAGGAGTCATCGATGTCTCATCCAATGATCCCAATCAATGGAAGTACATAGCCAATATTGCTGTCGGACGCCAGTTGTTTCAAGATTTGAGTCTCACCGAAAGTGTAGACCGCGACAAAAATTCCGGTGAGGCACTGCGAGGATCTGTTTTCACCCCGGATGGCAGGTACTTGCTCGTAGGATGCATGAGCGGAGGAGGAATTGCAGTCATTGACGTTGAAAAGAAAAAATACCTTGGAAAGCTTTTGGGTATGATGCCCAATGTTCGTCATATCGTAGTCAAAGACGGATGGCTATATGCAAGCATTAATGTGCTTGGATATGTGCAACGCTTGCGACTATCCGAAATTATCAATGCTATTGAAAAATTTGGAGAATCCCGATTTGTCAACACCTCCGGTTGGCAGACAGTGAAGGTTGCCCCTGGTGCCCGCACTCTCGAGCTTTCCCCCTCAGGAGATTATATATTTGTTGCATGCAATTTTGGAAGCAAGATTTGCATAGTAGACTCCGCCATGAATAAAATTGCCGATGTGCCCGTAGATTCTTATCCTGTCGGACTTGATGTATCGCCCGACGGCAGATGGCTTATTTCTACATCTCAAGGCCGCAATAAATTTGGAGGAAATTGTGTCGACATATTTGAACTTTCCGGCTTGCAGATAGAGACAAGCAGCAATGACAATTCTGACCAAATAAATCAGTCCATAAATGAATCTGCAGATTACACTTCTACTATCTCTGATAAATTTAAAAGTATTTTATCATTTATAAGAGATAATTGGATCGTTCTGATTATAACTATTGCAATATTGTTTTCCATTACGCTCATTTTTAAATCTCGTAGAAAACATTAACCTACCATCATTTTGTGAAATAAAAAAAATGTGCTAATTTTGCAATAAGAAATAATATATCGTAAAATTGACAATATGGGCGAAATAGTTAGCGGCACCGCTCTTGCCAAGAAAGTGAAGCAAGGAGTGGCTGAAAGAGTAAAGGAATGTGAGGCTAAATACGGTCGAGTGCCTCACTTAGTGGTAATTCTCGTCGGTGAAGATCCCGGAAGTGTGTCTTACGTCACCGGAAAAGCCCGAGATTGCGGTGAAGTTGGTTTTAAGAATACAACCCTAAAATACCCCGACACTGTTAGCGAAGAAGAACTTCTCGCTAAAATTGCAGAATTGAATGCCGACGACAGTGTCGACGGCTTGCTCGTGCAGCTTCCTCTCCCAAAGCACATTAGCGAATCAAAAGTAATCGAGGCTATATCCAAGGAAAAAGACGTTGACGGTTTCCATCCGCTCAACGTTGCAGCACTCTGGCAGAAACAACCTTGCCTGCTCCCATGCACACCCCAGGGCATCATAATGATGCTGAAGGAAGCGGGAGTTGAAATTGAAGGAAAGAGAGCCGTAGTAATCGGCAGAAGCAACATTGTAGGTCTTCCTGCCTCAAAACTCCTCCTCGACCATAATGCCACCGTAACAATGGCTCATAGCCGCACCAAGAATCTTCCTGAAGTGACTCGCGAAGCCGATATCTTAGTAGTGGCAATTGGCAAACCAAAATTCGTTACAGCCGATATGGTGAAACCAGGGGCAGCCGTAATGGATGTTGGCGTCAACCGAAATCCTGAGACCGGCAAACTATGCGGCGACGTAGACTTCGACGCAGTAAAGGAAGTAGCCTCTGTCATCACTCCCGTTCCAGGTGGCCTCGGCCCAATGACCCGCGCCTGCCTAATGGTAAACACACTCGAATGCTTCCTCCGCAAAATGAACAAATAAA
>CAZCZX010000277.1:0-3376 GCA_964503095.1 uncultured Sangeribacter sp.
TTGAGTTATGATGTCTCTTAGAAGCTGACCACGGAAGGCTTTGAGTTTTCCGGCATGCGGTGTGCGCCAGCCACTGCCCTCTTTAGGCTCCTTGAAATCCACTTTCCATACCTTCGCAAACCTCTTTACAAGTTTCCAATCAATGCATTTTGCTGCATCGGCAGGCAATAGATTAAGTATCGACGTCTCACCTTTCTCTTGCAAATATCTCACCAACTCAATAGTCACATCCTTACGCCAAAAAGAATATAATGCATTGTCTTCCGGAGCAATAGGCGTAGAGAAATCAAATCGATATGGTTTTATAATATCATTTGGCTTTAGCCATCCGTAAAGTGACGAAATCAACCTCACTTTTTCAGCAGTGAGTTCTTTTTCCTTTTCTGAAAGAGAATGATAATCAAACGCTTTGAAGACAACTCCAGTGAAAGCATCAATTGCCTTGAGTCCCATAGATTTATTGGGAAACTCGTAAGCCATCCTTGAGATTTTTGCTGCCATTGGAAGACTGACCTTTACAACCTCGGCAATTTCAGAAGCTGACAAAGAAGCCACATGAGCCATTATCCCTGATGCTTGCCGTTCACCAGCGGGCATATTAGATTCAAATATATCAAGGGCAATAGGAGACTCCCTATCATCCATAGTTTTAGACTCTGCTATTAATATCAACATATTACTTTTCTTATTTTTATAGACCGAAACCTGATAAGACTGATTTGAGAGCACGGGTAATCTTATCTTTAGTTTTATATACCGGAGGTGCCGGAATCCTACCGCTTCCAACGCGTTTATCCAATTCCATACCAAGTCTGCGCTGGTCATGATCTATCGCATTTACCCTTGCAATCAGATCATTTATGACTGAATCCCGGGGCAATTTTTCTGATTCGAGCACAAGCGAGGCCTCCTCAAGAGCCAAAAGTCTATCTTTTTCTTTCTTCCGAGCATCTTTAACTGTCAGATATTCACGGTCGGCAATCACGAGGTCAACATACGTCGTGACATACAGATAATTGTCGTAAAGATTGTTGAACCGAAACATATCATGCCCTCTACCCATAGACTCAATATAGCAAGACATTCGGTCGATATTCTGAGGCTTTACAGAAAGTGTGTCGCAATCTGAATATTCAATAGTCAATAACAATCGCTCGAAGTCAAGATCTTTCCACAATCGGCTTTTCAATCGAGGAGACCACTTTCCACGCAATGTATCAGCAAGAACATCAACATCTACACGATATTTAGTGCTATCTCTCCTCCAAATCTCTGCAGCCGAAAAGACTCCCATTATTGTGTCGGATACGGATTGAGATCTGACCATAGTCTTAGGTTGATAAACTTTTGGAGGCAATGAAAGCCAATCCGACCAGGAAAAATGATGGTTGATTCGGTCTGAGACACTATCTTGACCATCAACATTGGTAAACTTATAGTAGGATTTAGACTTTAATATGCGAGGATCCAACCATCCTTTATAATGCTTTTCTTTTTCCGCCGGAATCATGAAATCTACCCATTTCTCTCGATAGAGCATGATAGTGTCGGAAGAAGAAAACATTGTCGATATTTCCCTAAGATAACCTGTCAAGTGCAGTATCGGTCGCTTTCTTGCGTCAACCTTCACTTCCGGAAGGTCAAAAGCCATTCGAGTCATTTCAATGATACTGTCTTCCTGAGAAAATACTTTTTTGTCAGAATATCCAAGACTTCGCAATGTGATGGGATAAGCACTTTTATAAATTTCAGGCAGTGACCCATTTTCATCTCCCGTACCAATCATCTTACCAGTACGGTCGAAGATTGATACCATGGAAACCGGAACACCGCTTTCTGCATCAACTATTATGGATTGGCGCGCCGCCACATTCAAATTGAATATCAAGAATATAGCAAACACAATAACCACTAAAAAAGATAACTTTCTCAGTTGCTTTATTCTTAATTTTGGATTATATTTATCTTCTCTATGCTTATTCACATGGCAAATTTATCATTTCTTTGCATAAGATACAACTTTTCACCTTATCTTTTAACTTATCTTTAGTATTATTGAATTTGTTTAAGCAATGTATAAGTATTATTGAATTGTTTAAGCAATGTATAAGTAACTCATAAAAAGATAAGAAGGATACTCAGCAAATAAATTTACTATATTATTTATAAAAATTCTTTCAATAAAATTTGGATATGTCAACTTATTGCATTATCTTTGCGTTATAGAAACAGAAAGAGGACGGAGAGCCGCCCAATAAAAGAGAATTATCCCAACACCACATCAAAGCATTTTGGGAAACTCATCAAACTATAATGAAATACCGAGACCATCTGCCGGATGCAATGGCGGGCCCCCCACTTTCGGGTGGTGTTCCCTTTGGGACGCAGGCGGATTACAAAGCGCCGGTGGAACTCAAATCCTGTCTATCGGAGTTTCATCACAAACCCTTTGATGTGGCTTTTATAAAGGAGGCAGTGGGCGTTATGCCTTCCGCCTCCTTAACTTTTTAATATATAACCCAAGAAATATGAAAGATGTAAAAAAGACCCTCCTTGACAGGGTTTCTATCCGACGCTACGAACGAGAGGCTATTCCACAGGAAACCATGGATTTCATCTATGATGCTATCCGCAACACTCCTACAAGCTACAATGGTCAGCAATATTCTGTGATAGATATCGATGACCAGGCCTTGAAAGAAAAACTCTATGAATTGACAGGACAGAAACAACTAAAGACATGCAACCGCCTGCTCATTTTCTGCTCCGACTATAACAAGATGACACTCCTTGCAAAGAAGAAAGGAGTAGACATGCCGCCATTCACAGACACTATGGACGGAACCATCATCGGAATAATCGATGCTTCTTTGGCTATGATGAGTGCAGTGGTAGCCGCGGAGGCTTGTGGACTCGGCTGCAACTGTGTAGGCTATCTCCGCACTGTAGATCCAAAGGCTGTAGCTGAATTGCTCAAACTCCCTAAAGGTGTGTTTGTAGTATGTGGTCTTGCACTTGGTATCCCACGCGAACATCCTGATCTAAAACCGAAACAGCAGCGTGATCTCGTTTTCATGAAAAACTGCTATTCACAAGATCCCGAAAAACTTACGGAAGAACTTGTAGAATATGACAAAGTAGTCACAGACTACAATCATCATCGCGCCGGAGGCACTTCCGACAATGATTGGTGTGCACACATCATTAATTACTATGACCATGCTATGAACTATAATATCCTCCAGTATCTAAAGGATCAAGGATACGATATTAAAAAGTGAAAAGAGTCAATGGTCAAGCACCAAGTAAAAAATACAGACACCTCAATGAGATGTCTGTATTTTTTTACTCACTTGGTTCTTGACTCTTGAACCTT
>CAZCZX010000278.1:0-3372 GCA_964503095.1 uncultured Sangeribacter sp.
GCCTGAAATTTCTTTGTCATCACCCTCTTGACAGTCGGCCATGTCCATTTCTCTGCAATCCTGAATGCAAAAAATCCACTGACAAAGAAAAACAGCGGCATCCGGAACATTGTCATCATGTAATAAACTCCGGAAAACGATGCGTTTGTGATGGGAAATTTCACATATGCATTGGTGACGTGGCTGAAAACTACAAGCCATATCGCCAATCCACGCATCGCGTCGATATATCTCAGTCGGTGAGTTGATGCACAATCCATAATTATGTGAGTTGGAAAATCGACTGCAAAATTAATATATTTTTTTGATATGAAGAATTTTTTGTAAATTTGCACTATGAAACAGACGCAATCCATAGTTGACAAAGACAAATTGGGACTCACCGGTCTCGTGGCTCTTGTGTTTGGGATGATGGTGGGAAGTGGCATCTTCAACATCCCCCAGAACATGGCAGCCGGTGCCGGACTCGGGGCAGTCCTAATCGGTTGGGCTATCACTGCCACCGGCATGATGATGCTCGTCAGCACTTTCAAAATCCTGTCAGACCGTCATCCGGAACTCAACGAAGGAATATATCTTTATGCTGAGAAGGGCTTCGGACGTTTCACTGGGTTTAATATCGCTTGGGGATATTGGCTGTGTGCCTGCTTCGCCAACATTGCCTATGCAGTGATGCTTAACGATACCTTCGGGGCATTCTTCCCATCATTGCTTCAGCATGGATGGCCTACAATTCTCTTTTGCTCGGCGCTTATATGGGTGATGTATTTCCTTATCAGTTCAGGAATCCGAACCTCTTCCATAATCGCCACAGGAGCCGCAATTATGAAGATTGCTGTCATCGCTCTGATAATTATTCTTCTTGCACTCAATATAAAATACCACACGCTTACTGCCGACATATGGAGTCTCGGAGAGGGGATCGGAGGAATCACCTCGCAAGTAAAGAGCACTATGCTGGTGACTCTTTGGTGTTTCATAGGCATCGAGGGGGCAGTGGTGATGTCGGGGCGTGCCAGGCGCCAAAGTGATGTGGGGAGAGCCGGGATATTAGGTTTCCTTGCCGCCTGGATACTGTATGTTCTTGTCTCTGTGTTTTGCTTCGGCATAATGTCTCGTGCGGAATTGGCTGAGTTGGAAGACCCTTCTGTGGCATACGCTTTAAGGACAATTTGCGGAGAGTGGGCATATTGGCTCGTTATTGTCTCAGTGATAATCTCTATTTCCGGCGGCTGGTTCGCATGGACCATCGTCACGGCAGAGCAACCGTATTCTGCATCCCGGCATGGTATTTTCCCGAAGTGGTTGGTCGATAAGCGCGACAAAGACTCACTTCGGCGTGCATTGATGGCATCGAGCATCATCATGCAGCTTTTTCTCTTCCTTGTCATTATGGCGGAGGATGTATATCTTTATGCCCTCAATATCACGAGCCTAATGGTGCTTCCAGCCTATCTTTTCAGTGGCCTATTCCTTTTGAAGATTTCAAAAGACGACTATAAGAATCATCTTTTGTCTGAGCACGCCAAAAGAGGACTGGTATATGCAGTGTGCATAGGAGCCGGATGCACTGCATTTTGCATCTGGATGATTTATGCAGCCGGTATTGGTCTTCTACTGCAGGCCATCGCCTTCTATATCGTTGGCATTCCCTTTTATCGAAAACTCAAGCATCAATAATATGAAAAAAATACTTGTTCCTATACTGTTATCTGTATTGACTTTATCCTCAAGCGCAGAATATACCTTAAAGTTGAGCCGAGGGAAATTCCCCGCAGATGTGTCTACACAAAGTCTCAACGGTTTTATCCCGGATTCTTTGGCTTATAAGAAAGTTGAACTTGGTCAAGGATGGGCCGGCGGAGACTACGGCAACCGCATGAATGTGGCTCTTTCCCCATCATTCATGAAGGAGGGGGAAACCTGTGAGAATGCATTGACCCTACCTTTGCTCAAAATTGAAGAGGGGGAGTGGTTGAGTTGGGAGGCATGTGCTATATATCCCATTTTTAAGGAAACTTACACCGTGGAATATCGGGAGTCGGGCAGCGAAATGTGGGTCACTCTTGCGGAGTTTAATGAAGCCGGTAATGATTGGAAAAATAGGCTTGTTGATCTTTCTTCTTGCTATGGCAAGGATGTGGAGATTCGTTTCGTGTGTCGCAGTCCCAAAGGCTATATGCTGGCTTTGAGCAATGTGGCTATAAAACCTTTGCAAGCAATGGCGTTTGTATGCGAAAATGCGACCACTAAATTCTTTGCACTTTCAGAATTGGAAGATGGAGAAGCGGCGGCTAATTTCACTTTGACCAATATCGGCTCTGAAATTACAGGAGTATTTGTCGGATTGGCCGTTGGCGATGAAGTGTTGTCGCAGGTTGAGGAAAGTGAAGCATGGAAGCCGGGTGAGACTCGCTCTTTCGCTCTGCCCATTCCATTGATTCTCAATGAAAGGAAAGACTATAAGATAGTGGTGAAGTCTGCTGATTCAGATTTCCAAACCGTAGCTGAGTCTTTTGCCTATTGCACCTCGTTTAAGCGTCATCTTCTTGTGGATAAAGGCACCGGAATGTGGTGTAACGCTTGTCCCACCGGTACTCTTGCGATCGACGAACTTGAGAAAGAGTATGGAAATGCTCTCATTGCAATTGAAACCCACAATAACGACCTCTTGGCAAATGAAGTCAACTTTAAGTGGCTCAGATACTACTCCATTCCGTATATGATGCTCAATCGAGTTAGAAAAACGGCAGGTGAGAGTAGCAAAAATTTTAAAGATTATATCTGTCAGCCCACTGAAATGGAGATTGTTATTAGTAAGATGGTAGAGAATGAGGATGGTACGCTGACAGTGCACGCGACTGTGAATACGTCTGAAGATTTTTCGTCTTCCGGTCGCACCTACAGCGTTGGCTATGAAGTCACCAAAAATTTCAGTGGAGACGATAATATTGTGTTTTATCAGAAGAACATATGTAATATCGCCTCCTATATGCAATATTATTATTTGCCGTCGAGGTTGCCATATTATTTATGCTATTTCCCAAATGTTTCGTTGCCATCACCAATAGCCACAGAGACAGAAAACGTGGCATTCACCGGAATTAAAGATAGTTTGCCTGCGACTCTCGAGGCTGGCAAAAGTTATGAATGCAGTTGGGACATACCTATGCCTACAGGATATTCAGACTTCAAAGGGATGAGAGTTGTGGCATATATCCTTGATGCCACCTCAGAAGAGGTGATAAACAGCACAGCCCTTTCTGCCGATGGAGAATCTGCCGTAAGGTCGATAGAATCTGCTGATTCTATGCAAGGCGATGACCAAATCTACACCATCGATGGCCTCAAACTCATGGCCGAGCCTCAAAG
>CAZCZX010000279.1:0-3336 GCA_964503095.1 uncultured Sangeribacter sp.
CCTTCAGCCTCTGCCAAATCTCCAAGGTCAGTCAGCGTATGGCTTGCAAACCATATGTCATCGAGCGAGACATAGAGTGCTTTTGACGTGTCTGGGAAGGAAAGTTTGATGCGTTGCAACAGAAGCGTAGTTTTACCAACGCCTCGTGCGCCTTTTATGCCCACGAGTCGGGTTTCCCAAGAAATCTTGTCGTATATTTCCCTTACATGCTTCGTAGATGTAAGCTTTAGCAGTCGGTGATACTTTCGTTTTAAAGTGTCCATAAGTCAAATCATTTTCTCGACTGCAAAGATAATAAAAAAAAGATTATTGCAATAATCATTTCTCAAAAATCATCATTGCAATAATCATTTTATCAAAATCATCTTTGCAATAATTATTTTAAAAAAGTCATTATTCCAATAATGACTTCATTGTAAGGCTCCAAAACCAAGAAAGATGACCCTGTAGGATAATAAGCACCGTCCCGTGCGTTTGCGCATGAACTAAGTGAAAAAGGAAATATCAAGAATCTATCATTATGAACTTATCCGCCAGCTATTTCTTGAAATCGCCAGAGGAGAATAGTTCTGCACGCTCTCACGCAGAGTTCGGTGGGGAGGTGGGGGCGCAAGAGTCAAGGCTCAAGACCAAGAGTGAAGAGTCAATGAAGGTGCTTTTTAGGGTGGCAAGCACCATCCAGGAGTGTTTCTCCGTGTGGAAGGTAACTAAAGTGATGGTTAGGATATTAAAAAGGCGGCTTTCGGTGGGAAAGCCGCCTTTTGGGTGTTAGTGGTTTGATATTCTATTATTTAATAGCAATTTTCTTTGTCGCATTGCCTTGGCGGACGATGTAGATGCCGGGGGCAAGGTTGTCGGTGGAATTGCCGATGAGTGCACCGCTGAGGGTGTAGACTTCAAGAGGAGCAGAGAAATTGATCTCTGAATCTGCATAGTCATCGAAGATGCTTTCGACAGCATTGGGATCGTTATTGTCAACATAATCTGCTTTAAAAATCTCGTCTATGCCTGCAAAGTCAGTCTCGACTATGTGGCTGAAGTACCTCCATTCAGAGGCATTCTCATATTTCGACCGCGCACCCAAAGGAACATAAAGAGTTGCGGCATAATCAGTAAAAGTTAAACCTGCTACTGGGGGTTCCTGAGTCAAACAGTAGATGGCTTTCAAATTCGAGCAACAAGAGAACGCATCATTGTCAATCGAATCAGTTTCTATGCAAAGATCTGTTACGTTAATGCATTCAAAGAAACTTCGTTTTCCAATAGATTTGGCCTGAACTCTGATAGTTTTAAGGTTATAGGCATTATAAAATGCATAATCAGACACAGCACCATTTTTAATGTCTATGACAAGATGCTCCACCTCTGTGCCATTTACTGAGAATGAATTGGAACAATTTATTGGATTAGCATGTTCATTACCAAAATTTATTTGACTCCAAAAATTTGGATCCTGAAAATTTACTGTGTCTATTTGCATTTGGAAATATTTGCTTGCTGTATAGAAAGCATTCTCTCCAATTGATTTGACAGAGTTAGGAATGGCTATGGATTTCAGGTTATAGCAGTCCTCGAAAGCCTCTTCCCCAATCGTGGTTACAGAGTTGGGGATAGTCACTGATGTCAGCTTGGTGCAATTTTCAAACGCCCCATTCCCAATTGATGTGACGGAGTTTCCGATAGTCACCGTCAGAAAGCAGTTGGAAGCAAAAGCTTCATCTCCAATAGATGTGACAGAGTTAGGAATGGTTATTGATTCCAGACCACCGCAATCGCGGAAAGCCGAATTCCCAATTGATGTGACGGAGTTAGGGATGGTTATCGATTTCAGTTGAGGACACGAACAGAAAACACCCTCTCCAATAGATGTAACGAGGGGAGGGATATTAACACATGTCATAAAAGTGCAATTGGTAAAAGCCCTGTCTCCAATATATGTGACGGAGTCGGGGATTATCATCGATGTCAGAAAGTAGCAGTAGGCAAAAGCATCTTCCCCAATTGATGTGACAGCGTTGGGGATATTTGCCGATGTCAGTTGAGAACAATAACTGAAAGCATCCTTCCCTATTGATGTGACAGAATTAGGGAGGGTCGCCGATTTCATATCCCTGCAAGAAGAGAAAGATCCATCTCCAATTTTTGTAACTGTGTATTTTTTATCTCCATCGACCGCAACTGATGGTATTATTAAATCTCCTGTTATTAAGTTGCCGGGGGTGGGTTGATAGCTATCACCATAAACTCCTTCTGCTGTCTGGCATGTCATTGCTTCCTCGTCTAATACGGTATACTTGAGGGTTTGTCCTTCGTAGGTGTATTCAAAGTCGTGTGCGAAGGATGGCAGCGAGAATATGGCAGCCAATAGAAATAGTATTGATTTCTTCATGTTATGGACGTTTTGAAATTATTTTTTTTGAGTGATTGCTTGATTGTTTGTGATTGCTGATTTGAGAGCACTCAGTCGTTCGCCCATCCTCATTCCTTTTAATGGGAGTTTTACGTTTTTAATTCGGTCGGCACTAATAAGATATTTATAGTAATTTTCCCCAGCAAGAATAATGTAATGAGTGTCTGGACCAAACTTTTGGGAGAGTTGGCCCCACACCACATCTGCCCAGATTTTCTTTTCATCTTCGCTTGCATCATTGAGATTCTTCTCATAGTTTGAGACTGGCTGATTGAGTGGCAGTAAGTGATACTCATCGGATAGAATGAAGATTCTTTCTTCAGATATCTCCAATACTACCTTTGCATATACGAGAGATTTCTTGAAGAGTTCGCTTGTGTATAAGTCTTTTGCCGTAATCGGACCATCGGGTGTGTCAACCTTTTGTTTCACACATGAAATGAGAACAACAGTGTCGTCTATAACAACAGTGTCGTCTACAGGGTAATCTTGTTCCATAGTTATGTTATGTAGATATTATTAGGAATGCAAAATTAGTTCTATTTTTTGAAATTAGTAGGTTTTGACGTGATTGGTATTTTCGCAGAAGTGTGAAATAAAATTTCACATGGCACTTCGCTCAAGATTCAAGAACAGTGTCAAGAGTCTGGGGTGTTGAGATGTTGGAGGGTAGAGGAAAAATATGCGAAGAAGTCCTTGTTGAGGGTGAGGCTTAGGCGCATCAGGAGGTCGGTGTCAATGCAGGTGCGGTTGAAAATATCATAGATGTTGCGGCGGTCGCAATGGATTTTGCGGCTCAGCCATGTCACTGTTCGCTCCTGGTGACGAAGTTCTTCTTCAATAAGTTTTCCTATGTGTATCGGCTCGTATTCGAGTGTGCCTTTGTTTTCTATTCTTGTCATATCAATTGCCTGTTCCTGACCTTG
>CAZCZX010000280.1:0-3297 GCA_964503095.1 uncultured Sangeribacter sp.
CCTATTGGGTCTTATGATTTTTATTGTGGTTTCTGAGGGAGAGGTGCTGAGTGCTTGGCTTTGGCGTAGTTGACGAGGATGACGCCGGCTACAATTATGATGAAGGATACCGGCTGATACCAATGGAAGGAATCCATCTTTGTGGCAATCGCCACAACTGTTGTGATTACCGGGACGAGATACTGATAGAATGCCAAGACTTCACTGCCTACAAGTTTAATAGCCGGGGGAGTGACAAGATAGCAGTAGACTGTAGGGAAAAGGATGATGAATCCAAGAAGTAACCAAGGCATTACTTTACCATGAGTGAAGATGGGCATATGCGGAGAAATTGTGAAGATAAGAGGGGTGGCAAGGATTGCCGTGAATAAGAATACCCACTTCATGAGACTGATGGTGCCATATCTTTTTGAAGGTCCTTCTATTATGACAAGATAGATAGCGTATGTCACGGCACAAACAACTGCGAAGAGATCACCGATAAGACGACCGGAATCAAAATTGCCACCTCCAAGTATCACAATTAAGGCTCCTCCAAGGGCTATCACCATTCCTACAATCTCAAGCAGCGAAACATGCTCATGCTTGAAGATTGCGTTTATGATCACAACCAAAATTGGTTGGAATGTTAGAATAATAGCAATATCAATAGGGGAAGCCGTATTGAAGGCAAGAGAGAATACATATACGAATCCGAGCATCATGAGAGCCGATGCCCAGAATAATTTCCAATCGCCTTTCTGAATCTTTTCGTTCTTGACAAACAGAGAAATTAGCCAAATCAATGCTGTTGCTCCAAAAATTCTACCGAGTGCTACACCGGAAGCGGAAATCCAATCGGGGATTATGGCTTTGTTGGCAGGTTCATTAAGACCCCAACATATTGAAGTGGACAATGCAAGCAGATTGCCCCAAATCATGGCGGAAGTGCGACTCTTATTAGTCGCAGGCTGAGATGTGTTGTTCATAGTGCATATAGTTTAAGTGTTTTTTATTAAAACAAACCCATTCCCACATAAGTTTGAAAGGATAGAAAAAGTTTTGCTATATTTTCTTAATTATATGGCACAAAAATAGCCGCTTTTAGCGGCTATCAAAGGACTACCAGTATCTTTGACCGGTGGAATAATATACATAATCAGGTGCTTTCTTCCTGCGATTCATTTCGCGCATTTCCTTACGCCACCAGCGTTCAAACTCTGGGTCATATTCATTCATAATACAATCTATATACTCTCTCTGTATGCGCTTGCGGCGTAGTTGGCAAAGGGCGGAGGCACGGCAATAGAGCAATGGGTGACGCAGTCCCCAAAGGAATATCTGCCAGTTTGATCTTTTCTTTCTTGCTTTCATGACTTTCTCCTCCTTTACTTTTATAACGGATATACATCCTTCATTGTTTCAGGTGTGAATTAGTTTTAATTAACTAACTCAACTTCCATACGCTCTTAAAATCTCGCAGAGGCCACAAAGAAGTGTATGCACAAAATCAATACTTCAATTCTACGCCTAATCTATTTCTACTGTATATGATGAAGCTGTTTCTAAATTTTGATTGCAAACTTAATTCATCTTATTCAGATGAGCAATACACTAAAGGGGTGCTTTTACAATAATAGACGTAATAATTATTAAAAAGATTTATTTTGAGCAAAAAAAATTTATGAAAAACGCAATTGATGAGTTTAAGTAGTTGATTTGTGGCGCATTATTTGCCAGGAGTTTATTATGTTTTGCCAGGCGATGTAGGAAGCGGGAGCTATGGAAGCGATAGGATTCATGTAAGCAAGGGCTATCCAAACTGCAAGGACGGTGTTTTTTTGCCCCATCCCCTGCCCTCCTGACACGGGATCGCCAAATCTGCGTCCTACCATTCTGCCTATCTTGAACTGCAGAAGGCATACCACCAAGGCTCCTACGGCGAGCCATATCATAGTCCAAAGCGATTCAGGACAATAGTGGGTAATGATAAAACTTACGCATCCGCCAACTATAATGAAGAGGGATATTGCCCAAAGATAGAACGATATGGATTGATGGGCTTTTACTTCCTCATGAAAACGTGGGAGGGTATGGCGAAGAAGAAAAGACGCAAGCAATGGACCAAGAAGCAATGGCATCACCATCTTGAAAATCATCACAAAAGAGTCCCAGAAACTATATTGTGTGTCGCCTATAAGAGCAAGAACAAACGGACCGACAATAGCCACAAACACATTGCAAAGCAATGAATATGTGGCAAGTTTGGGAAGACTTCCTCCAAGCATCGCGCAAATCACCGGTGCGGCTGTGGCCGTAGGGATAAAAACGCAGATAAATACGCCTTCAGCCACAGTGTGGTTGATCCAAGCAAGCGACAAATATGCCACAGCTGCTATAAGCATCTGAATGCCAAGCAAAACCCATTGAAACTTTCCAAGCGCTATGTGGCGGAAGTCGAGTTTGCAATAAGTAATGAAGAGCATTGCGAATATGAGATATGGAGAGAGGAACTGGATATACCCCATCCATGGATAAAACAGAATGCCACCCAGCATTGCTATGGGCAGCATAAACGGTTTTAACTTATTAAGTTTTGCTGAAGCCATCATTAAAGAGTTTCGATGATTGTCTTTACACTCTTGAATGTCTTTTCGGGAGCTTCCGTCCAAAAATTCTGATACTGAGAAATATTATCGGCTTGTCCCGGAGTGTCACTAACCACCCTTATGACGGCAAACGGAACTCCACAATCATGGCATGCTTGAGCAATTGAAGCAGATTCCATATCGCAAGCAAGTGCTTCCGGATAATTTTCCTTGATGAAATCTACCTCCTCTACCTTACTTATAAATCGATCGCCGGAGCAAATCAATCCGAATCGAACGTCGGGAGATGCATTTCTGCGACATGCCTCAATTACCTTTGCATCCATTGCGAAACGCTCCGGCTGACCATCCATGTGTCCAAACTTTGTGCCCGGACCACACCATACATCATGATAAGCAGCCTCTGTGGCAACAAGCAGTGAACCAACTTTCATGGAAAGATCTGCACCTCCTGCAACTCCGGAGTTTATTACAAGGTCTGGATGGAAATATTCAATCAATCGGAAGGCATTAAGGGCAGAACTGACTTTTCCTATACCGCATTTCATCACACAGACTTCATGGCTGTCTATTTTTCCAATGTAGGCTTTTCTACCATCTAAATCCACTTCCGACATATTCTCCAACAAAGGAAGCAAAAGGGCTACTTCCTTATCCATAGCTGCTAATATACCTATTTTCATAATATAATTTTGAATTTTGAATTTTG
>CAZCZX010000281.1:0-3272 GCA_964503095.1 uncultured Sangeribacter sp.
ATGAAGTGATGGAGCGGATGCGCTCAATTGTAACTGAAGTGGGCATAAATGATGAGATTAAATGGCAAAAGGACGTTGACAAAATTGAAGTTATATAAACATATCAACGCACGGATTAGAGAGATATACCCTAATTTTAACATTGGAGTAACTACACCAATCCGCGTTGCTGCAGACAGCTGGACTCAGGTATATCGCCACTGGAGTTTCATTCCCAAATACCATACCAGAGATACGTCACGAACCAAAAGGGCAAAAAAATAACCCGCGCAACCTACACTTGTGAGCTACGCACTTGTCACGTAGCCGTTCAGTTACGAAGGGTATTTTTCAGATGCAAATTTAATAATAAATTCGCATCCTGCAAAATTATAACGAAAAAAATACGTTAAAGTTTGTTATGAGCCTACAAGCCTCCCCTCACACTCAAAAAGTTTGTGAAATAATCAATAGTTATTTTTCCGATAATCCAGTCTTTGAAGCTGTGGAAAAGACAATTCTTAACTTCATTGGCTTTAAAATTCAGGAATTGAATACAGATTGTTGATGAAGACTCGCAGTAATGGATCATTGAGGCGGCAGCCCTCTTCTTCTTTGACTATCAGCCCGGATTTAAGGAGGATTCCAAGAGCACCTTATTTCGCTCCGAAAATAATCGCTATTATGCAAATAGCATTATGCTTTTTACATAATGCTATTAGCATAATCTATTGATAAAGTGGCGATATGGTTGGTAAGGGTTGGAAGGGTTTAGAATCTCCAATTGGGGTGATTTTCAGATTGTCGAAATAGGGAGTGCTGACACTGCGCTCATGAAGGGGTGCCATTAGTCCTGCCATGCCCTTTGGATATTGGGATGATTCAGCCTCTACTACTTTTTTCCCATCTACATATCCGATGATATTATCGCCATCAAAGCGCAGTTTAAGAGAATGCCATTCGTATGGCTTTACATTTTCGATTCTGGCTTCATCCAAGAGATATTCTCCTCCCATTTCCACATCTGTACGGGCCTTTATAAGAGCCTGCTGCTCTGCATCTCCAATCAGTTCCTTCTGATCGAGTTTGCCACGAGTGATGACGAGCGAACACTTCCCTTGATCATCGAGTTTCAAATAATAACCCTTTGCCCATATGCCATAGCCGGAACCGACATCGCACAATCTTCCCATCACAGCAGCTTCATCTCCTGAATTAAGATAGACATCTGCACTCACTTCATAATCGTGCCAGACGGAATCTCCAAGAATTGTGTAATGATGCCATTCAGGCGCCCAGCTGAGAGTATGCTCTCCTACAGTCTGGCGTATGCAAGAACCCTTTCCATCCGGCCTATCTGTCAATTCGAAACAACCGATCAAATCTGCAGTATAGTGCGGCAGATAACCCCACTTAGCGTAATCTCCATATGAGTCGAAATCATCTGCATATGGCATCGGAAAGGGTTTAGAAACCGGCACATTATCATAAGAGCCTTTCTTCTGACCTCTTGTAGTAGACAACGAGTAAACAGTATTCGGATTCACAGTGATAGTGAATGTCCCTTTATCAGGAGAGAGGTCGCGCATTCTGACGAATTGCTCCTTCTCATTACTCCGCCATACACATAGCGGAAGATTTGAAAATTCTTGTCCTTGGAGGCTGATTTTGAGAGACTGCGGCTTTGTGGCATCCTTCGTCTCGATAATTATGCTATAGTCTCCTGTTTCGGGGTTGCTCAATGTCACCATAGATCCACCTCCATTGAGCATCCGGCATCCGTCATCAAGATAGTTCCAACCTATCTGAGAGAATTGACCGTAATGAGCATACCCCCACAGAGCCTCACGCACACTGTAGTTTCCGCTCCAGGGTTCGCGGGCAAGCACCATTGCAGGGTCGTGACTGTAAGGTTCAAGGGGATAGACACCGGCAATATCATACCAATTTACCACGTGAGAAGCCCCACTTTTTATATAATTTTCATTGAAGCATTTCACTATCGTAATCAGCATATCATACCCCTTGCGATATACATGCTCTTCGCTGTTCCATATAGTCTTACCCATTGACTCTGCAAGGGCCTTTTGCTCCGGAGTCAACGGAATTTCACTGAAGGTGTGGGCATCTACGATGTCGATAGCATCCTGCAATTCCGGATCTTCAGCCATGGCTTTTAGGAAATCCATCTTAGAGTCGCCCCAGTTTCCAAATCCATGAAGAATCACATCTCCATATCCGTTATCAAGCATTGCCTTTTTTAGCGCTTTGGCAAAGTCTCCACTCCAACCCTTCTCATTATGGCATCCTAAGGCATCGAGCTTCAATCCATGTGTGGCCTCAAGACCTGCCAGCCAACTAATGTAATAGTCTACCATATCCTGCGACCAAAAATTACCAACCCAAGCCGGGGCGCTCCATGCAGTCGCATCGATATTTAGTTGTGGATTACGCTTACGTGCTTCATTCATGACCCACCACGTGTATCCCCGGTAGAAATTGTGGTCTCCTCGCCAATGGCTATGGCTCGGCATTGAGCCCTGAGTGGAATTTCCATCCCCCGGAATCTCTACAAGAAGCGCACTGACAGAAGCTCCGAACATAGGTTTATATACAAGGTCCATTATCTCATTGCGCTGCTGCAGAGGATAATCTTTCAGTAGCACAGATGTGGCTCCTCCACCATTTACGATTCCAATCCCATCGAAACGCTTCCCTTCGTTAGCAGGGTCTATATTGATAGTCTGATTAGCTGCTGAAAGCATAAGGGTTCCTGCGCTTAGCGTCAGAACACACATCACATTTCTTAGAGTATATTTCATGATATTAAAGTTTGATATAGTAAGATTCTATTTAATTTACTCAACTTTCGCAAGCTCTTAAAATCTCACGCAAAGGGCGCAAAGGGGCAAAGTATCCATGCTTTTGGAAAGCTTCGCGACTCTGCTTTTGCAAGATCACGAAGGCTTTCGGGCTGCTTCGCACTCCCGGAGACCGCAGAGAATAAGCGCAGTTCCTGAGCTAAAAGATTGCGAATCAAGATAATTTAACAAGCGAAACTTGAATTATTTAATTATAAATACAAAATTAATAAAAAAAAGGGAATTATTATGAATATGCAATGATTTATCTATCCAATAGACCATATTCTTAGAATTCTCAGGATGGATTTAAGAATAATGAACTAAATACATATGAAAAATAAGAATTGATACCTGGAGAGAGCAATTTCGCTAATTGCTACTTGCAGACAACAATATCAAGAATTGATACCTGGAGAGAGCAATTTCGCT
>CAZCZX010000282.1:0-3272 GCA_964503095.1 uncultured Sangeribacter sp.
CGTTCTATTTCTTTCTCTGCAGTCGAAGAGTCAAGATTGAAATGGGTCTTGAGAAGACTTCCATCTTTCCCGATAAGCACACCAAAAGGGACATAGTCGAGATTAAAATATTCGAAAATCCTTTTCCAGTTTTCTTTGCTGATGTAGATGTGTTCTCCTGGTATGCCTTTCTTCTCAAGCCACTGGTTTGAGCCGACTATGTTTGTATCGTCAGAGACATAAAGCACCTTAAACGGTTGCCCTGCAAAATGCTCTATTATTTTTTTCTGGTCGATAATGCTCTGTCTACAAGGAGCACACCATAACGCCCAAAAATCAATGTAAATGAGATTGCCTTTATATGGCTTAATCAACTCTTCAAGGATGTCTGCATTTTTGTCAATATCAAGCTGGGTATAAACTGCTGCCTTTTTAAGACCATGTTGTTCTAACACCACATCTACTGCAAGCTCTGTATATGCACTGAGAAGAGCTTGATTAAACGCCGGATATGTAACCTGAGTAGCTAACTCAGCAACATCCTGTTTGGTTTTTTCTAAGGATTCCCTATTATGCAAAGTACTAACTTCGATTGATTCAAGCAGGGCGTTGACTTTTTGCAACTGACGCAAGAAAGAGTTTTCAATCTCAGGTGTTGAGTTATCGTGGAATTGCGCGGTCGTGCCTAAATTATGTGATATATGATTTCCATTGCTTATTGCTAAGGGATTGGAATATATAAATCGTTCGAGGTCTCCCATTGACTCGCCAATAAATATGATATTGGAAACTGCCTCGTTTGCCAATATGTCCTTTACGTATGGGCTGACCGAAATTGAACCTAAAAAATTTGGCAGACCAGATATGGCTTTACGGACAGTAGTTCTGATTTCTTCCAATTTAGCATTGGCTGATTCTGGCACCTTGTCTGTTATAGCATGATAGTATTGTGAGATAAGGCCTTCAAGATGGAATCTTGACTTCAGACTGTCGGTAAGCAGATTGACAGCTGTGGCATCGTTCAAGGTGCCTGTAAATCCAAAGTATTTCCTGAAGCCAGTTGTGTAGTTTAAGAAATCGGTCTCCGTAGTGGTGACTATCTCAACCGTATCGCCAGGTATGACAAAGACATCTTTGGCTACTTGGTCACCAATCTTAAATAAAGAGTATTGCGGATAGTCAATGTTCAAATCAAATTCAAAAGTGCCGTCTGGATTCAGGTTTTCTGTCTGTTTGCCTCGTGAGCCGGTTATTTGATTGTTAGTGTAAACGTTTAGAGTGGTAAACCCTGCTACTGGATGATAGTCGTGAAGCTTACCCTTGATGTGGGCTTTCCCATTCTCTTGATAATAAGGGATATCCTTATAACGCATAGGGTCAAAATCTTTCCAATCATCTGTAGGTGTATCGCTAAAGAGCGACTTAGGGTCGATCATTGCAGGTAGGGTAAAGGTCTCTTTTTCTTCAAGATGGAGACCAAATATAGGAGTCTCTATTTTGCCATTGTCCGCAATTGACTTCATATCCACTACCTTAACATCGGAAGGGACTTTATCGAAAATAAGGACTGCATCATGTTGACCGGACTCTTTCATCCATATTCTTTTGTCTAATTCAATGTTTTCAGCTCCAATAAGCTTGTATTTTTTCGATGGGTCATTATGGGGTTGAAGATAATTGTTTTTAGAGACTATCACCCAATAACCCGGTAAATTCTTAAGAATGACATATACGCGCAGGCATGTGTCTTGGCGCTCAACATCGGTAATCTCCAGATACTCATCTTGATAATTTGTTTTTGGTCGCAACGCAAACACCTCTGGTGCGGATAAAGCCAATATCAATATAGCGAGAATAATATGTTTCATTTGAAATAAGAAGATAGTTAAAAGTGAAAAATGCTGTTTACCTCTTCTTGGGTGAAATGTCCGACGATATACGTGACAAGATGCTCTACACCGTTGGCGTCCCATTGGATGACTAATATTCTCTCTACGACATCAGATGGAGACATCTCCACACATATTTTCACACCCTTGTCGCCATCGCGGTGATAGCCGATTAGAGTCAGTTCATCTGATAATTTATTGATGATAGATTTGAAAGGTGTGAAAGTTCCCATATCCTTGGTTTTCAAAATTTCGATGTGCTTCACCTTATCGACGGGGATGTTTTTTAGTTCGGTCAAGTCTTTTTGCACCATGGATTTCAACATCCAAGGGGAGATGTAGGTGTAGTCGAAGCCCTCAAAAGAGCTTCCTTGCCTTAACCTTAATTCTGGTTGGGTTGCGGACTGTGCAAATGCTGGTGGCAAAGCCAAAGCAAACAGCATGAGCACACATGTAAGTAAGCGTATCATATTTCGGTTGTTTTATTATCAAAATTGAGTTCAATATTGGCGCTTCTGATCTCATACAAGGCGTTGATGAGATTCATCTCCATGACGTTGAGATTCTCATTTGTCATAGTTATGCACTCCCTTGTGTTATCTACCAGATTCTCTACTCCTGTATTGATTTCTGCGAATGTTTCAATGAGGCTTAGCTCTTGTTCGGCTTCTTTGGGAGGAGTCGTTCTTGCCGTATGAATCCTTTTAGAGGAAGAGTTAGAAGCAACTTTTGGCTTATCTTTGGTCATTGCATTTGGAGTTGTCAAGAGTGAACTATCCGCCTTAGCAATGGGCACATCATTTTCAATTGCAACTGGGTGGTGGACAACTTGATTTTCAATCGCCAATATTTTCTCGGAAGGGGAGGAGTGCTCATGTGTCGAGATAAATATGAGTGTGCCGACAATAAGCACAACTGCGGCGGCTGCAACTGCGGAAAAGACCCTTCTCCATTTATGGCGCATAGCCATCTTTTCCTCCATTGCAAGCTGATGAATATGAGAGTCAAGAAGTTCAGTGACGTCAAATTCATCTTCATCAGTTTCGATAAAGTCCAAAAGACTATCAGTAATCTGATCGTCTAATTCTTGTGGGAGCAACTCATCTGTCCAGTCTCGGATAAGTTGATCCAATTCTTGCTCATTAAAATCCTTTTCCATCATATTCCATATTTTTTATTAAGGTAATCCTTGATTCTTTTTCTTCCTCGATGCAGGAGCACTCTGACATTGGCTGTGGATAATCCAGAAACTTCAGCTATTTCATCGCTCGATAAGCATTTTAAAGCTTTCAGCATCACGATTCTTCTTTCGTTTTCAGGAAGAAGTTTGACGGCTTCCCTCAGAATTGCAATCTTCTCTTTGCTTTCTACTGCTGATGAAGAAGTGTCATCGCTAAGTAAATC
>CAZCZX010000283.1:0-3247 GCA_964503095.1 uncultured Sangeribacter sp.
AGAAAAAGAAAACTTCTAAGAAAACAGAGGCAAAAAAAATTGAGATTCCGGATTCAATATTAAATCTTAATGATTCTATTGATAATCTTCCTATTGATTCGTTGGCAATAGAGAATAAGAAGGACACCGTAGAGGTGCCAAAACCAAAATTCCAATTTACTGCTAAGGGGCCCTCCACAGACATTAGGAGTGCATTAGCAATCGAAGTGCCGGTACCTCTTGAAAGTCTTGATTCCACTGCCTTTAGGCTGGAGATGAGACAAGACACTGTCTGGCTTCCCGTCAAAAACAGCTATAAATTGGAAAAGGCTGATACGCTCTCGGATAGGAAATTCAAAATCGAGTATCCTTGGGAGAGAGGCATGACTTATCGGCTCTCTGCAGATTCGCTTATTGCAAAAGACATCTATGGCATTGAGAGTGCTCAACTTGAATTAGAATTCAAGACAAAGGCACCTGAGGATATGTCAACCCTCAAACTTAAACTCACTGGTATTGATCCTGACATTCCGGCATTCGTGCAATTGATGGCATCGGGAGACAAACCAAAGTATATGGCTCCGGTGATAGATGGCGTCGCAATGTTTGAAGGGATTGATGCCGGCAAATACTACGCTCGCTTATACGAAGATTTTGACGGCGATGGTAAATATACTCCCGGAAGCTACAGATTGCAAAAGGTGTTTGGAGAAGCTGTTGATTCCTTGATAAATAGAGCTATCGTTGCCGTAGAAGATACTGTTATGGCTGCTGATTCACTTGCAGCAGATTCAATTTCTAATCTGGGAATGCCCGCAGATTCAATATCCAATCTGGAAATTGCGTCTGATTCAATACAATTCTATGCCGACAGCCTGAAGATAGATTCGGCAGCGATCGCTCCCAAGTTTATACGTCCGATGAGCGACAAAGATATAGTAGACAGCCTGAAACGTGTCGGGTATAGCCTTGTTCCAATTGAAACGGATTCTATTGGAAAGGAAGTATTGATTGCTATTCAGCCAGACCTCGTCTATTATTACCCTAAAGTATTAAACGTCAAGAAAAATTGGGATGTGGAGCAAGTGTGGAACGTGTTTGAGACTGCGCTTGACCTCCAAAAGCCCACCAAGATTAAGAAGAACAAGCCGAAGAATAATAAGAACCGTCAGCAGGAACAGGAAGAAGAGGAGGAAGAAGAGGATGAATTCGGAGCAAATCCTTTCGCTCCTAACCGAAACTCCAATAATCGCAACCGAACAGGAAGCAATGGAAGGAATTATTAATTAGGGGAATATTTGCTTTCTGATTCCATATGGGGATTTCACAATGTAGAGACCCTTTTCTATCCCGTTGATGTCGGAAACAGTGCCGGAGTATCTTTTTACTCCGGCCAAATCATATAATTCAATGTAATCCTGAGCAGAAAGCGGTCCATCAGGTTTTTCAATATCCTCTACTCCTGAAGCACCGAGTGCTAACTTTAGGGCTTGTACAGGGTCGAAATATCCGGGTATATTGTGAGGATCATCAGCATCTTTGATATCAGTGCGGTTGGATTGTGCGATTATTCTTTTCACGTCGTCGATAGTCAGTGATGGCACGGCCTCAAGCCATGTGGCTATATAGCCGGCTACATATGGCGACGACATCGATGTGCCACCTTCATCGATCCATTGTGAGCCTCCCATTTTGAGATGAGTACAGTCGGGGTAGAGGCTTAAGAATGGTCTGCTCGCTGCCGACATTAACGACCCTCCGGGTGCTATGGTATGAGGTAGGATGCGCCCATCTCGCAGGGTGCCATAACTGCTATATTCGGAGGTAGCGCCTCCTTCAAATATAGATTTCTTATAATATATTTTATCATCTTCAAATTCCGCCGGTGATGAATAAGGGATGGAGTCTCTGTTGCCATACATTCCTACACATATCACATTGTGTCCGCATGCCAAGTCGCTTACGGAGCGAACAGAAGATGGCACTGGATTTCCCGAGAGTCCAACCAGACGTGTGTATGATCCATCAGAATACACCTCCAGGTCATTACCCGGAAGGCCCGTCACCTTTAATGCTAAATCATATCTTGCCCAGTTCCCTTTTTCTGATTTTTCCGGTGAAGTGAAGTCATATCCCAGAATGGTTCGATGTCGTCCGTTTTCGGAATCTACTCCCCCCTCGATTTCCAAATTTCCTATAAATGGGAATCCTTTCTGCGCATGGTCGCTTTCATCCCACTCATAGCAGCGATAGTCTCCATCTGTAAGAGTGAAACTGTCAAACCAATTTATGACCTTTTTCTCATGGGAATCATATACACCAAGGGCAACAGATAATGGCTGTGCAGAACCGCTCCAAATATCAGTGGCACCATACATTTTAAACTGGTCCCAGCCTTTGTTGCCTAAACGGAATGCAACCTCCGGTCTCGAATCAGTAAAGTCTGTGATAAGTGTATTAGTGCGTTGTCCTTCGTTGCCTGAAGACAATACAATGAAAGCATCTTCGGCACACATGTCAAGGTATTGTGAGAATAGTGAGGTGCCATCATGCGGACCTGTGTAACTGCCTACAGAAAGGTTGATTACTGCAGGTTTCCCGACTTCTTTTGCATAGTCTATTATGTCTTCTACTCCAGCAAGAAGGCCTACGTCTGTAAGCGTGGACACTGTGACTACTATCTCTGCATCTGTGGCTATACCGGAATATGGAGTGCCGGCTCCATTACCCGCAAGTATTCCGCAGACATGAGTGGCATGATATTCGTCAGCATCATCCGTTTGCCATAGCCGATAGTCATCATCCCCATCAAGTTGAAGTCTTATTCCTTCATGCTCTACATATTGCACCACTCGCTTGATTCTTGACTTGCCATTGGAGTCAAGGAATGTTGGATGCAATGGATCAATGCCTACGTCGCATATTCCGACTACAATTCCTTTTCCTGTATAGGGAGTGCCGGTGGCATGCCCGTTTTGGATTGATTGCGCATCGTAATAAGTTTTTGCCACATCAAGAGTTGGAGTAATGGTGCGATGTCGAAGGCAAGAAGATGCGGCTCCTCGCGTCTGTGTGTTTGGGTAAAGACAAAGAAGTATATCTCCACGGCGACGCAAAACCTCAACTCCCTCATTTTTCAGGGAGTCAAGGTCGTCATCGCTGTATATTTTTACAAGTCGCGGCAAATAGGGATGTTCAGCTTCCTTTGCTCTAAGTGCCGGAATAAATAATGAAATTAATAGTAAGGATAAGAAAAATCGTTTCAATG
>CAZCZX010000284.1:0-3234 GCA_964503095.1 uncultured Sangeribacter sp.
CCCTTCTCTGCCTTGAAGCGGAGATTCTGGACAGCACGGGCCTTGATGACACGCTCGCGGATCGATGAACTCGACTCAGCCGGAGCCTTATTCGCCATTTCATCAAACGCGACCGGCTCAATCTCGCATTGGATATCTATTCGGTCAAGAAGCGGGCCGCTAATGCGGTTCATATACTTTGCCACTGCTCCTGCCTGGCAAGTGCATCGCTTCGTAGGATGCCCATAATACCCACATGGACATGGATTCATCGATGCGACAAGCATAAAGGAAGCGGGGTAATCCACCGTATATTTTGCTCTGGACACAGTTATAGTCCTGTCCTCTATCGGTTGCCTTAAAACTTCCAAGACTGTACGAGAAAATTCCGGAAACTCATCAAGAAACAAAACCCCGTTATGGGCAAGCGAAATCTCTCCAGGCATTGGATTTGCTCCTCCACCTACCAATGCCACCGGAGAGACAGTATGATGTGGAGTCCGGAACGGACGCTTTGTCATAAGCATCGATCCTCTGTGCAATTTCCCTGCCACGGAATGGATTTTGGTAGTCTCAAGAGCCTCTGCAAGACTAAGAGGTGGGAGAATGGAGGGGAGTCGCTTCGCCATCATCGACTTTCCCGCTCCCGGAGGACCGACCATCAGTATATTATGACCTCCGGCACAAGCCACTTCAAAAGCCCTCTTCACGCTTTCCTGACCCTTGACTTCGGAAAAATCGAAATCATAATTCTCTGACTCTGCTGCAAATATCTCACGGGTATTAATCACTGTAGGCTGAATATCAGACGTCTCAGCAATAACTCCAACCGCTTCCGCCAGATTCTTTACTCCATACACCTCTACCCTATTTACAACCGCAGCCTCAGTAACATTAGCCTCCGGCACAATAAGACGCTTGAATCCCATTTCACGCGCCTTTATAGCCATAGGGAGAGCACCCTTCACCGGAAGCACCGACCCATCAAGCGACAACTCCCCCATTATCATATATTCATGCAGATGCTCAGTGGGCACTTTCTCATTTGAAGCGAGCACTCCGATCGCCATCGGCAGATCAAATGCTGCTCCCTCTTTCTTCACATCAGCCGGAGAAAGATTGATGATAGTGCTTTTATGTGGAAATCCTATACCACTATGCTGAAGGGCGGTAGTGATACGCGTATATGCCTCCTTCACGGCAGTGTCAGGCAATCCGACTATGCTGAACAAAGTGCCTTTTTGCACTACCGTCTCTAATGTCACTACAAACGCATCTATGCCGGAAATTGCGGCTGAATATACTTTCGTCAGCATTGTCTCTATCTCTTAGTTGAATTATTCTTCGGTTTTTCAGGTGATTTTGGGGCTGGTTTGGTTTCTTTTTTATCCATTTCTTTGCGAAAGGCAACCACAGCCTCCTTGATATCGTCGCCGGCATACGACTCCTTGCCAGTCTTATCCTTTACTATATACCAAGGGAGACGGGTAACTCCGAGTTTCACCATATTCTCATCTGCCACACCATAAGGCTGCCATGCACGGACTACTCCTTTCAGTGAATCCCTACGTATTGCTCCAGCCCACGTCATCGAATCGCTATCTAAATAGACATCCGAAATGATTCGCTTTGCAGAATCCGGATATAATTTGATGAGTCTCTTGAGAGTGTCTACAGTCTCCGACCTCTGGGAGTTGTTTTCAGCAAAGAAATACAGGAATGTCCCTTTTACCTTATTAAACTTCAGGGTGTCAACACCATTGTCGCGTGAGCGGACGATCATTTTCTTCAATTTTGGATCCTTCTGATATGAAAGTGTCCCCTCCGCCGTAGTCGTAAATTCCACACCAAGCAAATCGGTTGCCCCACACATTTCAATCAGTTGCTGCTGTCGAGCATCACTGTCGATCAAATTCCATAATTTCAAAAAACCTTCCGGATTATTACGGCGGTCCCATTCCGTAAGAAGCAGAACGGATGAAAGAGGATCCTTCGGGTTCTTCTTTACATAATCCTCTATGCTCCTTTCAAAACCCTTTTTATCATTTTTCTTAGCATACGCCCCTTTGCGCCACTCAGCCCAACGCTCAGACACTGAATTACCCTTTACGATCCAATCCTTCATGTCTCTCCCTTCTCCGGAAATCTTGATTTGATCTCCCCTTTCTGCGTAAAGAATTATGGAATTGGAAGATGAGGCATCCGTGATATAAACGAGGGTTGGCAGTCGAGTGACGCCACCTACAGACGCAATCCCTTCTTGAATAGCAGCAGTCTGCTCCACCCATCTGCCACCATGCGAATCTCGGGCATAATAGGTCAGGATATAATTGCCGACATGATCTTTTGGAAACTCAAAATCTATCTTGAATTCATTTTTTACACATCCTGTCAGCATCAGCAACATTAATCCAGCCATTAAGGCATATATCTTTTCTGCAAATATATTCATTTCGGAATTTTAGTTTTGAATTATAGAGGGGAAAGTGTCCGGATGGTCTGGAGGATGGAGAGGGCTTCGGAGACAGTGGGGACATCCGAGATGAGAAAAGAGCGTTTGCCGTTGACATCGCGTAGTTTTGTGCGCTTCGGATCAAGCTGCAGCCACGCCAAAAGCCGACCGAAGGCCGTAGAGCCATAATATGCCGCGTTTTCCTCCCCGACAAAGTAAACATACATCTTCCCACCCTTGAGCGTCAGACGCTCGATTCCAAGGCGTTTTGCGGCCATTCTGAGTGGCACAACCTTGATCAGTTCTTCTGTTGTGGCGGGAATTGCACCAAAACGGTCTTTCAATTGGGCACGGAATTCCTCAATCTGCTCCTCATTTTCCATATTGTCGAGTTGCTGATAAAGGGATATGCGCTCACTTTCCTGAGGCACATAAGATGGCGGCAACCTCAACTCCAGATCGCTCTCTATTGCGCAATCTGCCACAAACTCCTCTTCTCCTGGCTTTGTGGTCTCCGCAAACGTATCGGCAAATTCTTCCGTCTTCAATTCGAGCACTGACTCCTTCAATATCTTCTGATACGTCTCATAGCCCAAATCGGCAATAAACCCGGATTGCTCTGCACCTAACAGATTGCCGGCACCACGAATATCAAGGTCTTGCATTGCTATGTGTATGCCACTTCCAAGGTCGCTGAAACTCTCGATAGCCTGAAGACGACGACGCGCCACAGGTGTCAACGTGGCTCCCGGAGGCACCATGAAATAGCAGAATGCCTTGCGGTCGCTTCGCCCGACACGCCC
>CAZCZX010000285.1:0-3227 GCA_964503095.1 uncultured Sangeribacter sp.
TGGAGAAAGTTACCAAAAGCCTTCGCTGGCTTGGGCGCTTTTTGCCCTTTGGCTCTGAAATTTTATGAGATGGGATCTAAACTTTTAGATTATGACAGGAAGAGCTAAGGAAATAGAAGAGGTAATGATTGGAATGGGTGATGAGGCTCAGGCTAAGCATCTGATGAGATTTTTCAAATGTGCACCCGGTCAATATGGATTTGGTGATAAGTTTTTGGGTATTAAAGTTCCTGAGACTCGAAAACTTGTAAAAGAATGTAAATCGCTCATTTCACTTGAGGATACAGTTGGTCTTGTGAAATCAGAGTGGCATGAAGTGCGTCTTGCTGGATTCCTTTTCATGATAGAGTTATATAAAAAAGCTGTAAAGGCCAAAAACCTTAAAGCAATTGATAAGATAGTCAATACTTATATTGAGCTTATACCATATGGCAACAACTGGGATCTTGTGGATTTGGTGGCCCCAAAAATCTTAGGAGAATATCTTGTATCACATCCGGAAAAGCGGACTATTCTGGATGAATTTTCTGATCGACAAGACAGTCTTTGGCACCAACGGGTGGCTATAGTGGCAACTTGGACTCTTATTTGCAAAGGAATATTCGACGATACTTTGCTCATATCAAAAAAATATCTGAGCCATTCACATGATCTCATTCATAAAGCATCGGGGTGGATGCTTCGTGAAATGGGGAAGAGAGGTGGTGAAGAGCAATTGAAAAGTTTTCTTGATATCTATGCTGCAAAAATGCCCCGAACCATGCTCCGATACTCCATAGAGCGTTTCCCTGAACAAGATAGACAATATTATCTTAAACTTTCGTGATCATGATACGAATAGGCAAATATGAATTTGGTTTTGCTCCCTTCTCAATGGCTGTGTTATTTGTCGTGCTCAGTATTGTTGCAGTTTTATCTGCTATATATCAAGCCCGACCTGAATTTCCAATGCCTCTGACAAGTTTGATTATCATTAATGAATGTTTTGCTTTGATGGCAACACTTGTATATGGAATACTGCTTCATTTGACAATTTCTTTTATCACTTACATTAAAAGACGCAAAAGTAGGCTATGATACAGGATATAGAATCATTTTTAAATGGAAGGCTTGGGAAAAAGGAAATTAAAATTATTACTGCATGGGCCTCTCAGTCAGCCGAAAATAGAAAAATCCTTTTTACTCTTGCATTTTCTGATCTTGAAACTATTAGCTCCAATGCTCTTTGGTGCTTGACGCATCTCAGAAAAAGCGATGCATCCTGGTTGCAATCTCATCAAAACACCATTATAGATTCGTTGCTTACAGAAAAACATACAGCGAAAAAAAGAATGTTCCTTCAATTGCTGAGAGATCAAGATTACCCGGTTGAAAATATAAGGGTCGACTTCCTGGACTTTTGTCTTTCTAAAATCAACTCTGAATGTGAGCCGTATGCCATCAGATGTTTTTCACTATATATTTCTATCAAGCTCTGTCGTCATTTCCCTGAACTTATATCAGAATTAGAGGAACGCATTTCTTTACTTGCCCGTGAGCCTCTCTCTCCAGGGATGAGATGCGCTGTCAGAAAAGTTTCAGCAGAGATTAGCTCACTTGCCAAGTCTTGAAAGAAACTCGTCACGCTTATTCTCAGAAATCGGCACATAGGTCTTCCCAAAGACTATTCTATTACGCTCTACGATTTCCACAAGAGGAATATTGACTATAAAGGAACGATGAACTCTCATAAAGGTATCGGAAGGGAGCATATCTTCAATCTCCTTAAGCGTCATAAGCGAAGGAAGGGGTTCGCAATTCTTCCGAAATACTATGACCCTGTCATTTCTCGCCTCCACATACTCTATTGAGTCAAGACGCAGTTGCATCAATTGATTTTTTACCTTGATGGTGATCATGCGAGGCTGAGACTGGTCTTGATTTGATTTAGATGAATACGCATCGCACATCGATTTCCATTCGAGAGCACGACCAACAGACTTCAGAAAATCTGAATAGCTGACAGGTTTCAATAAGTAATCAAGAGCATTCACCTTAAATCCTTGCAAGGCATAGCTATCATATGCTGTCACAAAAATAATTCGGGTGCTTGAAGGAATGAGTGCAGCAAAATCAATGCCATTAAGCATAGGCATATTGATATCGAGAAATACCACATCCGCTTCCCCTGCCATTACGATTTTCACAGCTTCAGCTGCAGATTCGAAGCATCCCAAAAGGGATAGAGAAGGAGTTTTCTCTATGTATGTCTTGAGTAGTTCACGGGCCAAAGGCTCGTCATCTACTACTATGCATTTTAGTTTACTATCCATATATCTAAAACGTTTGACTTGCCTCAAGATTGCATCTTATTTTAAAGATGAAGACAATATTGTTAGCTCAGAGCAGAAAACGTTATGGTTATTGCTTATCTTAAGTTGATAGGAATTCGGATATAGCAGATTTAGTTGTTTCTCAATATTTTTTAGCCCTACCCCCGATGCTCCTTTTTCAAGATTTTGTGCCTCTTCTTTACTGAATGAATTTTCGACATTACACTTAAATTTTTCTTCATCTACGGCAATAGACACTTTGATGAAACCGTTGCCATCTACCACTGCCACATGCTTGAAGGCGTTTTCAATTAATGTTAAAATTAAGAGAGGAGCAATCTTAAATGTGTTGTCATAAACTTCAGGAAGATTACATGAAAGTTTCACAGAAGGGTTGAGTCGCAGGCTCATCAATCGAGTGAAATCGCTAATAAATTGCATCTCCTTCGCCAACGGGACAGTCTCAGATTCGGAGTCGTAGATCATAAATCTTAGCATATTGCTCAATTCGTGAAGCGATTGCTGAGCCTTATCAGAATCTATGGCAATCAAAGCATAAATATTATTTAGAGAATTGAAAAGAAAATGAGGATTAAGCTGAGCCTTCAGATTCATTAATTCAGTGTTGCGCCTTTCAGCTTCAAGCTCAAGCACTCGGCTTCTCATCTCCTCCCTGGCTTTAGAGAGTCGCATAGCATATGCTAAAGCAATTGAGAGAATCATCATTATGAGATCTCTGATTATGAACCTGAAATATCCCATAAAGAGTTGTCCCGAAGTCAACTGGATGTTTTCCATATGTCTTGGTCTTGGCAAGCCCCCTGCCAGTCCAAGCCAAACAGGAATTAACGAGCATAGTCCCACTACAAGACAAAAGTTGATGAGAAAAAACATCACCCTATTCTCTTTCTCTAT
>CAZCZX010000286.1:0-3218 GCA_964503095.1 uncultured Sangeribacter sp.
TCTTCTTCTTCATAATTCTTAATTCTAAAGATTGTAAAGAAGCAATTATTCTAAATTCAAAATTCAAAATTCTAAATTAAGATAAAGCAAGCATCCGCTCAATCGGACGGATAGCTTTTTCCGCTATTTCGGGTGATACCTCTATCTCAGGCTTTCCATCGCGCAATGCATCCCTAAGCTTCTCCAATGTTATCATCTTCATATATTCACACTGGTTGCACTGGCACTCCGCATCTTCTGCAGGAGCAGGAATAAATCTCTTTTCCGGACATTCTTTCTGCATATCGAAGAGTATACCGCTTTCGGTCACCACTATGTATTCCTTTGCTTCATCTTTGCGGGCAAAGTCAAGCAAAGCGGCTGTACTCCCCACCTTATCTGCTATTAACTGAAGAGGACGCCGGCACTCCGGATGCACAAGCACCTTCGCACCTGGATGCTCCTTTTTAAGATCGGCTATTCCTTGAAGTGAGAAGCGATCATGCACATGGCACGCGCCATTCCATAGAAGCATACTCCTTCCTGTCACTGAATTTATATATTCCCCAAGATTATGATCAGGACCAAAGATAATCTTCTCTTCCTCAGGAAGCGAATCTACTATCTTGCGGGCATTCCCTGAGGTCACTACTATATCAGTGAGTGCTTTCACTGCCGCCGATGTATTCACATAGCTTATGACAGTATGCTCCGGATGCTCTTTTACGAATTTTTCAAACTCCTCAGGTTCGCAACTGTCTGCGAGCGAGCACCCCGCTTCTGGCGCGGGAATGATTACTTTTCGGTCTGGACAAAGTATCTTGGCTGTCTCTCCCATGAAATGCACCCCACACATTACTATTACTTCAGCATCCGTCTCTGCTGCCTTGCGTGCAAGTGCAAGGGAGTCGCCGATAAAGTCAGCTACCTCCTTTATTTCATCACGCTGATAATAGTGGGCCATTATCACGGCGTTTTTCTCTTTCTTAAGAATTCCTATCTCTTTGGCAAGTTGCCTCTTGAGATCAGTGTCAAGTGCGGAAGTTTTCGACTCCATTTTTTATTTTTCTATAGTTAAAAAAAAATATTTAAAATAAAAAAACTCAACAACAACAATAAAGATTGTAGATAAATGTTGGTTACTTTTTACTTAAAAATTTGGTTTTATCAGTTATTGAACCTTTATCTACGGTTATCTACAGGTTTTCAAACTGCAACATGCTGATTTTTCATCACTATGCCGAGTTTGTCTACATTCTGTAGATAAGTGCAAAGTTAATAATTTTTCTGATATTAATTGTAGAAAAAGAGGTAGTTTTTGAATAAAACATTGCGAAAAAGCGGTAGATTATATGCCAATAACTATCTTTGGCCCATAATCTACCGCTTTATCTACAACTTGCAGTTTCTATTTATCTACAAAATAATAAGGGTTTTCAACCACTTTTCAACACTTATCTACAACTTATCTACACCTATTAAGTACAAGCACCCTTAAAGGCCCTAAAGGCGTTAAAGCCCTTAGAGCCCCTATTTGAGCCAGCGAAAGTTCTTTTAATAATGAAAAGAAGACCCTCCCAAGAATTCGCGTAGCAAGGATGTAGGCGGTATCTGGTCTACTGGAATGGGATCAAAATATTCCAAAAATTTGAGAAGCCTATAAGCCGTCTCATATTGTTTCACATTGTGTGGCACCTGCCTCAATACTGGCTCTGCATATTCCTTCATCACTCCAAGTTCAAAGATGAGCGATGAGTTGAAGGTAGCATCTGCATTCTCTTGGAAAGGAAATATCCATTTCTCTTCTCCGCGTCTCACGGAGGGCCATCGGTGTATGGTATCCAAAGCAGATGTATGTCGATATCTGTAGTCGCGCACAATGCGGCGAAGCAGGCGGTTGTCGGTTGTAGATATCCAGTTGTGGTCATCTATGGCAAGAGTGGTCAATGCAGATACATACACCTTATATATAGAAGATCCCCCCACTGAAGATATAAGTTCCGGATTAAGTCCATGGATACCCTCTATAATAAGTACATCTGTAGGCTCCATCTTCAATGGTTTTTCCTTTTCTATTCGCTTCCCAAATTCAAAACTATAGGTGGGGAGATTGACTGTCTCTCCTGCCAAGAGTCTCGAAAGATCCGAATTTAGTCTTTCAAGGTCGAGGGCGTAAAGACTCTCGTAGTCATAATCTCCCGTTTCATCCAGTGGAGTTTTGTCTCTGTCTACGAAATAATCATCAAGCGAAATCATTTTAGGGGTCACAAGCGAGGTCATCAACTGCACGGCAAGTCGCTTGCAAGTGGTAGTCTTTCCTGATGATGATGGGCCTGCAAGCAATACTATTTTAGCACCTCGGGCTACTATTTCATCAGCAATATGACCGATCTGACGCTCATGCATCGCTTCTGCAACATTGATTAGATCTTTTACCTTGCGTTCGCGTACCGACATGTTCAGTTGTCCTACGTTACGCACCTTTATCACTTCATTGAAATGTGTATAATCGGTGAAAGCCTTAAACATCTTTGTCTGTTTTTCCGGAGTGAGGGCTTCATCAGGTTTATTTGGATTGCGACTCATAAGGATAAAGCCGTCGGCATATGGATGCAACGCAAATACTGGAGCATACCCTGTGGAGGGGGGGAGGGCTCCGTAATAACTGTCGGCGAGCCCATCAAGTGTATAATAGGTGGTATATAGTTGTCCGGTGGTTTCAAACAGTAGTACCTTGCTGAATAAATGTTGTTCACGTAGTTTTGGCAAGATATCAGTGGTAAGACGTTCGTGACGCTCAAAAGGAAGATTAGCCAGGGATAGTTCTTTCATCCTGCGTTGAAGAGACTCTATCTGTTTAGGTGTAACTTCAAGAGGTATGCTTTTATCATCGCATTGTCTGAATATGCGGCAGAAGTATCCTTTGAAAATACTGTGTTCAATACGAAGCTGACCAGTAGGAAACATTTCGCTCACTGCTTTATAGAGCATGAAGCATAGCGCGCGCACATAGACACGCTTTCCTATTTCCGAAAATTCGGAAAGGTATTCCACTTGCTTCGGTGCATAGATAGGAAAGTGCAAATCTTCTGTCTTGTTGTTCACAAGGCAGCATATTGGCTGGAATGGTAGCTCTACGCTCCCATTGGTAAGCAATGATAGGGGAGAAGTCCCCCCTTCGGCCGACACATAACGGTCTTGATTCTTGATATAAACTTCCATATCTCTATTTTTTCTAT
>CAZCZX010000287.1:0-3210 GCA_964503095.1 uncultured Sangeribacter sp.
AGGAAAACGTATTTGCCTTCCTTAATAAGTTTCGCGACAAAAAATGTCTTATCTACGTATGTATACCCACCCTCTCTTAGTTCGGGAAAAGACTGAATTCCTATAGGATAAATGCGTCCTTCGATAATTCGCTCTGCCATAATCTTTCTTTTTAGATTGCAAATATAACACATTTCCACCTCATCTCCAAATTTCACTCAATCATTTTACTCAACTTTCACGCGCTCCTAAAATCTAACGCAAAGTCGCAAAGGGGCAGAGATTCGTTCCTACGCTAAAGGATTGCGAATCAAAATAAATGTTGCTGATGCGCGAGAATTTGTAAATTTTAAAGAAAAATGATATTTAGTTTGCGAGTGTGAAAAATTTTTGCTAACTTTGCAATTCAATACTATAAACATGGGGCATTCGCACTGTCGCATCTCCATAAATAAAATCAACAAACAACTAACTGGTAAAAAGATGAAAGCACAAGAATTTCTTTCTGAATTGCAGAGAAGATTCCCCAATGAGCCGGAATACCTTCAGGCCGTAGAAGAAGTGATCGAATCTATCGAGGATGTCTATAACGAATACCCCGTATTTGAGGATGTAAACCTAATTGAGCGTCTCTGTATTCCAGATCGCATCTATACTTTCCGTGTATCCTGGATCGACGACAAGGGTAAGGTTCGCACCAACATGGGCTATCGCGTACAGCACAACAATGCCATTGGCCCATACAAAGGAGGTATCCGTTTCCACTCTTCAGTGAATCTCTCAATTCTGAAATTCCTTGCTTTCGAGCAGACTTTCAAGAACTCTTTGACTACTCTTGCAATGGGTGGTGCCAAGGGAGGAAGCGACTTCTCCCCTCGCGGAAAGAGCGACATGGAAGTGATGCGCTTCTGCCAGGCTTTCATGCAGGAACTTTCCCGCCACATCGGTGCTGACACCGACGTTCCGGCAGGCGACATAGGTGTAGGTGGCCGTGAAGTAGGCTATATGTTTGGCTGGTATAAGAAAATGCAACGCGAATTCACCGGTACTTTCACAGGCAAAGGTCTTGACTTCGGTGGCTCACTGATGCGCCCAGAGGCTACAGGATATGGCAATGTATACTTCCTTCTCAATATGCTTGCCACTAAGGGTATCGACATCAAGGATAAGAAGGTGGCTATCTCAGGTTCAGGCAACGTTGCGCTTTACACCGCTGAAAAACTCCTCAAACTTGGTGCAAAAGTGATGTCAATGAGCGACAGCGAAGGCACTGTACTCTTCCCCGAAGGTATGACTCAGGAGCAATTTGAACGTCTTTTCGAGCACAAGATCTATTTCCGTGGCCGTTGCAGCGAATATGCAGCCAACGAAAATCTTCCATACTATAGCGGAAAACGTCCTTGGACTCTCATGAAATATGACATCGCAATGCCTTCTGCAACTCAGAATGAAATCAACGGCGAAGAAGCAAAGGCTCTCGTGGATGGTGGCGTATTGGCTGTCAGCGAAGGTGCCAACATGCCTTCTACCCGTGAGGCTGTAGCAGAATTCCTTAAGGCTAAGATCCTTTATGCTCCGGGTAAGGCTGCTAATGCAGGTGGTGTTTCTGTTTCCGGTCTCGAAATGGCTCAGAATGCGCAGAAGATGAAATGGACTGCTGAAGAAGTTGACCAGAAACTTCAGGAAATCATGAAGGATATCCACGAGCAGTGTGTGAAATACGGAAAGGCTGAAGATGGTTTTGTCAACTATGTGAAGGGTGCCAACACAGCAGGCTTCCTCAAAGTTGCCAAGGCTATGCACGCACAAGGAGTATTCTAATCTAATGATAAATTATTAATGATGAATGATAAATTTTATCATTTGTCTCTGCTATAAACGCAATTAATATGGCTCTTGGTGCTGAATATGGCATCAAGAGTCATGATATTAAAAATCATAAACATCATGAAAGAATCATTTGTATTTTTGGCAGATGGATTTGAAGAGATCGAGGCTATTTCGGTGATTGACATTCTTCGTCGTGCTGGAATGGATGTTAAGACTGTGTCTATCACCGCATCTCTGCAAGTGAAAGGTGCGCACGGTGTGACAGTTGTGGCTGATGTGATCTACGATAGCACGCTTTTTACCGATGCGGAATGGCTCATTTTCCCTGGCGGACTTCCGGGAGCAACCAACCTTCATGACTTTGCTCCTCTTCAAGGTCTAATTAATAATCAGGCAGCTTCTGATCATGGGCGTATGGCAGCCATTTGCGCAGCTCCCGGTGAAGTACTTGGTCAACTCGGAGTGTTGAAGGGTGAGAAGTTTACTTGCTATCCGGGGTTTGAGAACAAAGTAGAAGGTGGTATCCACGAGCCGGCAAAGGTAGTAGTATCAGGCAAGTACGTCACTGGCAATGGTCCGGCCAACGCATTGCTTTGGGCATTGGAGATAGTGAAAGAGGCACGTGGAGAAGATGTTGCCTTAGAAGTGGCTTCAGGAATGCTTCTTTATCCGAATATGTGGCAGGCTGCTGTCAATATGTTTGGCTGATTCGATGGCAGATATTTTTTATACAATACAAAAGGAGGGAACCGGCAAGTTTACTGAGAAAAAAAGCCGGTTTCTCTCCTTTGCATATCATGTCACATCATCAGAGGAGGCAAAGTCACGGCTCAAGGCTCTCCAGAATGAGTATCATGATGCCCGCCACGTTTGCTGGGCGTATGTAGTGGGCCCCGAAAGATTGGAGTGGCAAGCCAATGACAACGGAGAGCCATCTGGAACTGCCGGCAAACCCATTTTAGGACAAATAAACTCTCTTAACCTTACAGATGTGGCAGTTGGGGTAGTGCGCTATTTCGGAGGAATAAAACTTGGCACTCCCGGACTGATTGCCGCTTATAAAGAAGCTGCTGCTCTATGCCTGGAAGATTCGGGAATTAAAGAATGTGTACGACAACAGAAGTTTTCCTTCACGTTCCCATATATGGCAATGAACGATGTGATGAAAGTAGTGAAATCCACAGGAGCCGACATTATATCGCAAAATTTCGACAATTCATGCGATATGACGCTATCAATACGCCTCGACAATGCCGATAATCTTCAATCGCGTCTCAATGGAGTCTCAGGCCTAACCTTCACCTAAATCGCTTCGCGCTATGGAAAGCAGGCTTTCCAGCCTGCACCAAGTCTGTGTTTTCCTGAGTCAAAAAAAGTAGTAAGCATGCTCCGCATGCGTCA
>CAZCZX010000288.1:0-1627 GCA_964503095.1 uncultured Sangeribacter sp.
CTTCTATTTCGCGGTTGATTTCGTCGATGCGCTTGTCGTCGAGTTCATAGCGTGAGATTATGAACATTGCGAGGATCAAAAGGATTGCCGGAATAATGGCCACTAACCAAAGAATACCTTGCTGAGCAAACACAGTCTGTTCGAGGGCTTCGCTATCAAAACCTACAAATGAAAGGACGAGACCCGGAACTACCCCTCCAAGAGCCATACCGGCCTTGTAGAAGATGCCTGTCAGGGCATTTACAATACCCGAAATTCTACGTCCGTGGGTGTATTCGCCGTATGAGATTACTTCAGGCACAAGCGCCCACATATAGCCTGTAGCCACAATGACACCTGTAGACTTTATGAACTGCGCTATATATACAAGCCACATGTGCTTGAGGAATGGCACTACAGAGACTATATAGAGCATTGTCATACCAACGATTGCAGTCACAAGGAAAATATTAAACATACCTCTCTTTCCTACCAATTTCTTGATGGCAGGAATCATCGGCATGAAAATGAACGCAGGGATTGAGCCGAGACCCATGAATATGGAGAGGTCGGCAGCGTTGCCGTGCATGTTATAGTTGATGTAGTATGCTCCCGCTGCGTTGCCAATTGCCATCATGGCAAATGCGGTGATAAAGAAGAATGCGAGCACTCGAAGAGGACGATTGTGCACAAACTCCATCCAAAGATCGGAGACTTTAACATTTTCAGTCTCTGACTTATCCATCACCACTCTCTCCTTGCACTGGAAAAAGCAGAAGAAAAGGAGTGCAAGACCTATAAGCCCATAGATGGTCATAGTGGCAAGCCATGCTGAGTCGTTGGTCGACATATCCTCTCTCTCAGTGGGATCAAACATTTTGAGTACGATTGGAATACCCATGCCGACAGCGAGGCCACCTACGTTTGCCATGAACATGCGGACGGAGGTCAGTTTTGTGATCTCAGCGGTGTCGCGAGTCAGGGAGGCATTCAATGCTCCATAAGGGACATTTACGAGTGTGTAACACATTGAGAGTCCTACATAGGTGATATATGCATAGAGAAGAGAGCCTGAAAAGCCGTTCCAGAAGCAAAGGATTGCGAAACCGGTCAATGGTATACCTCCGAAAATCAGATAGGTACGATATTTACCGGTCTTTGGGTCATGCTTGTCGACGAAAGTACCCACCAAGGGGTCCCAAATAACGTCGATAATTCTGACGATTAGAAACATTACAGCGGCTACAGCAGGGTCAAGACCATAGACATTTGTGTAAAAGAAGAGTAGATACATGCTGATGGTCTGGTAGATAAGGTTCTGGGCGAGGTCGCCTGAGCCGAATCCGATACATTTCAGCATGGAGACTTTGTAAAATCCCTTTGATTCAAGGTTTTTTCCGACAGATACGGGTTCCATTTTGGGTTAGTTTTTTATTTTATTTTGGGTGTTAGTTTTTTTTGCTAATGAGGATAATTAGGCTAATTGGAAAGATGAGCCTAATAGGGCCAATATGGCCAATGGGGGCTTTAAGGGCCTTAGGGGCTTTAGGGGCTTTTGGGGCCTTAGAGGCTCTAAGGGCTTTTGGGGCTTTGGTTATTTTTGGAGGGAGTTGTAGGGGTTGGTGTTTGTGGCGAAGACTTGCTTGAT
>CAZCZX010000288.1:1727-3194 GCA_964503095.1 uncultured Sangeribacter sp.
GTTATTTTTGGAGGGAGTTGTAGGGGTTGGTGTTTGTGGCGAAGACTTGCTTGATGCTGACAGGATTTTTGCCATGGCACCAGAATCCTACTCGATATACATTGGCAGTATTCAATGGGACGATTCCAGTGGGGAGATTTTTCATCATGCCATCAAGTTCTGCTACTATAAGCCTGCCTCCGTTGAAAGCTGACGCATAAGGAATATCCTCATATTTTTGAGTGTCTGCAACGCGGAACATTACATGATCCTCATCCGGCTCATTGAGTTCTGCCACTATATATTTGTATCCGGATAAGTCGATCGGTTCTTGATATTCCCAACCGCCGAATCCCCATTCTCCTCCGTTGAAAACTCCGGAAGAATGATCAAAACTGCCTTCAGCAAATATGGCGGGATTAAAATTCTTCAGATCGAATATGTAGTCTCCTTCCGAAGGCACCGGAGTCGGGACAAACAATGATTCTTCAGTGTAATTGAGAACCGGATTTTTCACACCCATAGTCTTTAGCATTTCAGTGGCATAACGGCTGCCAAGTACTCGATAGGCATGGGCTGTGAAATGGAGGCCATCACCTTTCTGAGGAAGGTCTGCCGCAGAAACGCTATGCGCCATCTTAAAATCTTCCGGGACATTGCTGATAATTGCATTCATTGAGCCACAGACACCACCCATTTCGGAAGTGACGACTTCCCCGGCAAAGAGTGGGATTGAATTTGGCTTAAGATTCAGGTCAGCGAGGAGATCATCGTAGACTTTTCTAACTTTGTTCCACCACTGCGGGTCGCCTGTGTTTGACTCTCCTTGATGAAGCAAGATTCCTTTGATGACTCCATCTTTCTGTGCTTTTTTTGCACATTCTACGAGGCGAGCATAAGGGGCATTATCGTAAGCCTTCATGAAATTCTTAAACCAATCGGCTTCGCTTTCAAGTTTTGCCGGATCAAAATCCTTATCGAGATGCTCTATCTTGCAGCCGCCGATTGCAACGGCTACGACACCGATTTTTACATCCTGCGGAAGATTATCGAGCATTGTTCTGCCGAAATAATCCACCGGAGTCAACCCTGTGTATTCTCTAACCAATGGGGGGACAGCGACAGACCACTCCCCTTTCGAGCGTTGGGGATTGTTAAAGTCGACTGCTGGCATCATTTGAAAGCGGTCAGAGACATTTTGGCGGTCGATTGGCTCGATGGAGGCGTTGCCTTCCATGTTTGACTGGCCGAGGCAGAGGTATATGTGGAAGTTTGGGTCTTGGGCTTCGACACTAATGGCTGAAGCCATTAGCGCAAAACCAAATAATAGGGATTTTAATCTTTTCATGAGTTATCTAAATTTTGAGGTTGTAAAATTATAAAAAAAATAGAGAAAAGGCTTCTCTATTTGTATCTATTGTGTATATATTTGTATTTTTCTGGGGTATAATGGTGGGATTTTTGGGCTTTTTAGGGTTTTGACCCCTC
>CAZCZX010000289.1:0-3188 GCA_964503095.1 uncultured Sangeribacter sp.
ATGCCCGGCGGAGTAGACTTACTACTATGAGTTATAAGCACTGCAAAATTAGGAATTTTTTTTTGATTGTGCAAATTTAATCAGGAAGAAAATTACTTTCTTTTAATTACCATTCCAGTTATTGTAAGCATTGGTCTCTTATCGTTAGATATTGAAGACTCCATCTTAAGGTTGATAATGCCATCGCCACCCATCTTGAGAGCGCTATTGGCTGCATAGTCAAGAGCTGACTCGGCATTAGGATACCTGTAATACTTTTTAGAGGCCGATTGGTCTAGATCGCCGTATATTGGATCTGTCTTCTTGTACGATTGTCTATCAGTCAGAGACAATGATTCCTTGTATTGTCCAGCAATTTCTTCAATCAGTATTGAGCCAATCGGCGTATAGTCAAAGCTGACTGAGTTTGATTCAGTAATAAACACCTTTCCATCAGCCGCGGATTGATAGTCTACAAAGTAAGCTCTTTGCGAAAATTTCGGTGCGCAAGATGCGAATGATATGGCAATGATTGCCATGATAAAACAGTTAAGAAACTTTTTCATATAAGTGATTATGTTTTTTCACAACAATTAGAAAGCATTGAAAAATGCTTCCATCTGCTCTTCTGTCTCAAGTTTGATGACGTCACCCATGGGGCGGGCAGAAACGTGTACATTTCGGTTTCTGCGGACGATGTCCAGCAACTCGCTAATATGTTGGGGCATGTTGACGCAATTTATCCTGCCGTCTGAACTGTCTACGAAAGAGACCAGTTCATCCGCAAATGACCTTGAGATGAATTCTACATTGGAAAAATCAATGTCATAATCCTGTCCTGCTTCAATATGATCAGTCAGCTGGCGTATCCTGCTTCTGGTGCGAATGTCAGTTCCAATGGTAATGCTAATGTCAATAATCTTTCTCATAATCTGTCTGCGTAATCTAAATAGTTGAAGTTATCCGGCAAAGATACCGGGATCTTAAGTAAAACAAACGTGCCGTCCCATCCGAGACCCTGCTGAAGTTCTGCTGTCTGCTGTCCATGTTGGTCGTGCCTGTGGAAAGCATTTCCGGAAACAATCATAAAAGATCCCTTCATGCCCTCAGCCAGCATCTTCTTAGTGGTAGGAAGTCCAAAGCCTCTGTTCTCCTGATCGGGTAGGTTTTTCGTGGAGCAATGAGACAGAGCCATATTCAATATCTCACCCTCGTTGCCAAGCATCCTGTCATCATATTTATCGCTTCGCTGGAAGCTCCCGGCTATTGAAATTCCATTATCGATGATGCAGATGTTGATGCATCCTTCCCTTGCCAGATATTGCGAGAACATGTATCCGTAGAAACTTCTTGAGTGGTCGTGGATATTGGCCGTTAGTTCACTGAGCAGGTAGGACAGGGCGGAAGTATACTGAACTGGCAGCTGTGCTTGCCTTTGGATTATCTTCTGGAGGGCTGCCGTGATGGAGTCGATGGTTTCATCATCATCTGTCCTGAACCTGCATATGGGGATATATGACTTGGGCCCATACTCAGTCATAAGAGCTGAAGCTGCATTTGCGTCCGGAAGTTCAAGAGATTCATCGAAGTGGATAAGGGAAAGATATCTTTCGGTATATCCCGTCAAGCCTTGGAGTTGTATTGTCCGGTCTGATTTTAGTCGGTAGACGCAGAGTCCACCGATTAGGAAAGGGTGAAGGAAGCTGCATCTGGAGAAATCCCATATGACATCTTCTGAGTAATCGACGGCCTCTGTTTGATGTATCACATAAAACAATATGTTCAAGGCCTTGCCGATTCTCGATTCTATATCGATTGACGGTATTGGGATTATCATGGGTAAAGTTTATTTTGAATTAAGAATTTATTGGTGTAGATGTCAGTATAGCGACACTTTAAAGTGCAAAGGTAACAAATATTTTACTAAAAAACTCAAATTTTGATATAAATATATATAAAAATACACCGCAAAATTACATATAATTTTGGAAATTCGCAAACAAAGAGTCCTCCAGCCGTGTCGACTTGAGGACGTAATGATCATGTGGCTCGCAAATAATTTTGGATTGGGCAAGAGGGTTATGGAAAATTTTTATTCGTAATGCTTAAGTTTTTTCAGACGTTCAAAATCGGGGGAGACTTCAAGACGAATTTCTAAGTCTGAGCCGTTGACAGTTAGTGAAAACTTACCTGAAGCAATGACATTCATCCCTATTATCATGTCGCAGTCCACCGGAGGAGTGTCCATTACATTTGCTACTGCCAAGATTGCATAAGGGCCTTTAACTATCTTCAAAAGCACTGCGCTGTAAGGGGTTTCCCTTCCTTCTGGGTTAGAAAAACAGCGCACGGGTACAGTTTTTTCTGCCTTCAGGCCAAGACGATTGCAGAGATTGCGCGTGATGGCACACATGGTAGCCCCTGTGTCCCATTTGGCAGTTACTTCTATCCACTCCCATCCATTCTCTCCGCGTTTCGTTTTAGAAACAAGAACTTTTGAAATCGGATCCAATCCACTCAGAGGAGCGGAAGCCTCGAACACCAGAATATTATTTTCCATCATTCCACATTATATTATCTTCCGCTCCAGAAAAATCAGCGAAAGCGTATTCGACATTATGAAGGACGTCATCCCTATATAGAAGAGCATCAATGGTATCATTGAAAACTCTGACTACCTGTTGCTTTATCACTAACACGCATTTCCTTGGATATGCGGCTTTGAGGACATCCTGGTTATCGAGGATGAATTGGATATCCGGATTCTTTTCCATACGAAATTACTTTTGATTAGATTTTACAAAGATACCAATTATTCGCGAATTGTGCAAATCTCATTGAGGACGGAGTCGGTTCTGTACATCTGCTTCAGGATCTCGATAGTCTGGAGATTGATTTCCCGGGTCAGCTCCTTCTGCCTCCTGATTTCGGAGGAAACGAACAATATCCAGCCTCCGGACGAAAAGGCAAGGAGAGCCAGAGCAATGACAAGGGTCTTGAATTTATTGATGTCAATTTTTGCATTCATGATGAATAGAAAAAAGCCCATCTTTCAGAAGAGCCGCAAGATTACCGTCAGCGTTTTCGTCCTCAAAATGAGCATGAGGAACATTTAGTTTGGTCAGAACTCCATGAAAATCGATCGGGAATCCGGATGGGTAGCAGAATGAGAACATAAGCTGGCCACCGTCGTTTGAAATAAGGAAATC
>CAZCZX010000290.1:0-3178 GCA_964503095.1 uncultured Sangeribacter sp.
GCTATCAACCTTCGCCTGAGCAAGCAGCGTGCTGAAGTTGTTGCTAACACTCTTAAGAGCAAATACAACATCGCTGCAGACCGCATCATCGTGAAGAGCATGGGTGAGGCTGAAGAGCAGCCATACGCTGATCCAGTCGACAACCGCGTTGCAATCTGCGTTTGCGAGTAATATTGTTAATATTCCATAGGAATACAATATAACGACGTTTAGCAACGTTTAAATAGAGCACATCCGTCGTGTCTGAGTGCACGGCGGATGCTTTTTTACAGGTATAAAATGATGAATATGAAGAAACTTTTACTCTTTGCAATGATTGCTATGTCGGCGCAGCTTGCTTTTGCTGACTTTAATGCCAATGGCTATTATCGCGTGCGCAACGCCTACACCCAGAGGTATGCCTATCTTTTAGACAACAAAGGATCTGTTGATTATAATGCTTCTACTGCTGATGTAAGGGCTCTCCAACTTTTTACAGACCCTCAACGTGTGCTACACGATCCAGCTTCTGTATTCTATATTCAGAAAGCTCCTTCATCTAAAAATCAAATTGATATCGCTGGTCAAGGTACAAGCGTTTACGGCTTTTTGGAGATGTACGTTAATTATTTAGCTGAAAGTAAACCATATAATGGAAATCAGACTTATCTCATCTGGGGATCTTTAAGTGGCGTGGCGAAATATCTTGGCGATACTTGGTCTAACCCTTCAGATGATGATGGTCTTGCTTCGGTTGATGCTAAGGGTGATTGCCGCAAGTGGCTTATCCTTCCTCTTGAAGGAGATACTGATGAGTATTTCGGAGTCCTTCCAACAGTCACAGTTGGTAGCAAGCATTATCAACCATACTATGCAAGTTTCCCCTTCTCTGCAAAGTCAGAAGGGATGAAATTTTATACCATCACCAACATCGACGATCGCGGCGTTGTAGTATATGAGGAAGTAAACGGTGTTGTTCCTGCCGGCACTCCGGTCATTGTAGAATGCTCCGGCACAACTCCTGCAGCTAATAAATTGAATATAGGTGGATCCGGAAATGCTGTCACCGGAAATCTTCTGAAGGGTGTATATTTCGACAATGATTCCCGTTCTCACTATAATCGCACTCCTTACGACCGTGCCTCTATGAGAGTGCTTGGCGTAAAGGATGGAAAACTTGCATTTGTTGAGGGTGACTACGACTTCATCCCACGCAATCAAGCATATCTCCAACTGACAGATGCTTCGCAATACAACACTCCCGACTTCCTCTTGATGACTCTGGAAGAATACGAAGTCTTTGTAGAGGAAAATAAGGAGACAGGCGTATCCGGCATCACAGCAGAGTCCACAACAGTGGATGTATACGGACTTGATGGACGCCTCGTAAAGGCAGGAATTGATAAAGCCGATGTCCCATCTCTGGGCAAAGGCCTCTACATTCTGCGCTCAGGATCGAAGTCCGAAAAGGTAACAGTCAAATAATCATCAACCATTATATCATATTTTACGTTATAATAAATGGGGACCATTCAAAAGCGTCCCCATTTATTAAATCAGATATTATGGAAGAGCAGCAAGATATTAAGACATTTGAAGACTTGGGCGTAGCCCCACAGCTATTGAAGGCCATCGGCGAATTAGGCTTTGAGCACCCGATGCCAATACAAGAAATGGTGATCCCTCACCTCATCTCCCAAGAAGGAGATGTGGTAGGTCTCGCTCAGACCGGTACTGGCAAAACCGCCGCATTCGGATTGCCACTCTTGCAAAGAATCAATCCCGATTCTGATGCTACCCAGGCATTGGTGATAGCCCCTACACGTGAACTTTGCCTCCAAATAGCCGGAGACCTCGCCGACTTTGCCAAATATCTTGATGCCGTAAAGATTATACCTGTCTATGGAGGCAGCAGCATCGAGTCTCAGATAAAGGCAATCCGCAAGGGCGCACAAGTGATTGTGGCAACCCCGGGACGATTGATCGACCTTATCAAGCGCGGCGTAGTGAAACTTCAGGATGTCAACACTGTCATTCTTGACGAAGCCGACGAGATGCTCAACATGGGCTTTATCGATGACATCAACGAGATATTGAGTCATGTGCCGGAAGATCGGAAGATGCTAATGTTCTCCGCTACAATGCCAAAGGAAATTGCAGCTATTGCCCGCAATTTCATGAAAGACCCTGTAGAATTTGTGGCAGGCAACAAGAATGAGGGCTCTAAGAATGTGAAGCATGTCTACTACATGGTGAAAGCCCACGATAAGTATCTTGCCCTTAAACGTGTTGCTGACAATAATCCCGATATATATGGCATCATCTTCTGCCGAACAAAGCGTGAGACACAGGAGATTGCCGACAAACTTATAGCCGACGGCTACAATGCCGACTGTCTGCATGGCGACCTCTCTCAGGCTCAGCGCGATCTGGCAATGAAGAAATTCCGCGACCATGTCACCCAACTCCTTGTGGCTACGGATGTGGCTGCCCGCGGACTTGACGTAGATGACCTTACCCATGTGATCAACTATGGACTGCCCGATGATGTCGCTGTCTATACCCACCGTTCCGGTCGTACCGGTCGTGCAAACAAGACCGGTGTCTCCGTTGCCATCATCCACTCAAGAGAGCGTGGCAAACTTCGTGAGATAGAAAAGAGAATAGGGAAGACCTTTGAGTATAAGAAGGTGCCTACCCCTGATCATATCATCGAAAAGCAGATCTATAACCTTGCCGACCGCATTGAGCGAGTGGAAGTGGACGATGCTCAGATTCAGAAATTCCTTCCCGGAGTACGCAAGAAACTGGAGTGGCTTTCTGAAGAAGACCTCCTCAAGCGTGTCCTTTCTCTTGAGTTCAACCGTCTGCTCAACTACTATCGCGATATGCCCGACATTGACCTCAATGCCGACGACAAGAAGGAGCGTGGTAGCCGAAGAGATGGCGACCGCAAGGAGAGAGGGGAGAGGAAGCCAAGAGGCGATAAGGACCGCCGTACGGCTGAAGATGGCTATGAGCGTCTGATGGTAAATATTGGCAAGGCGCAAGGTTTCTTCCCCGGAAATCTTATGGAGCTTGTCAATCGCTCCGTAGTAGGCTCGAAGCCGGAGATAGGTCGTATCGACCTTATGCCTGAATACACTCTCTTTGATGTCAGGAAGAAAGATGCCCGAAAGGTGGTGGATGCTCTCCGCAA
>CAZCZX010000291.1:0-3174 GCA_964503095.1 uncultured Sangeribacter sp.
CTTATATAATATTTTGTGCAACGTTTTACAGAACAATCTTTTATGATTAAGCCCTTTTCTTTTAGACTTTTTAGATAAGGAGTCAAAATACCGGATGACAGTCCACTGGCTTGTCTTATATCGGGGACAGTCATATCTATTTCAGAATTGCTTAGAATATTAAGAATATGTTGTGAGTTCGTAGGCAAATTCTTGTATATGTCTCTGTATATGTGGGAATAATATGATAGAAGAAAAACCAAGTCGTCCTTTGGATTAGCACCTGCTTCAATGATATTGTATATAATTTTCACCGAATTTATTGTAGGTGGAACAAAATTAAACATAGCTCTGGCTCTTTCAATAGAATCATCGCCAAATATTTTGTTTAAGTCTTCAACCGTAATTGGAGGCAAGTGAATTTTCTTCATACCCTCAAAGAATGGAGCCTTATATTCCGTCAGGGCAGGTATTAATTTGCTTACACTGGCGATCATCATGGGAGCCCCTTCATTGTAGAGGAACCTACGTAGCCGAAACTGCTCCTCATAAGTACAACGATTAAAAAAATAATCGAGGTTATCTATGAGAAGGATAGAATCTTCAGACACTTGTTCAATAATATCGCTGGATTTGAATATAAACCGACCGTCAATCCAAACAAAATGCAAGGATGGGTATTTTGTTACAAGACGTTTGAATAGTGTTGTCTTCCCAGACCCTTCCTGGCCAATAATTAATACAGGTTGAGGGATGGAAGACCCAATGTTGCCTTCAATTTCACCGCTGATAGCATTGAAAGGAGCCGAGTTTGCGATGAATGTGGAAATTGTGTTCGGTTGGACGGTATATCCCATTATTCAACAAATTTAGAATACCACCATTTTTTCAACAACGGAGAGTGAAATCTCCTTGTGCCTCCCGAGACTCGCATGATATAACCATCATGTTCAATCATATTGAGAATCAGGCTGAACTTTGTGTTGGCATTAGCTACCGGCTCATTTATAAACTGTGCAAACATATCGAGCAACTCCTCCCTTGATAATCCATTGTCAGCTATGCATAGGGCATTAAGAAGCAATTCCGCACCCTCTTTGAAACCGTTATATTCTGCGAGGCGTTCATACCAAGAACTTAGATCATCAGTGTGCGCCAAATAGTCAAAGGCAGAGTCAACCATCTCTTTAGTAATACCATTCTTCGCATATGGATAATTCTTTATTGTAGTGAAAAGCAGTTGGATGAAATATGGTATGTACCATTCAATCTTCTCAAGAATATATTGGACTACATCTCCTTTAATAGGTATGCCCAATGAATCCGCCAAAGCGAGAATCAATCCGTCTGCTTCATCTGGAGATAAAGCATCAAAATCAAAAGAGACCATATCGTTGATGGTCATGGAGAGATTTCTCATACTTGTGAAGTTGTGGAGTCCGACGGAGCCACAGAATATCCATCTGATTTTAGTTCCAGAGACTTGTCTCAGGCTTCTGAACCAGTTAAGGAGGAATGCGGCGTTTTTGTGGGATGGATCTTCTTTATCAATTATATTAAGGAATAGAGGGAACTCGTCGATGACAATAAGAGTATCCTTTGTGTGATCGATGGCATCTGATAAAGAGGTAAATAGATTTTGTGAAATCTCGGACTGAGAGAAGTCAAATTTGACAGGACCTATCCCTTTTACACCATGGAAGAGGCGGTTGATAAATTCACCTGCCACTTCGGCTGCTTGACTCCAGATTTTCGACCTTTCAAATTTGCTTATGAGAGTATTGAGAAATTCATCCTGCGATTGTATCCCCTCTAAGTCGATGTAGACACAAGTCCATCCAGCGGCCTCTTTATCCTCTACAAGTTTTTTAGAAAATGATGATTTGCCTATTCGTCTTGGAGCAGAGAGAACCAAGGAATGGTTAGTATTAAGGAACTCGTGAGCATGAGCAAGTTCTTTAGATCTTCCATAGAAGTCTTCACCAGTTACGGGGGGTCCTACTTTATTTGATATGGCCATATAGTATAACAGTATTTAATGGCACAAAGATATAGAAAATATTTTATATAGAAAAATTTTTCTATATAAAATATTTTCTATATCATATCAGATTGACACTCTCCACAAAATTCAAAATAAAAACCCCACATAATAATGGCCCATCTTCAATTTTGAAAACCGAATCCACCCCCAAGTCAAAATAGGTAGTAAGCGCACTCCGTGCGCGTCCCGCAGAGTCGAAAACAGCAAATCCAGCACAGGAGACATCACCCTAAAGGTTAGCCACAAACCAAATCAAGTAAGCCATAATTCCCCCGCCATGGAATTTCGAATCGGTTCTTCTTCTATTTAGTTGAAACCCTCTATTCTGAGCTCCTTCTTCCAATATCTGTGCTGAAAGATCAGCGCATAGCCAAACACTGCGTAGCCAATATTAAGAATTCTGTGAAAATCTGCCAGTTCCGGGCTGACTTAAAGATCTGTGCCTAATCATCCCACTTCGAGCAACATTCTGAATTTTTCAACTAAATTGAAGAAGAACCGTATTTTGTGGGATAAGGGGTGGGAGGTCGATCCGCTTCCTAATTTTGCTGCATCTTAATGATGCAAAGATTGCATCTGGATGAAAAACTGAGTTAAATTGTAAATTATCACACAGATCAAATGATGAAAGCAAAAACTTTTCTATTCATTGGCTCATGGATGGAGCCGCTAAAGGCTCTTCCTGTTGAACAACGCTGGAACGTAATGGAAGCAATCGTGGAATATGCAACTTCCGGAGAACTTTGCAGGGAACTGGAACTTACGGAGTCAATCGCTTTTGCATTCTTACGCAATGAGATAGACCGTATGAGAAACTATCGTACTGATGTATGCGAAAGTAGACGTAATGCCGCAAATATTAGCCGGAGAAAAGAATGTACGGCTCCTAAATATGCAGAGGAAGCAGATCCCGAGCATACAATTAATGCAAATGCATGCAAGTCTATGCAAGCAGATGCGCCCTATGATATAGAATCAGTATCAGAATCAAAATCAAAAACAGTATCAGATAAAAAGTCGTCGTCGACGACGGCGTGCGCGCGTGAGTCGGAGTGCCTATTTTTTGATCTTTTTGCCATTACGGATGTAGAGACCCCTTTGAGGCTCGGCCATGAGTTTGAGGCCATCGATGGTGTAGATTTGGTCATCGC
>CAZCZX010000292.1:0-1526 GCA_964503095.1 uncultured Sangeribacter sp.
TTGTTCGAGTCAGGAATACAGCATCTCGCAGACCGTCCCGAAAGTTTCTTGGCTCAACCGCAGGAAGTAAAAGACTATCTTTCAAGTCTCCCGACTGCCTGGGATAAAACAGTGTTGCTTGGTGGCTATCCGGGTGAATATGTCATGATGGCAAGAAAAAAAGGTGACAGTTGGTGGATTTCCGCAATCAACGGCACGGACTCTCCAGTAGATTTAACCGACATCGATTACTCACGCCTAAATCTGAATAATAAGAATCTGAATATTAGGGTGTTAGAAGATTTTGTCTCCTCAATTGGAGAATCTAACTGGAAGATCACAACAACTACCACTCTCCCTACCACCTTCCATCTCCAACCCCGAGGCGGCATAGTAATGACCCTAACTCCCCAATAACCAAGTCTCCTATCCTCCCGCCCCAATTATATCCCTTGGGTCTCCCACCCAGATAGGTAACTTCCGCCAAAGAAAAAGAACGTTATTTACCATAAAATTCCTCTTTTTTATAAGTCATCTTGAGGTTTTTTGAATTTTAAATATATTTTATCATCCATCTCCTTGTTTACTTCATATGATAGTGATAGACCAAAAATATCTTTAGAAATTTGATTTTTCTGCAAATAAATGCTATCTTTGTAAAAAAATATTTGAGATGGAAAATCAATTAGATAATTTCAAGACCAAGGATAGTCCGAATGAGTTCATCCGCTTCGATTGGGCGATGAAGCACATGTTGCGTGACAAGTCAAACTTCGAGATTCTGGAAGGTCTGGTTTCAGTCTTGCTTGGGCAAGACATCAAGATTAAGGAAATCCTTGAAAGCGAATCAAACCAAGAAAACGAATCAGACAAATTCAACCGAGTAGACATCAAGGCGGTCAATAGCAAAGGTCAGATAATCATAATAGAGATACAACTAACGCGTCAGTTCTACTACTTCAAGCGTATCCTCTACGGGACATGCAAGGCAATAACAGAGCATATTAGTCTGGGTAAGAAATATGACGAAGTAAAGAAAGTCTATTCCATAAGCCTTCTCTATTGTGAGTTTGGAGAGGGTGACGACTATATCTATCGAGGGGAGACAACATTCAAAGGACTGCATACTGGCAATAGCCTCATAATCCGCACAAAGGAAGATGGGGTGATAGTGCAGCATCTTCCCAAGGAGGTATTTCCGGAATATTTTATCATTCGAGTAAATGCCTATGACAAAATTCCGGACACACCGCTGGAGGAATGGATGACCTATCTTAAGACGGGTGACATAAGAGAAGATACCCAGGCTCCTGGACTACAGCGAGTGCGTGAAAAGCTCAGGGTACTCTCCATGACAAAGGCTGAACGCGATGCTTATTTCCGTCATTTGGACAATATCATGGTGCAAAACGATGCCTTTGATACAGCAAGAGATGAAGGCTTGGCAGAAGGAAGAGCGATAGGACTGGAGGAAGGACGAGCAGAAGGACGAGCAGAAGGGCGAGCAGAAGGGCGAGCAGAAGGGCGAGCAGAAGGGCGAGCAGAAG
>CAZCZX010000292.1:1626-3163 GCA_964503095.1 uncultured Sangeribacter sp.
GCAGAAGGGCGAGCAGAAGGGCGAGCAGAAGGGCGAGCAGAAGGGCGAGCAGAAGGGCGAGCAGAAGAAAAATATGCTATAGCTAGAAATTTGCTAAAGTCAGGAATGCCAGTCAATTTGATATCATCTTGCACAGGACTCTCCGAAGAGGTGATTGCCTCCCTTAACCTGTGATTAGATATAATTTCAATGAAAAAACCATCCACTATGAGCCCTTCTCAAAAAAATGAGAAGGGCTCTAATATTGCCATCTATATTTTTTTCTTGTAGATTAAGGAAATTTTGATTAATTTTGCAAGTATTATGACTCAACATTCTACCACTGCTCCTGCATTGACAGAGCTAATACTCATAAATATTTCCGGTGCCGATCATCCCGGCGTCACATGTGCTCTGACTGAAATCCTTGCACGCTACGATGCGGCAATCCTCGACATCGGACAGGCAGACATTCACCATACACTCTCCCTTGGTTTTCTAATCAAGACTGATGCAGAAGTGTCAGGGAATATTATGAAGGAACTCCTGTTTAAAGCTACAGAACTTAATGTCTCCATCCGCTTTTCCCCAATTTCAATCAAAGAATATGAAGAATGGGTCGGGCGTCAGGGCAAAAACCGTTGGATCATAACCCTCTTGGGGCGCCGTCTCACAGCTCGCCAGATTTCAGAAGTATCTCGCGAGGTCTTTAAGCAAGGTATGAACATTGATGGAATCCAGCGTCTAACGGGCCGCATGCCTCTCGCAGAGACAGAACAGCCTCTATCCAAATCGTGTGTGGAATTTTCAGTGCGAGGAACTCCTAATGATTTTGAGTCAATGCAGGCGTCGTTCATGCGTCTATCACAAGAAGAAGGATTCGACATTTCCCTTCAGCAAGACACTCTATATCGCCGCTGCCGTCGTCTTATTTGCTTTGATATGGATTCTACCCTCATACGCACTGAGGTGATCGATGAACTGGCAGAGCGTGCCGGTGTTGGTGCTGAGGTTAGAGCCATCACCGAGAGTGCAATGCGAGGTGAGATTGATTTCTGCGAGAGTTTTAAGCGTAGAGTGGAGTTGCTTAAGGGACTTGATGAGAGTGTAATGGAGGATATCGCAAAAAATCTTCCTATCACCGAAGGGGTTGACCGAATGATGCAGGTTCTGAAAAGAGCAGGCTATAAGACAGCGATTTTATCTGGTGGATTTACTTATTTCGGCAATTATCTTAAACAACGTTTCGGCTTTGACTATGTCTATGCCAACGAATTGGAAATTGTTGACGGCCGACTCACTGGCAGATATGTGGGTGATATCGTTGATGGTCGACGCAAAGCAGAATTGCTCAGATTGATAGCTCAAGTGGAAAACGTAGACATTGCTCAGACAATTGCTGTTGGCGACGGAGCAAACGACCTTCCAATGCTTACGACTGCCGGCCTCGGAATAGCATTCCATGCCAAACCCAAAGTTAAAGCCAATGCTCCCCAAGCCATTTCCACCATAGGCATCGACGGAGTCCTCTACTTCCTCGGCTTCAAAGACTCCTTCA
>CAZCZX010000293.1:0-3133 GCA_964503095.1 uncultured Sangeribacter sp.
CAAGCCGCAATCTTAAGATTTAAGACTAATGGCTAATAACTAATTATTTAAAGAATACTGAATTATGAAAAAAACTATAATACTCTCGGTTATACTTCTTTTTGCCTCGTTTGCATCTAAAGCAGTAATCACTAATCCTATGGACCATAAGAACCCTAATAAGACATATAATGATTATGTTGACTTTCTCAAGCAGCATGATGTCTTCATTACTTTGCCTGAAAACTATTCGCCTGTCAGCATAAGAGGACTATCATACGTGAAGGAGTCAATAGGCAATGGCGATGAAAACTTAAATTTCCACTGCATGCCTATCGATATAGCGGCGATTGTAGAAGACGACAGTTGCCAGGTCGCTATCTGCTACCCTCAAATAAAGATAGATATTCCGAGCAGACCTGAACCTATCTACCTATCAGGAGTACATGGAAGTTCGAAAATAGAAGCTGATCTTCGAATGATTAATGAAGATATGCACCTTGATGTGAGACCATTCGTCAATATAATTGCTGAAGAGGATATGTCGCAATATGCTAATGCAGATACTGTGGCCACCTACCTATTTCCTCTGCGCAAACATTTCATGGATACTTATACCCAAGGATTGGGCATCTACCTAAGGAAAAAGAACCATCCCAGTATCCTCCTAAGGGTAATGTATAATCATGCGTCGGAAAAAGATAAGGATAAAATTATTCGTACAGTTCTTGACAACATACGTTTTGGCGACAATCCATCTGATACATTTGTTGAGTTAGAGAAGAGGGATATGGAATTAAGATGGCATGATTTCCAGTTTCCTTCAAAATACCCGGTATTTACCGGTATTCTCCCAGACATCAACGATGAGACCCTTGAGGAAATCAAACGAGTTAAGGCATGGTGTGAGGCTCACGGAATGAAAGAACTCCCCAAATTGGACGATGATATGCTTGAAGCATTGGATAAAAGAAAGGAATCACAACGTTATTTCAATACAGTAGCGGATTCGATACTGAATTCTGATATGCCGGAAGAAAAAAAAATCCTCAAGCCATTTATGTGCGACAGTCGCGCCCAATTCCCTGGAGATGAAGATGTACGTAATAAATACTGGGAATGGCTCGATAAAAACATGCGTTACCCTAAAGAAGCATTAGCCAAAGGCATAGAGGGATCAGTCTCCTTAAACTTTACAGTATGTGCAGATGGCACTATCACGGATATCTCAATAGAAGACAGAAGTAAAAATGCAAATGAACTCTTGAAAAACGAAGCAATTAGACTCTTCAAATCAATGCCACGCTGGACACCGGCAATGTATAAAGGGAATCCCGTTAACTCTCATGATTTTGGCATCGTAAATTTCAAACTTCCCCAAAACAAGCCTCAGACAGACGTTTCGGCTGCTATCAAACAGATACCAGAGGAAAAGCGATACCCTCTACAAATATATGATATGAAGGGGATCCCTGTGGCCCCAATTTTCAATGGGGGCGCACAAGGGCTCGACAAGTGGATTCAAGAGCATATACAATATCCTGTAGATGCGGCAAAAGCCAAAATCGAGGGTCGGGTCATCGTGGAGTTCATCATTGACAAAAATGGTGCTGTCACATTTCCGAAAGTAGTGAGAGGAATCAACGATGTGCTCAATAACGAGGCTCTTCGCGTCATAAAAAGCCTGCCACGCTGGACACCCGGATATGCCAATGGCAAGCCGACAAACACACGATACACCTATCCTGTTACTTTCAAACTCGCAAAAGCAAAGTGATATGAAATCATAAGAATGCTTTGACCACTTTCCCATTGAATACCTTTATATTCAATTGAGTATCGGTCGGCAGGTTTTCTTGAATATTAAAATATGAAGGAGTGAGCCAGTAGTTGGTGCCATTCACATCAGTGACTCTCCATGCTGTCCTTCCTGGACGATGGTTACCATATCGGTCTGTAGTCTCGGATGCTGGCTTATGATAGGTCTTTTTGACTGGTATGGCTGGAAGCGACTCATAGATAAAATCATCTGCCAGATGCTCCACCTTCTTATAAATTGCCGACGGGTCGGCCGCTTGAGTTCCCGAAGGAATCTTCTTCTTTGCCTCCCGATAGAGCCTTGGCAGATTCCATCCTTTCCCCTCATATAGATCTTGCACGTATCTCAATTCCCATTTTGCTTGTGGGAATGCACCTCCTTCAGCTAATACGGCTGCAAGATTCAAATGAATCTTCCCCTTGAAATCTTCTTGCCCGGGACAACAAAGAGCCTTGTAGAGCAGACTTACCTTCAACCGCAATTCATCATTTCCAGTAATAAATCCAGCCAACCGGCTCCAGAGGTAGAACTTCGATGAAGATGCTAAAATTGCATTGCGCAGCATTTCAATTGCAGCCGAATTGTCTCCAACAAGTTCATAAAGCTGTGCACATTGGGCATAAAGATTCGAAGATCCCGGGTATTCTTGCAAAGCCCTCTCAATTATTGCCATAAACTCTGGAGACGCCGGAATGCGTGCAGCATACAGCTCATCGACATAACTTGTAATCAACTTTTCGACGGTGGAAGGCAATTCTTTCCCCTCATGCTCTTTACGCCGCCAATCACCCGGTCGGAGATTATTGAGATCCCACAACTTGGAGAATTTAACGATAGAAAACCTTGTGGCATCAGTGACGTGATTAAGACCTTCCTTGACCCTTATATTATCTGCTGCGTCCGCTGCATCCCTATACAGTCGGGATGCCTCTGTCAATATCATGGAATGAAGCTTATGAGGACGCACCAACTGAAGACTCAGATACCGGGCAAGCATCTGTTTTCGTTCACGTATGGCAGATGTCGGACTCTGATGCAACGCATAATAGATGATCCAGCCATAAGGATAATGGCTCTTAATGTGGAGCGCATGCCCATCATAATAAGGCGTAACTTCGCCATAAACTTCTACTGCTGCTCCCCCTTTGGCGCGATCAAATCCATCGGAGACAAACTTTATCAACTCATTAGTTTCCATGGTATATAAAAATAAGTTATTCCTATCGTTTCTGCAAAGCTAATCATAAAATCCGATATGGCAAAGTTTTTTTACCTTTTTTTGAAGCAAATACTTAGAGCCCGTCTCATAAATTGGGGAGCCCCTGGGGTCGCTGG
>CAZCZX010000294.1:0-3129 GCA_964503095.1 uncultured Sangeribacter sp.
GAGAAATGCTAAAAGCAGAAATGGATCTTGTGAATCCGAGTTTGATTGTAGCCTTTGGTCTACTTGCCGACGATGTGTCAAAATGTTTGGTACAATCCGACATTCCGGTTCTGGCACTTCCTCATTTTTCCGGACAGGCACAAGGTAAAATCAAAGACTTTTTCAATTGGTCTGATGACAAGCCATTTACTATAAACGAGCAAGCTGACTGCTATTTCAACACGATCACTAAAAAATTAATCAATGATTGACCTTGACATCAAATATGCGGGCGCGAGTTATGACGGCAAGCCCTGTTTTATCATTCTGCATAACAAGACTTTTGATATATGTGCACCCGGGTATAAAAGGGGCGTCGTACAGACTATAGACTATACATCAGTTAAACACGTTGTAGCCTCAGGAGATGCTCTGATTGTAAAGATTCTGAGAACCGAGGTTACTCTTCGCGGAATTAGCGGTGAAGAAGCAAACGGCCTTGCACAATTGATTGAGATAGGTCGAAATGAACCTATAGAAAGTTCAAAAGCGTTCCGTAAATACAAAAAGATGGCGGAAAAGGAGGAGGCTCGTGCTGATCGCCGGCAAGTTCGTGTAGAAAAGTTTGCTGCAGTAGTCGATAGCATAAATCGGTATCGAGAGCAAAGCCATCAAAAGGAACTCGAAGAGCAGAAACGTCAAGTCGAAGAGCAGAAACGTCAAGAAATACATGAACGAGAGCTAGAACAGCGTATAGATGCCTTAGAAGATGAAATTGAAAAGCAGGCGATCAAGCCCTCTGATACAGAAGATGAGGCCTTGGCTAAAGTTCTAATGCTAAACAGGTTGTTTTCTAAGTGTATGTCCAAAAACGATTATGCCGCTCAGATAAAATCTATACTGCGCACTTGCGAGGATAATATTTCGGTTCTACAGATTACTCATCCGGACTCAAATGTGACCGCTAAAGCTGAGCAACAATTACAGCAATTTATTCTGGATAAAAAGAAAAGTGAAAGAGATGCTAAAATTACTTTTTTATTGGGAATCTTAGGAATAATTGCATTTTTGGTATTCTGCTATTTTTTGGATGATATTTTCCCTAAAGAATAATCTATGGGCTGTGTAACTTCATTACTTCTACTTTTGAGCGTAGGTGTTCTCATTGTGTTTGATGTGTTCTTTTGGTCGTTGTCTTGGATATTTGGACTAATTGGCATTCTTTCAATTGTTGCATTTTTAATCGCTTATGCTGTATCAGAAGACTTCTCACTATCTCCGAGGGATTTTATTCGAAATAGTGACTGGGGAATTTTTTGTAAGAAAATAGGCTGGGCATGGGGCGTTGCTCTAATGGTTTACGCAGCAGCCACAGTAATCGTATTATTAACTGCTGGATGGTGAAATAGAAAATTGTTATATCAACTATCCATGTGCAAAGGTGACCCAGTGAGATTTTTGCTGAGGTCACCACATTTTTACCTCACATTTATAGTTAATGTCTGTTAAAGTTTGGGGTTGCGAGGCTGTGGCATGGGGTTGAATGATGGTGAATGACTATAAATATTACTCTGATTAGTGCTGATTATAAGTGCATTATATGGCGGGGAGGAAATCATTGGGGATAAAATTCTTTCGGATGCTTTGCTTAATTCCTCAATGTTCCCGTGCTGAATAGCCGGAACATATTGACAGATGGTTTCCATAAGTTCCTCCATTTCAGTCACAGCAATTTATAGAAGGTCGTTAATAATCAAGCAAGCGACCGTAATCATGCCAGTCGCCAATCATTTCTCCATTTGCGCTCGCTTCAATCAATTTATCAAGGCGATTGCGAAATAGTTCAGGACTTGCTTTAACTCGTTGGATATTGTCAATCCTTACACGCTGATATAGATTTGGAAAAGACTTGAAATTTTGCCATGCGGTCGGATTAATGCTAAATGCATCAACGATTTCCGGCTCAATCACAAATTCTGCATCAAGGTCAGGGCATATCTTTCGCCCCTTATCGGTCATCATTCCAAGTTTCTCAAGCCGGCGACAACGCTCTTTATTCAATTCTGTCCATCTTCCGGATTTTGACCGGGGACCGAATCGCTGAAGTGAGACGCCATCAACATTCTTCAGTGTAGAATCAATCCAGCCGAAGCATAGTGCCTCTTCCACCGCATCGAGATACCACAGGGAATCTGCGGGCGGAGTCTTCCCCCTTTTTACTACTAACCAGCACTCCTTTTCGGTGGCGCCATGCTCGGCGAGCCATTGCCGAAATTCATTACGACTACTTATGCCAAGAATATTTTTCATGGTTTATAAGTACGTTTGATTTCATCAATGGATTTTCCGCCAATGCCGAAATTCTCATCGGGGAGTTCCTTGATAGTTACAGTAAAGAACTGTTCCGGGATATGGGTTATCTCGGATGCTGTCGCTGTAAGCCGTTCAATCAGTTCTTTCTTCTGCTCAGCGGTCAATTTTCCGCTCTCAATCGATATGTATGGCATAATTATGGGGGAAGAATCGCGATAAGGATACTCTATTTTCGTTTGATGGTTTGACATTTGCGTTTTGCCATTTCGTCAGCATAAGCCTGTTCCCCATGCTCTTTTATGAAACGGATACATGCCGGGCGGTCTGATTTGAAGATGAATGCAAAAAGTTTAGCCATGAAATTGGAATAAGTTTTGCAATCAGTCACCTCCATCCCGCAATCGGCACAAGAACTAATCCCTTTTTCTTGGGTACATTTTCGTATTCCACACCACGATGCTTTATCATTTAGTCTGCATCCGGGACATTTTTCCTGCAGGTATTTACGACATGCTCCACAATACAGTCCACATCTCGCAATCAGTCGAGTATCTGAAATTATTTGTTTCATAATTTGATTTTCATTTGTGCCCGTCAGTCCAATAGAGCGGATTATTATAATGGAGAAGCTGCGGCATTCCAGGTCGAAAGTCTTCGCTAAGCGCGCTTGCCCGGCAAGAAACCTAAATACACAGCCCTCGCATTATGCGTGAAAACCGCTATGCTATCCTTGCGCAGTGTCTTATTTTTCTACGTTCTCGACTTACAAAAGAGCAAGCTGCTTCTTATTTGCCAAGATGTCGGAATAGACCCTCGCCTATCCGAATGCAAAGTTAC
>CAZCZX010000295.1:0-3062 GCA_964503095.1 uncultured Sangeribacter sp.
CACCAGTCTGTGAATAATAGACTACGAGAGTCTTTCCTTCTGATTTCTCAGTGTCGTCTGTTTTAGACGATTTGCATGCAGCCCCGCAGAAGATAATGAGGGCAAGCATGAGAAAGAGATGTAGCTTTTTCATGGTTGGTATAATATTATTTAGTTGATAGAGTGTTTAGTTTGATGTTCTTGATTATATAGAAAAATCTCTATCATAAAGCGCCTCTCCGAGGCTACTGTGCTTTGGTTTGGGCTTCCCCAGACTGAAGTCTGGGGTTTCGGCATAATCATCAGGTCTCCGACCTGATACTTTGACTGAAAAACGGAACACGAAACTGAACACCCTATTTAGTTGATAATATGCGGACTATGGTAAAGGAATAAGGAGGAACATTGACTGATCCACTAATTTCATATTCCGAAATGACGGGATCTACTTTTGTGTCTCTTGGGCTACCTGATAAAACAGACACTGCAGCCTTTCCTGAAGGATACCCATCAAGATTCACTTCTATTTCTACAGGAAGCATATTGGCTATGCGAACAATGGTATCTCCAGTATTTTCGTCAATTACTGTAGAGACTCCAAATCTATTTGTGACGTCATCATTTGTAATATCCTTTGGCAATTTATCGCGCTTGCCACAGCACTTTTCCTGAAGTTTTATTGAAGAAGGAATGTATGTGGTTCCAGAATTAGTGCCATACATCTTCTGAACGAAATAATCAGGAGACAAAGATATACTTTCATTGTCGAAATAGATAAGATCTGGGCGCCATTGAGTTCTTCCTTTCTTAGAAAGGAGAGGGGCGTAGGAAGTCATCGTCACTACATCTGCATTTCTCTCCACATCTGTCAGATACAGAGCAATAGAAAGGGCACACTCCAGATTTGACTCGCGTCCGGGATAATGTGAAGCATATTCACCAAGATATACTTTCGGACCTTTACGATCGTAGTTATCATAGAAATTACGGTTGTTGACATACCAACCCGGAGCCACATAATAGTGCTCATCAACAATCTCTACATTTTCTTTTCGGGCAAAGCGCCAACCCTCGTCATAATCAGAACCCTCGAAGAATGGTCCGACAGTGCCTACGACTGTTATCTCTGGATATTTAGCATTGACCGCATCACGAATCATCTTAAAGCGAGTTTTGAATGTCTCGCTGATAAGATCTTCATTACCAATACCAAGATATTTCATATTGAATGGTTCAGGATGACCTGCTTCAGCACGCAATTTGCCCCACTGGGAATCTGCGGGCCCGTTGGCATACTCCACAAGGTCAAGAATATCCTGTATGTATGCAGGCATATCTTCCAATGGAATGCCACATTGCTGACCGTTGGATGTCAGTTCGTCGTGGCTATAGCGTGAATGGCGTGATGAGTTTTGGCATGGCACACCTGCAGCCAACACTGGAAGAGGCTGCATCCCCAGGTCTTCGCAGAATAGGAAATATTCATAGAATCCAAGTCCACGGCTCTGGTGGTAACCCCAGAGATTACGAAGCGGCTTTCTCGCTTCAAGTGGACCGATTGAGCCTTTCCAATCGTAGATATTATCAATACCATTACCATGGCTTACGCATCCTCCAGGGAAACGCATAAACTTAGGTTGCAAATCGGCAAGAGTCTGCGCCAAATCTTCTCTAAGACCATTCCTACGTCCTTTAAAGGTTTTTTCTGGGAAAAGTGAAATCATGTCGAGACTTACAGTGCTCTTAACCGGGACTTCAATTTTGAGCATAGCATCACTGCAGTCATTTTTTGATGTCAATGTAGCGCTGAGCTTTGACCATTCTTTACCAGCAGGAACATTAACTTTTTCTTGGGCAAGAATCTTTCCGTTTTTGTCTGTGAGACATACTTTAAGACTCGTCTTTGCTGCCGAACGGGCAAATATATTAAAAAGATATTTTTCTCCTTTCTTGACAACGATGCCATCAAATCCTTTGTTAATAAGGGTTCCTGATTTGTTGGAAGTTTGGCATAAAGCGTAATGGCTGTTGTTGGGATGAATAGGATCAGCCGTTTCAATTTTGAAAGACATATCAGAAAATTCCCAATATGAAGATGGCGACCACTCCTTCCGATCATTTTCAGAGTATTCAAAGTCTCGGTTTTGAACGAGTTCAGCATAAAGTCCGCCATCTGCTCCGTAGTTGATATCTTCGAAGAAAATTCCGATGAATTCATCACTGATTGGTTTTGCTCCGTTTTTGTCGAGTGTGACAGTCGCAGTTAGAGGTTTAAGATCTTTGAAGCGCCAAGGATCTTGGTCAGCGCGCTCATCATTTTTAGCATTTTTGATCGATTGAAAATGCACGAAGCCTTCGAGCCGACTAATTAAATCTGAATCTACAGAGATTACGGTTCCCTTCACATCATTTCCTTGTACTGACGCGTCTGTCATAGTTGTGAAGTTGACGGAAGAGGGGAGTTCTTTCATGAAGTCAGAATCGCTACGACGATATTCTTGGGGAGTCCAATGTTCAAGATCAGTACTGGAAGTGAAAGCCACTACCTCACTATTTTTATCAGGATTGAATAGCAGCCAATAAGTGCCCTCTGAATCCTGACTGATGCACACATTATGTATTTTCTTTCCGCTGCCCCATGCTCCATAGTCAGAACCAAGGAAAGAATGGAAGTTTCCGATGGTGCGCCAATCCTTATCTTTGCTTGCTCTTGAAGCAAACTTTAATCCTCCATTTCCATCCGGCATAGAGAATGCCAACATTTCGACAGGAGTCCCTGCATTAATGTTGGAGAAAACTGATGCACCTAATATTGAATATAGAGCGATGCAAATTTTTGAAAATCTTTTCATGATATTATTGATTATATTGCAATGCAAAATTAATAAAAAAATACATAAGTGCCATAAATAAATTTTCAAAATAAAAAACCACACTAAAAAAGTTTTGATATATCCGCAATAGAAATATTTTGATGATTCAAATAAAATTTGTATCTTTGCATGATAATCGGAGTCTGATAGCAAAGAAGATTTGTTTTTGGAATGATTTATAAAATGATAAACAGTATATTTATGAAAAAA
>CAZCZX010000296.1:0-3007 GCA_964503095.1 uncultured Sangeribacter sp.
GATCCAGAAATTGCGACAGATAGAAGAATGACTATATTTATCAAAAGTTTATGCATGATTATTATTCGATTAAAATAAACGACGACCATATCTCCGGATTATCAGGCAATTCTTTGTAAAGCCATCTTTGAGCCGCATAGAAAGAATCATAGATACTGTTTCCTTTCGCAGCCTGCTCATAGAAAGCATCCATAAACTGAGCCGTCCAATAGTCATCCACTTTAGTCAGAGAGCAAATCAGCGATTTAGTGCCGGCAATTCGGAAAGCACGCTGCAATCCCCACACTCCCTCACTATCAATCTCCCCCAATCCTGTATCACAAGCAGAAAGCACAGTAAGATTCAATCTGGGGAAGGTCATTAATTCTATCTCTTCTGATATCCATAGGTCATCATATTCATCAAGAATATTCGGACTTTGCCACGAGATATTTCCGGCTCTCAGCACCAATCCGCTTACTTCAGTGAGTCCTGCGGATAAGAATCGACGTGCAACTTGATAGTCATCACTTGATGGGTCTTTTGCAGACTCATTTAATTCTTGGTTATCTCTATAAAAGCCATGAGTGGAGAGGTGTAATGTGGAGATCTTCTCTACTGGCAAAGAAGTCAGCACCGGTTCAGTTGCTTCGTTATTAAAGAGAACGGTTACCTTGTAACCTTTAAGGGCATTCGTAACTAACTGGATTTCATACTCTACATTTGGAAGATCAGTCCAATTTCCTCGATTGACAGGCACGTCACTATCTATCGGTGAATTATGGTCAGAAACTCCTATTACAAAAACTTGATTGCCCAAGTCAAAAGGTTTTCGGTTTATTTCTGACAAATGAAACACCCTATGAATATTCGTTAATTGATTTATCGGAGTGTTTCCTCCAACTGTAAGATATTCTATTCCAATACTATTTATCACACCATCAGGACAAAAGTAAACATTCTCATAATCAGGCAAGATATGTGCGATAGAATCCCAAACCATTAACGGTCTTGTGAGAATATCATTTTCACACCCAATTGAGATAAACTTGTTCACTCCGTTTACATCTATTAGAAATGCGCCATACTTATTACTATCTTCTGCCGAATACTTGACAAACTCAATTGCTAAATCATTTGAGGATAGCTTCTCAGTTACCTGTTGGATGGTTTTGTCAAAATTGGAATGGATCTTTTTATAGCGAGATAATTTATTAGCAAGTTCCCGCTCCAACTGGAAAACAGTAGTCGATAACTCCGGAATATGAGTCGAGTCATTATACGCAATCGCGGCATTTAATCTATTGCGTTGGTCTTGCAATCTCTTGTATTCCTTTTTTGTCGAAAGCTGTTTTTCAATAGTTTTCTTTTTGGTAAATAGAAGACCTTTACGGAATAGTGACAGATCTAAGGCTGATTTGAAAGCTCCGTTATCTATTGCGCCATCAATCAAAATTGAAAGTGGTCGATGAATAGCACTTTCCTCATCACTTGAAAGAGTTAATAATCCCTCAATCATATTTGTTTTCACAGAGGGCATAATTTTAACTAATTCAGTGATATAATCCGGTTGGGAGAGATACTTTCGTGAAAGGTGTTCGCATATCTGCAATAAGCTAAGACATTGCATTGGATTAAAGGGCAGTTTCAGCGAATCATCTATAATCCGCAATGCTTCTTGCCATTTGCCACAATATACTAAGAAAGCTATTTTAGCTTTGATGTAATCAAATGACTGATTGCCGTCGATCAACACTTTCCCAATATTACTTAACTCTGTGTTCAGTTCATCGACATTGATGTTAGGAGTTTGATGTTCACAAAGGAGTTGAATCAAAAGAAGAAAAGTTTTGTAATATTCACTGTGTTCTTTACCATAGTTTTCTTTGAGAACTTCAAGTTGCTGTGAAATAATCTCCAATCCCGTCTCTTGGCAATTAAGTTTACTAAGATTAGCAACATATTGACGGTCATGGTATATACGTCTTAAATCTGATATAGGAAGTCGCTCATAATATTGTTGGGCTTCTCGGAAAAGCCTATCTGCCTCCGTCGTGTCAAACACAGAAGCCATAAAAACTGCCAGTTCGGTATTTGCCATACCCTTTGCAACATCAGAACAACCATATCGACGGGAATATTCTAAAGCTTTTTCTATAGCCGACCTTTGGAGAAACTTATTATGTTCGAGTACACGAGCCTTCCGGCAAAAATGGCGGACTTTCCGATCTAAATATAAGTATCCGGATTCTAAATAATTTTCAGCCGTCTCATAGTAATAGAGTGCGGCATTAGGATTTGAGAAACTGAATATGTATCCCAGATTATCGTTCCATACAAATTTATCAAACGGGGTTATTTGCTCATCGCGTTCAGACATAAATATATTTACAGCCTCTTCAGTCCGTCCCATTTCGCCTAAGGTGCAACCTTTGTTTAATCGTATTGTTGAGCGAGCATTCTTATCTATGGGATGTGAAAGTGCCTGGTCAAAGTGTGTGAGAGCATCTTCTCTCTTACCAATATTTGACAAACCCAACGCCCAAAAATTGTGAAGTGTGCCACCACGATCATCTGAAACATTGCTCTCATATCTTCCACAAGCCTCTACTAAATCAAAGTACCGTGATTGATCAAGATATTGACTTAACAAACGCATGATGCGAGGTGTCAAATCCTGTTCAGAACCCATTGAAATCAAAGAATCTATTTGAGCTTTGTTTTGGTTGACATCGAAAGAAATAATCTCCCTGGATATGTTTGATATTCTGGCCGTATCAATTTTTAGTGTCGGATTGCGATATTCCAAATAGCCATGATTGTTGAGATGGAGGTCTTCTATACAAATCCCCCATAGATCATAAATAAGGCTTAGAATATCATTTCTCCCAGTATCGGCACAGCGTTGAATGAAACCTTTACGCGAGTATCCATTTAACAATTCAAGGCGTCCTCCACCAAATCGATACGCAGAAAGTAGTTTCTGATATGTAACAATGGAACAATCCATAGGGACGTCATCCAGAAA
>CAZCZX010000297.1:0-3002 GCA_964503095.1 uncultured Sangeribacter sp.
TGACTAAGATATGGCTAAGACAAATATAAAATCTGTATATTTCTGTAATTCTTGTGGACATGAGTCGCCTAAATGGATGGGTCGATGTCCTGCTTGCGGCGAGTGGAATACTTTTGTAGAAGAAAAAGTATCGACAAAGCAATCCTCGCGCAATAAAGGACTGCTTGCTACGGAAGGTGCTCGCCCGATAAAACTTTCTGAAATCCAGCCTCTTGATGAACCACGCATACATATGCCTTCGGAAGAACTCAATCGAGTGCTTGGAGGGGGATTAGTGGCAGGAAGTCTTACTCTGCTTGGTGGAGAACCTGGCATAGGAAAGTCTACTCTCCTACTCCAAAACATTCTTTCCATACGTAATCGTCGTATTCTTTACGTCAGTGGTGAGGAATCAGCATCTCAACTGAAATTGCGTGCTGATAGGCTTGGAAAAGTCTCTGATAATACCTTTATTCTTACTGAAACGCAGCTTGACAAGATTTTCACTCAGATTGAGAATGTCAAGCCGCAGCTTGTGGTAGTAGACTCGATTCAGACCATAGCTTCTTCCGACATAGAGTCTGCAGCCGGCAGCGTTAGTCAAGTGCGTGAGTGTGCTGCGGCTCTTCTTCGCTATGCTAAGGAGTCTGGAGTTCCGGTGATTCTTGTGGGGCATATCAATAAAGATGGAGCCATTGCAGGTCCCAAGGTGCTTGAGCATATTGTAGACACCGTAATTCAGTTTGAAGGAGACCGCCAGTATCTTTATAGGATACTGCGGGCTATAAAGAATAGATTTGGGTCTACCAATGAAATAGGAATATATGAGATGGTGGCAAAAGGGCTTCGGGAGGTTAAAAATCCATCAGAAATGCTCCTTAGCGATAATCGGGAGGATGAGATGAGCGGTATGGCTATCGGAGTTACCATAGATGGGGCCCGACCTTTTCTTGTAGAAGTGCAGGCCCTTGTCTCATCGGCTGCATACGGTACTCCTCAGAGAAGTGTAACCGGATTTGACCAACGTCGCCTTAATATGTTGCTTGCTGTACTTGAAAAGCGTGCTCGTTTTAAATTGGGACAGAAAGACGTGTTCCTAAATATTGCAGGAGGTCTTAAAGTGACAGATCCGGCTCTTGATCTTGCAGTGGTAGCCGCAGTGATGTCTTCAAACTTTGATGTTGCCATCCCTCGCCACTGTGCTTTTGCCGGAGAGGTGGGACTATCGGGTGAAATAAGGACTGTCACCAGAATCGATCAGAGAGTGTCAGAAGCTGCAAAACTCGGATTTGAGACTATCTTCATCCCATCGGGCAATTTGAAAGGAATCCACGATAAATTCAACATCAACATCATCGAAGTCAACAAAGTGACCGACGTCTTTGAAAAGATATTTCGAGGATAAGCTTGAATTTTAGGTTACTTTTGGGGCTCTTGTTTAGTAGAAGTATCAATATTTTTGATGTGAGGCACAGCGCTTTATTCTTTTTATATTGCTCTTAAGTACATATTTATATCAACAATAATTCTATATGACTGCCAAGGAATATCATAGAGCTATGGTCGCTTCAAGAAGAGATGCGAGCCATAAATACGGTTTTCATCAAAGTGCTTTCATCAACTATATGGAGAAGGGGGGCTATTTCTTTTGTATATACTTCTTCTCTACAAAAGCAGAACTCACAGTAAAACCAATGTATGTCGATGACCTTTGGTGGGAGATATGGCATACCCCCAAAAATACGAATCGTTCCAAGAGTCTCCGAGGGAGAGGAGTCTATTCAATCTCTGGGCAGATATTGACCACATACTCATTACCTACTCCTAGTAATTGCAAATCTTTCACGGATATATCTTCAAAGGTAGACTCTATCATCAGCAGGGCTATGGATGAAATCGACAAATTTCTTCTCGACAATCCCATCGCAATAAATTTCTATCCTGATGAATCGAAGATGCAAAACGACCCCGACAGACTCCTCCTTCTGATGGCTCTTGTACGAAACATGAGATACGATGAGGCGTTAGATATAATAGAAAGGGCCAAAAGAGATGGCCATAAATGCCAATTTAAGAATGGTCGGTTCATTGACAGTTATAAATATATAAAATATTATTGCTCAGACCGCACTCTTCTCCCCAAAATATTGAACATTATATACAGGCCTAAATTTTTCTATAATAGTGCTGCACAAACCTATAAGAATGCCAATGCATTTCTTAACCAAAATCCATTTTATAATGTACCATGGTATAAAAGAATCCCAGATTGGCTTATCACCTTCATAATAGTTGCAATTTATTTTGCATCAGCTTTTGCACAAGGAGCACCTGGATATAGGACTCTATATCTTACTCCTAAATGGGTATTGATTACCGGAGGGATGATATTTGCTCTGATTCCCCTGGTCTTAATCGCTATATGGGCTCGCGACTCATTCAAAGAGCCAGGTACTTTTTGTATTTATTTATTAATATGTATTATAAGCGGTACCCTGGGGTACGGCCTCACAGCTATGGGCACCGCTTGGTTTTATGCCATCAATTACTGGTTTCGTGAGCCACAACAAATTACGACTAAAGCAATCGTGACAGCCGACAGGTGGGACTATGAGACATATGAAAGATACCATGGGAATCGGGTACATTATGTCAATATCTTGGAACTTCCGGAAGAGCACAGAAAAATAACGGCAGTCGATGGCTATATCCATACTATGCCTACTGATACAGAATTCGATTTAGTATACACCAAAGGATTCTTTGGAATCGATATCTTCGAAAACGCCATCAATATACATTATCCTTCCGAGAATCCGGAGTCTGAGAGATAACTTCAGAATTTTGCAAGATATCTGTGGAGGCGCAGCGACACATGCGGAGCATGATTGCTTACGTTCCTTACTTTTTTGGGGTACCGGGCTTATTGGGGGAAGAGAAGTTGGAAATTATATTAGGTGGGTTACGTTGATTTTCTTGTATTTGCTAACCATACCGAGTGCAAAAGCCATTTGGTCTTTGAT
>CAZCZX010000298.1:0-2878 GCA_964503095.1 uncultured Sangeribacter sp.
AAAATCGCTCCAACCCAGCGACCCCAGGGGCTCTCAAATTTATGAGATGGGCTCTAAATATAATCGAATATTTTAAATGTATTCATAGAAAGCAAGGACTGTACTCACATTACTGACTTTACATTATCTGGAAACGGAAACGACTTATCCTGGATAGCAAATAATATGCCTTTTATTTCAAATATTGACTTATCGCTATATGAGCCTATTGATGGAAAGCTACCTGATTATTGTCTGTCTCGACTTCCTAATCTTAAAAAAGTCACTCTTCCGGAGACTACTAAGGCAATCGGTAATGGTAGTTTTTTAGGGGATGCTCGTGAATTTATAGTAATACCCTCAGGAGTGGAGTATATAGGCAGTAATGCTTTCTCAAACTTTAATGGTATTTTTGATGCAGTAACTCTATCAAGTGTCTTTTGCTAAGCTATGACACCTCCGGAGGTAGGAGAAATGCCATTTGGGAACATCAGTCAAACTACATTATACGTCTTGCCGGGATGTGGGAAACTATATGCTGACCATCCCTATTGGAGTACTTTTGCGAAGATTGTTGAAAATGAGAATCCGACGTTGGAAATAAAAGAGGTAATAATCGATGGGATTCGTTATAAGGTTTACTCAGATTATGCAGAAGTTATTGGAGCAGAGGAAGGAAATTGTCCTGAAGAAGTAGTTCTTAAAGAGACCGTAAACTCTAATGGATCGATTATTACGGTTACAAGTATAGCCTATCATGCCTTTTTGGGCTCACAAATCAAGAAAGTAAAAGTCCCCAAAAGTATAATAAATTGGTCAAGTGGCGTATTTTCTAATTGTGATCAGCTCACAGAAGCAATTATAGAATCTCCTATCAGAGAGCTACCAGCAATGACATTTGAAAGCTGTGTCCAACTCATAAACCTTGAACTTCCTGAAACCATAGAAGTGCTTGGGCAATATGCCATCTCCGAAAGTAGTATAAAGGAATTATATCTACCTAAGCACTTAAAAGAAATGCAATGGAATAGTATTATATCGGCATCTAAACTTGAAAAATTTCTACATGCTATCCGCATCAATTCTCCTTGCCCGGCGATATTCTTATACATAAAAACAAACATCCGCCCCAAAGGTTGAGAAAAGAAGTGAGGTAAAATTTTGTAGGTTCGCCTATATTTTATAATTTTGCAAATATTATAGGTAATTTTTAAATCTTAATGTAAAAAACATCCTTTTATGAAAAAACTTTTACTTTCTGCAGCCTTTGTAGCTGTTGCCGGCTCGATGCTCGGTGCGCTCCCTACGCCTAAGGCCCTCGTCTCCTCCAAAATTCAGACAGTGGAGACCATCAATCCTTCAAATCTTTCCAAATTTGAAGCCCAGAAAAAAATCACCCCAACGCCTGAGACCCAATGGGGCGAATGGGAAGAGCTCGGAACATCCACAGTCTCTTTCCCTGAAGAAGAGTTCTTCTGGACCGGGACAGCTGACAATGTCCCAACTTTCATTCGCACGGATGAAAACGATCCCACCCACATGCAATACCGCTTCGATGATCTCCTCCCCAGCAACACTGACGCCACCATCGCACCATATCCTCTATACGTGGATGCCTATGGCGACGAAGTGACTGTCTACAGCCAACAGCTTCCCCCTTTCTCCCTCTGAGCATATGATGAATACTACCCCGGACCTTTCGCCATCTGCGACTGGGCAGTGTGCTATGACATGGAATCATACCGTTTGCTCAATCAGTATAACAGCAATCCCATGAGCATGAATCTAAACCTCATGATTTACGACGAATCACAAGGTGAATTCGAAGGTCTCATCTTCATGGGAGAGGTTAAAATCAAACTCAACTTAAAAGATGCATTCAAAATCCCAGAGTCATGCGTAATCGGTGGCGACATGGGCATGGGCCTCTTGAAAGTGGAAGATAAATCTGAAGATGTATGGAGCATACAGTACGCTATTGTGAAGGGGGACGGCAATACCATTAATTTCGACACATACGACTACGACACTGTCATCGACAGAATCATTAACAAGGATGAAAGCCTAATGATTATGTACTGGATGGCAGGCGACATCATGGCAACCCCAATGGAAGGACCTGGTGTATACACTCTCGGAGCAGTAGCTTATGATGAGTATGACAACGTCTTATCATCTGCCACTTGTACAGTCTACAACATGCCCAATGAATCTTGGAACTGGACCTCTCTCGGCAAGGCAACTGTGTCGGAAGATTTCCTGAGAGAAGTATTCACTATGAACCTCGAAAATGCCGGCATTTCACACGACGGACCGGTTGAATACGAAGTAGAGATACAGGAATCTAACTCCTCTACCGGTCTTTATCGTCTCGTAAACATGTATGGTCCTTCTCATCCATATTCTGCAATATTTGAATATCTCAACGACTTCCCAGTCTATACTTATATTGACTGCAGCTCGCCGGAACTTTGCTATATTTACAACATGCCTACAGGCTTCATCGTTAAGGAAGACAAAAGTGGTGAGATCACTCTCGGTTGCGAACCCTCCGTATATTTCGACGAAGGATTCCCTTACGAAATGATCATTGAGGAAATGCCGGAGGCTTTCGGCTCCCTTAAGGATGGAGTCATAACTTTCACACCGTCTCAGGTTTGGCTTGGAGTGCCAGTGCTTAAGGAATTCCTTGGCTATGACTGGTTCTCCGCTGAAATGTTTACCGAAAACAATTTCACAGTTAAACTTCCAGCCGGTTCTGGAGTGAACAATGTAAACTCAGTTGAAAGCACAAAAGAATACTTCGATCTCAACGGCCACCGCATCGCAGCTCCTTCAAAAGGCGTATACATCATGCGCAATGGCGACAAGATTGAGAAAGTCATCAAGTAAATTATCC
>CAZCZX010000299.1:0-2875 GCA_964503095.1 uncultured Sangeribacter sp.
GGCATATTCGTCAAGTTTAAGCATTGAGGAGGTGAGGGATTTGACGTATTTGCGGATCCAGCGGAAGCCGAGGATGAAAGCCAAGAGGAATATGAGGCTGAAGCCTTCGCTTACGCCGACGGAGAGGCAGAGGAAGTCGTAGACACCGTGTACAAGTATTGGGAGGAGCAATGCGGATGCAAAATATACTTTGCGGTTTCGCTTGTCAAACCATCCAAGGGAAAAGAATGCTCCCATAATTATAGCGAAGAAGTAATGCATTGGCACAGACATCAATGCCCTGGTAATGCTAACAAAAAACCAATTTTCATTTCCAAAAACATAAATAATATTTTCTAATCCGGCAAAGCCCATTCCAATACATACAGCATACACAATACCATCGAAGTATTCATCAAAGTGCTTACAGCAATTTGCAAGAATAAGCAATGCTACAAATTTCAATCCTTCTTCAGGAATAGCAGCTGTTACAAAGGCTGAGAGGAATGCTGTCCATAAAGAATCTTCTTCAAAAACCGGCAAGCCCAGATAAGCCAACAAAATTAGAACTGGTCCGATCAGCACTCCGAGACCAACTGCAGCCCAAAGCCATTTGTTTGGTTCGGGACGGATATTATCCTTGCGAATCATAATCATCGCAAGGATAATGGCTGGAGAAAGTGCAGCTAAAAGTTTTAAATATTCCTCAATCATGTTCTTTTGTTTTAATCTTTGTTGCGGTTGGTAATATCAAAGCCGAGGCGATGGACGAGGCGGAGGGTATTCATTGCCATGAGGCGGTCGTATTCTTTTTCGGTGTCTGGGAGCTGTGCATAGGGGACGAGGTCTGGGTGTTGTTTGAGTTCATCGTTGCGGACAGGACCGTAGGTCCAACCTTCGTCCATGCGGGCGCGAGCCCAAATGTCATGGGCATTCTCGGCAATTGCTTCAGTCAATTCTTCAAGATCGGCATCAAGGTCGATATCCTCAACATTGATTGGTTGAGGATTATAGCCATTTGCAGTCATTGTGGCTGTGACCATATAGTTGCCGGAAGCTTTCCATGCCTTTCTAAAAACTTCACTGTCGATGCGAACATCTTTAAGGGTATCAAGATTTAGATATTCCACATTTTCATCTTCTACCCATGTTACGTATATAGCATGGAATAATGGCTGTCCATTATCATCTTTGCCATCAATGATGTTTTTATCAATTATTGCTATAACCTGTTTACCTAAATCTACATTATCTTCAAGTTCATTGATTGTGGAGTCATATTTGCGAACCACATACATACCCTTAAGTTCCAACAGTTTTCCTACATGATGAAGAGGTGTCCCCTCTTCTCGAACCCAGTTGTTGGCTTTTGCTTCTTCAAGCAACGACCAATGGTCGATGTTAATGTCTAAGTGACGAAGGATGAAAGCCTCACACTCGAACGAGCAAAGATTGTCAGGATTCGCAGCTGCGAGTGCACTCATTGGAAGAATACGTTGTTGCTCCTGTTCAACTTCCTTGTCAATAACAGGAGAAAGAGCCAACAACTCTGCCAATACGGCATCATCAGCCAGCGCGCCTGCGACAGCCTCCATCTCCTCTCCGCTGACATTACCGTCAAGAAATGCAGCTATCAGTTCATCCGTGATTCCTACTGATTCCTCTTTCCTCCTGTCACCTTCCATCGTTATAGAATTTAATGGCAAGCTGCGAGAACGCAGTAATTGCCCGTTTTTTAATATTATATAGATTATCAACCGTAACCCCAATCTCATTAGCATAATTTGCCGGATCTTCATCATAAAGAATAAGATGGCGCAACACTTCTGCATACCGTTGGTTTTCCATAAGAGAAAGCATTTTCGTTACGTCAAGTTTAGCAGCCACCATACCAGAAGGCTCATAAACCGAATCAATACCTTCCATATTATATTGACTCTCTTTGGAATTCTCATCTATCATTTGGTCTCGTCTTTGGATGAAAAACCTAATAGCAACAACTTTCAGCCATTGATACACACTGCTACGGAACTGAAATTGACGGAGTCGAGCACTGTCATCTGCCATCAGATAGTCATATAGTTCCGACACTATCTCGTCGTAGTCTACGGGATAGTTGAAAACGATACGCGTGACCGACATCAAGAGCGGTCGGCACTTGATGAAGAAGAATTGATCCGTAATGCGATTATCTCGGTTAATCAAACCTTGTATTATCTCTTGGTCGGTCATTTTATATCGGTTTGTCTACTTACTCATAAAATGGGAGCACTGGCTTTATTTGATTACTAAAATGTAAAATTACAAATATTTTTTAGATTTTTGGTTAATAATATATATTTTTTTGAAAATTTTTAATTTGATGATAGATTTTGAGAATTGGAATAATTTATTGAGAGTGTAAACAAACTGTAAGATTAGCAAACCAATTAGTAATTATGAAGAAGAGGTTTTTCATTTCGTATAAAGGTCTCCACTGTTCGGGAATAACAAAAATATCAAGTGGGATTCCTAAAGTAATTTTTTGAAGTTAATATAGAATCAACATGAGAAAGCAAGATTACTTATAAGGAGAGTATTGAACTGTAGTTAAAAGAAAAAACGAATAATAAAAGATCTTGAGATATGATTACAAAGAGTTTTATTTCCATAATAGTTTTAACGATAACTTCCTTAACTTCCTTTGCGGATAAAAGAATGACTGTTGAGAATATTGACACTGGGGAGTCTTTTGAAGTTTCTGTACCCGATGGCCTGAAAAACTCACATTGCAATACCAATTGGCTTGATTCTGTGCCATATCTTATAGAGAATGCAAGATGGCATGAGCCTTGGGCATATGAGGCTCTGGCTGATTGCTACCGTTATGGTAAAGGAGGCATCGAAAAAAGTTTAT
>CAZCZX010000300.1:0-2872 GCA_964503095.1 uncultured Sangeribacter sp.
GGGGACGCGCACGGAGTGCGCTTACTACTTTTTTTGTCTTGGTAATGTTTTAGTTGAGGTTTACTATTGTGATGCCGGCTCCTCCGAAGCGAACGTCTTCGTCATGGTAGGAGGTTACGTTGGGGTTTACGCGGAGTTGCTCGCGGATTAGGGTCTTTAGGATGCCGTGGCCGGTGCCGTGAAGTATACGGACTTTGCCAGCTGAGAATTGAACGGCATCGTCTAAGAAGTAGGTCACGGCCTGGATGGCTTCGTCGGCTCGCATGCCCCGCACATCAATCTCATTTTTGAAGTTTAACTGGCGACGTCGGCTATCTTCAGAAGTTTGGCTCGAGATAGTCAAGGTTTGTGAGGATGCTGATTGTTTTGGTTTTTGGGCTGCTGAAAGTCTTGAAATGTCGACGGTGGTACGCAGAGGACCAAAAGCCACCTCAGCCTTTTTACCTTTTATATTTATAATCTGGCCTGCAGACCCTGAACCATCCATCTTAACCCAGTCGCCAGCAGTGAGTTCCTGCTTAATAGCAATGGGTTTATTTTTATTTGAGGATTCCTCTCGGGATTTTTTACTCTTGTGCTTAAGTGGTTTTAGGGCTTCGGGTACGGATTTATCATCAACAGACTCTTTGAGGCTTTCCTTATAGTCTTCAAGTTCCCGACGAATTTGTTTGGTTCGTTCTTTTTCTGCCTCGGCATTCTTGATGTCGCGGATAGCCTTCTCGAGGCGAGCATTTGCTGTCTTAAGAATCTCCTGAGCTTCTTCTCGGGCATCTTTCAGAATTTCAGCGCGCTTCTGCTTTAGGTCTGATGCTGTATCTTCGTATTTTTCGAGAAGTTTGTCGAGGTGCTGCTCCTTTTCCTTAATGCTCTGGCGCTTATTGCTCCAGTATTTACGGTCGCGAGCAATATCAAGGAGATATTTGTCGGAGTTGACATAATCAGAGCCCACCAACTCTTTAGCCATCTCTATAACTTCGAGGGGAAGACCGATATTTCTTGCAATTTCAATCGCGAAGGAACTTCCGGGATTGCCAACGGAAAGTTGGAATGTAGGGCGAAGGTGTTGGCGATCGTAAAGCATAGCACCATTGATGAAACCATCGGTCTCTTCAGCGAAAGTCTTTAGGTTTTGATAGTGGGTAGTGACAATACCAAAACAGCCTGACTCGCCAAGACGGAAGAGGATTGCCTGGGCAAGCGCACCTCCAATCTGAGGTTCGGTGCCAGAGCCCATTTCGTCAGCAAGGACGAGAGTGGCGGGTCCTGAATTGCGAAGGAACTCCTTCATATTTCGCAGATGGGATGAATAAGTGGAGAGATCATTTTCCATCGACTGCTCATCACCAATATCCACGAGTATATTCTCGAATATGCCCATATGGGAATTATCATAGAGAGTTGGGAGGAGTCCGCATTGCATCATGTATTGGACTATACCTACAGTCTTGAGAGCCACAGACTTTCCGCCGGCATTAGGACCAGAGATAATGAGGAAACGATGCTTTGAATCGAGATGGAGATGGAGAGGCACCACACTCCTACCCTGCTGTTGAAGAGTCAGGAATAGGGCAGGATGATAAGCGTTAAACCAGTCGATTTCAGGGCGCTTTTCAATATGAGGGAGGGAGGCATTGACTTTATTGGCAAACTGAGCCTTAGCCTTGATGAAGTCAAGATAACCGATAGATAGGCAACCAGCCTCAATCAGATCGATGTCAGGACGAATGATGTTTGCAATAGAGATTAGGATACGAATAATCTCGCGGCGTTCTTCCATCTGGAGTTCGCGTAGACGATTGCCTGCCTCAACTACCTCAGCGGGTTCGATGAAAACGGTTTTGCCGGTGGCTGATTCATCGTGCACAATACCATTGACACGACGTTTCATTGCTGCAGAAACCGGAAGCACCATACGTCCGTCGCGCATTGAGGGAGCAACATCTTTATCTACAATTCCTTCAGCTGCTGCACGGTCGAGCACACGGCGCATAGCCCTTGCAATGGAGCCATTTGCAGCAGAGATGCTTCGGCGGATTTCAGATAATTCCGGGGAGGCATTATCTTTGATTTCGCCAAACTTATTGACGCAACGTTCTATCTCGCGTTCGATAGAGGGGAAAGAGACGAGTCCTTCGAATTCTTTTTTCAGTTCCGGATATAAGGGTGTGACTCCATCTTCATCAGAGCGGGAAAAAAAGTTTCTCACTTCAGAAATAGAAGCCAGCATTTTGCCGAGGGCATTGAGACGGTCGGCAGCCATGAAAGAACCGGCTGCTTTTATCTCGTTGAGATATGGGATAACGTCGTAGACCTGTGAGCCGGGGAGGTCGGAGCCGGACTTGATGAGGGAAAGCATCTCATTAGTCTGGCGAAGGAGAGTTTGGATTGTGTTGAAGTCGGAGGAAAAGGACATGGCTTCGACTGCGTCCTTACCCATGCGTGAAGAGCATAGGGAGGCTACTTCGGCACGGATCGAGTCAAAACCGAGTTTGGATTCTATTTCTTTTGAATTGGACATTAATTTTAAATTTAGAATTTTGAATTTATAATTATTCTAATTTTTAATTGTTTTGGATGGAGATGGAATTTTTGCACAACGCGGATTGCTGCGCTTCGCTGGCTATTTTCGCCGATGGCGGCGGATTTACGCGGATTTTTTTCTTAATAAATGCCAGAGTATAGCTGACAGATGCCAGAGACCTACTCGACACGGGCTAGCGCTCGCGGAGAGGGGCTGAGCTGCGCTTCGCTTGCTATTGCGGAATAGATAGTCTGTGAGCTGAGGATGCATATCAAAGGGTGGGATCATGCCGAGTTACGGAATGAAACCACCCTTGTATCCACAAATTGCCTATCACAAATACAGGAAAGA
>CAZCZX010000301.1:0-2872 GCA_964503095.1 uncultured Sangeribacter sp.
AGTTGGGGGCTTCTTTGGTGATGGTCACGTCGTGGGGGTGGTTTTCGATTACGGCTGCAGAAGTGATCTTCACGAATTTTGCATCATGGAGATGGTCAATGTCGGGAGCGCCTACATAACCCATGCCGCTGCGAAGTCCCCCGACAAGCTGATAAACAGTCTCGCTCAGCGTACCCTTATATGGCACACGAGCCTCGATACCTTCCGGCACGAACTTGCTGCTGTCGGTCTTCTCGCTCTGGAAATAGCGGTCTTTTGAGCCTGCCTGCATTGCTGAGATAGAACCCATGCCACGATATGACTTAAACTTACGGCCGTTGTAGATAATAGTCTCACCCGGCGACTCCTCTGTGCCTGCAAACATAGAACCCATCATCACGCTATCACCGCCGGCAGCCAGGGCCTTAACGACATCGCCTGAATAACGGAGACCGCCGTCAGCAATTACTGGCACACCGAGTTCATGAGCAGCCTTAGCAGCCTCGAAAATAGCAGTCAACTGTGGAACGCCCACACCAGCCACAATGCGAGTTGTGCAGATAGAGCCGGGGCCGATACCAACCTTGATGCCGTCGGCACCAGCCTCAATAAGATATTTGGCAGCATCACCTGTAGCGATATTACCCACCACAACATCAAGTTCAGGATAGGCAGCCTTCACTTTCTTAAGAGTATTGACTACATTCTGGCTATGGCCATGTGCAGTGTCGATCACTACAGCATCAGCACCAGCCTCTACGAGAGCCTTCACGCGGTCGAGAGTGTCGGAAGTGACACCAACGCCGGCAGCTACGCGCAGACGTCCTTTGCTGTCTTTAGCAGCATTTGGATAATCTTTGATCTTGGTGATGTCGCGGTAAGTGATAAGGCCTATAAGTTTACCGTTGTTATCTACGACAGGGAGTTTCTCGATCTTATGCTTAAGAAGAATTTCAGAAGCCTCGGAGAGAGAAGGATTGTCGGTAGTGATAAGGTTTTCCTTTGTCATTACATCCTTGATAAGGATGGTCATATCCTTTTGGAAACGAAGGTCGCGGTTAGTCACAATACCTTCAAGTTTTCCTTCCGCGTCTACTACCGGTATGCCACCAATATGGTTGTCGTGCATCAACTGGAGAGCATCGCCTACAGTCTGATCGCCATGAATAGTGACTGGGTCATAGATCATGCCTGACTCAGCACGTTTCACACGACGAATTTGGTCAGCCTGGGCCTGGATACTCATATTTTTGTGGATCACACCGATACCGCCCTGGCGAGCGATAGCGATAGCCATGTCAGACTCAGTGACTGTGTCCATTGCAGCTGACACGAATGGAATATTGAGTGGGATATTTCTCGAGAATCGAGTGCTAAGTTTAACTTCGCTGGGGATTACTTCGGAATATGCCGGAATCAGAAGGACATCATCGAAAGTGTAGCCTTCCAATGCTATTTTTTCATCAACAAAACTCATAATTAATTGAGAATTGAGAATTGAGAATTGAGAATTAACTTATTTATATTCCAATTCATCAATCAGATTAATCATTAAAAATCTTTGAGGGTTTCTGAAATCATGATGGTCTGGGAACGATCGGGGCCTACGGAGATGATACCTACCTTGGTCTTGGTGAGTTCTTCGATTTTCTTTACGTATGCTTTTGCAGCCTCGGGAAGTTCATCATAGTTCTTGCATCCGGTGATATCCTCTTTCCAGCCTTCCATCTCGATGTAGATTGGCTTGCACTGAGCAAGTTTATGAATAGTGGATGGAGGTGCCATCACTTCCTTGCCATCGAGTTCGTAACCGACACATATCTTCACCTTATCAAGACCTGAAAGGACATCGAAGAGCATAAGAGCCCAGTAGTCGATGCCTGCGAGGCGAGCAGTGTAGCGAGCAACGACAGCGTCAAACCAACCGATGCGGCGTGGACGACCGGTCACTGTGCCATACTCATGACCACGTTCGCGGATTTCATGCGCGGTCTCATCAAAGAGCTCAGTCGGGAATGGTCCTTCTCCTACTCGAGTGCAATATGCCTTTGCAACACCCACAACATTCTCAATCCATTTGGGTGCGATACCTGCACCTTGTGAGATGCTGGCTGCAGATGGACAAGAAGAAGTGACGTAGGGATATGTGCCATGGTCGATGCAAAGCATCATGCCCTGTGCTCCCTCGAAAAGAATCTTGGCATCGCTATGGATAGCATCGTCGATAAGGAGACTTGTGTCGCAGATGCGTGGACCAAGCACTTTTGCAATTTCCATGTATTGGTCATAGACCTCCTGATAGTCGAGGGGTTCGAGACCATACATCTTCAGCTCCATATTCTTAACTTCCAGAGCAGCTTTCAGACGCTCTGCGAAGTATTCCGGGTCGAGAAGATCACCCATTCTGAGGCCAAGACGTGAGTATTTGTCGGTGTAAGCGGGTCCGATACCTTTCTTTGTAGTGCCAATTTTGGCATCACCTTTAAGGTTTTCGCTTGCGCCGTCGAGCATGCTGTGCCAGGGCATTACCATGGCAGCACGGTCTGAGATGTAGAGTTGATAGTCTGTGATACCCTGGTTGTGGAGTTTCTCAAGTTCGGCAATCACCGAAACAGGGTTTACCACCATACCATTTGCCATAACATTGACGGTCTTAGGATTGAATATTCCTGAAGGGATGCTTTGCAGGGAGTATTTATGACCGTCGAACATCACCGAGTGGCCTGCGTTGTTGCCACCCTGGTAGCGGACTACCATGTCGGCGCGGCAAGCAAAATAATCGGTGATCTTTCCTTTGCCCTCGTCTCCCCATTGGGAGCCGGTGACTACTAATCTTTCGCTCATGAGTTATTTTTATTTTGATTGGTCTAATTAGACTAATTGGTCTAATTAG
>CAZCZX010000302.1:0-2857 GCA_964503095.1 uncultured Sangeribacter sp.
AAGGAACTGAAATATGAAGTGAAAGATGCAGTTTCTAATACTGTATATATAACTAATGTTCTCCCTGTCAATGTGATGCAATCACCATCGTTTCTTTTCAAAAAGGTGACCAACACCAAGGATACATGGAATGCAGACAAAACTATTTGGAATAAAACCAACTTGGCAAACGTGGAAAGTTTCAGTTGGGGAGGCAAGGAGAGTCCAAAAGATGGTCCGTTCAGTTCGGATTTTAACGATCTTCCGACCAACTATGTGATAGAGCGACATACTGGTGATAAGGAAGTCGGCGGAGGGACAGAAAATATCAACCTTGACACATGGTATGGCAAAACGGCTGCTCAATATATTGCAGGGAAAACTAAGTATAATAACTTTGATTACAGCATAAAGAATACATCTGTAGGAAAACTTTCCGAATACTATCATGATAAACCCGCTTCTGAAGATTATTCTGAATACGGGTGCAATCACATCTCTATCATCAGCTATGCGAATGAGAATACGCATCCTACGGATTGCTTCCATAGCAATTACTTGACTGGGATGGCCTTCAGGGCTGTCTATGTGCCAGAGACGATTTATAGCGGATTTTCAGATGGTAAAGAGGTGGCGTGGACAGCAACTGATGGAACCCCATCGAATATTTACCGCTATTCTCCGTCGGCGGATGGCGTGAAGGAGAACGAGAGTGTCTACTTCACTAATGGAGATGCGGCAAAAGCATATGCTGTGGCCCATCCGGAAGAGAATGCAGTCATCACTGAATTTGAAGCAGTGGAGCATGATGGAAAATGGGGATTCGCATGCTATTATAACCTTTGGCTTCGTCATTACAACAATGAGTCGGCGGATCCGCAGGAGTCGTATCCTATGGAGTATGCCACTGTGAGGAATAATATATATCGTGTGTCGGTGTCGTTTAGTGGTCCTGGTGATCCGGAACCTACGATGCGTGAGCCTGACACAATGATAGCACGGATTTTCGTGCGTAAATGGAATATGAGAGAGGAGAAGAATCCGCTTGATTTTTAATTTGATATAAATTATGAAATTGAGTCATAAATATACGGTAGTGGTTTTGGTGGCGATGCTTTTCTCATCGTTGCTTTTGGGGTGTGCCGCAAATGGAAAAGAAGAAGAACCAGATTTATCCTCAATAGTGGAGGGGGAACCGACAGAGGTGACAATCTCGCTTTCTTCACGCGGCATGATCTCTTCGGGAACGAGAGCAGATGGAAAGCCGGCTAATCCGGATCATGAAAATGAGATGATCAAGGATTGGTTTTTAGTTTTTGTGAATAGACATGGAGTTGTCAGCAAGATACTGGAACGCAAAAACGCAAACCCTTCCGCTACTCCTCCTTTTGAGGAAGAGACATTCAAATGCATCATCCCTTCAGGTACATATTCGGTATATGCTTTTGCCAACATGACTCAAGTTGAATTGAAGGCAGCCTCCGGTGTGGAGTTTGAAGAAGGGGAAACATTGACAGATGAGCAACTTAAAGCAATTCAAGAAGGAGAATGGAAAGAAGAACTCAATCTTTGGGATATTAAGAATAAGGCAATTCCGATGACAGGTTATCTTCCGGCGGTCAAGATTCAGAACAAGGTGGAGGAAAGTTTCTCGATAGAGGTAGTCAGAATGCTTGCAAAAGTTGACTTCTGGATTACTAACAACACTACTAACCAGATCGAGGTAGTTAGTGTAGGTTTGGACCCTGTGACAAAATCTAATGTCTCGCTGTTCCCGACAGGAAAAACCGGAATAAGTTACAGTCATCTTGGTCTGGAAGCGTATACACCTCTCGATAATGCAGAATACTTTCGGCTTATGTATAACGCAGGCTTGAAGATACCCGCAAAGCCCATTGGAGAATCAGACTCGAAGAAGAATGTTGAAAGGTGTAGATTTTATTTCAAGGAATCATTATCCCTCAGAAATAATGGAGGTCTTTTCACAGTATGGCTTGATGTGAAACATAACGACGGCGAAAGAAGCACTCTGCAATTCAATGTCACAAACGATATTCGGGATTATATCAACCGCAATGACTGGCTTGTGATCCCTATAGAACTGTCGAAATATGCAGTGCGAGTGGATGCGTTTTTCTATCCACCCATCGGAGGGTATCCGGCATATTTGTCTTCCACAGATCCTGATGGATCGCAAGTGTTCACCTTCGGCACTCAAGGAGAGTTCTGCATAGTGCCAAAAGTGATTGACAAGGAGACCGGGGAGCATCTTTCCCCATCGCTCTATAAATTTGAGATATTTAGCATCGAAGATACTGATGAAAAAATATTTTCAAAGCAACCTTATATTTCGCAAACGGCACCCTCGCTCCCTGATGAGATTCTCGGAACGCTAAATACAAATGAGGGTCATGCCTCGGTGAAAATCAAGGTGATGGTAAAAGACTCTCCAGTTGATACAGAATGGTCTCAAACTTACCTCCGGACCATCCACATAGTCCGCGACAACGACGCAGTACCAGACAACAATACAACTGACTAACCAACAGCAATCTCACATTATGCAACGACATAACATCATGAACAATAGAGCCAAGAAGAATGCCTCCCGAGGGTTGGCATTCTCAATTCGTATATTGGCATCTATAATATCACTTTTATTTGCAGTCTCAACACAAGCAGCGTTTCACTCAAGTTCGGTAATCAATACGATCAGTGCGAATCATGAAGTCAAAGATCATGAAGCAGCAAAGCTTTATGACGGAACGACCTCGTATTATTATTCAGGTGCTACAAATGATTGGAAAGAAGCCGCATATTTGGAAGTGGATTTGAAGGATGGAATGTTGAAGGAAGATGATGAGGACAACTGCCTTGT
>CAZCZX010000303.1:0-2807 GCA_964503095.1 uncultured Sangeribacter sp.
GCTTTAGGGGCTTTGACTATATAACAATTATTTGAGGATTTTTTCTATGTCGGTGTCGATGGAGGTGGCGTTGGCGAAGTCCCAGAGGGTTAGGCTTCGGATTTGATAGTAGTAGCGCCAGTAGAGATACATCTGGTTGATCATGGCTTGGCGGCTCTCGTCTTTGCTCAACTGGGAGTCGTTAAGGTCGAGAGTAGAGATTTTGCCTACGAGGAATGTCTCCAGATTGGTGTGATAGCGGGCTGCCGCTATTGTGTCGGCACGCTGTGAGATCTCAAGTTGGCGACGCTGATTGTTGTAGCGCTCCACGAGTATGAAAATGTCTTGGTTGAATTCCATCTGCTCTTTTCGGATGCGGCTTTCAACAACATTGCGGTTGTTTTCTGCCACCTTGACCTGTCCTTTTCGCTTGCCCCAGTCAATAAGTGGAATCGAGAATCCTAATTCTACCACCTGATTGTCTTTCAATCGGCTGTAGGCATCCGGGGCGTTATTGGCAGTGCCTGTGAATCCCACTTGGGCAAAGAGATTGATTTGACGCATGTCTCCCTTGGCTTTTGCCACATTATAGTCTGCCTCAAGTTGACGACGCCGGATTTCTTTGGAGAATGAATTGTTGGCAAGAGCCTTGTCGAGCACATCGGCATATTCCAATTCTCCAGTCGGGACGTTTTCAGGCACTTCAGGCTCCAGATCCTCATCATCCTCGATGTCGAGAAATGATTTCAGAGCGAACATGGCAGCCCGATAATTGCTCACGCTGTTGGTCAACGAAGATTCCGCATTCAGAAGATTTAATTCAAGCTGCAGAAGGTCGTTCTTGCTTATCTGGCCCATCTCACGCTTGGCAATCGCCACCTCATGCAGTTTTTTTGAGTTGTCATAGTTTTGCTGAGCAATGCTAAGATTCTCTTTTGCCATGAGGAGGTCGAAGAAATATCCCACAGCACTTAGTGCCACTTGCTCAGAGGCGCTCATGAACTGAGCCTTTGCCTCTTCATATCTGATAGGCTCGATGCGTCGGTTCCATTTGATGTGGTTCACACCAAAAATAGGTTGGTTGAGGGTCAAAGCCACAGGCACTGACATAAAGCGGTTGGCAGAAGTGCCGCTGTCGAGTTGGCGAAGCCAATCGAGCGACGTGTTGAGCGAGATGCTGCCACCGGTGAACCATATATTCTGTTTCAAAGAGACCTCTCCATTTATCTGCATATAGTTATTGCGGACGAAAGTGAAACTTCCATCATCGAGTTGATATGCGCTGTAGCTTTTGCGATAGGAGGGAATAGTGGCGTTGAAAGAGACTTCCGGCAGGAGGTCGGCGCGGTAAGTGCGGTAGCTCCAATAGCTTGTACGAAGCTGATTAAGTGCAACGGCCGCGTCTACGCTGTTTGCGCGTGCAGTCAGCACTGCCTCATCGAGGGAGATGGTCCTCGCCTCGATTGGGAGTCCCGTCAATAAAATGGCGACAAGGACTCCCGCGGCGATCCCAACTCTTTTAATGCATAATTCATAATTCATAATTCAAAATTATCAGAGTTATCAGAGTCATCAGAGATATCTGATTACTCATAAAATTCTCAATTCTCAATTCTCAATTCTCAATTATTCGGATTTCATGGCGGCGGCCGGGGAGACTGACATTGCGCGGCGTGCCGGGAAGTAGATGCCTATGGCGATCATCAGTGCCATCAGAATCCATGCAGCCAATACGCTGACGCAGAAGTGGACTGGATGGAAGTAGCCGTCATACCATGAAGTGAATTCATAGATGGTCAGGAGATAGTCGATTACAATGGCAAGTGGGGTGACAAGGAGGAGAAGCACTTCTCCTTCTCCCACGATCCGGCGGAAGATGTCGCCTCGGGTTGCGCCACTCACCATGCGGAGTGCAATCTCGCGGTTGCGCTGCTGTGTGCGGAACCAGAATGTGCCTAATATACCCAGGAAGATATTGACCAGCAGGAACACTGCGCAGATCACCACGTTGCGGGTCTCAGCGGCTGAGGCTCGGTTGTAATCCTCTTTTATGGAATCAAAGGATTCCACTGAAGCCACATACCAGTTTCCCACCCTCAACTCGTTGTCGGCATCTTTCATGAGTTTCTCCATAAAGTCTTTGTCCATATTGTCTTTTACTCTTACAGAAAAACCTTCCATAAAACCCATATGATGGCCATTGATGCGTTCAAACATCGAGGCTCCTGCCCAACCATACACAGTGTTGTAATCATTATACTTCATGGGTTTGAAAGATGCTCTCAAAGTGAGTGTGTCTTTGCCTTCATATACCATTTGCTTGCCATACAAACCTTTAAGACTTCGGATGCCAGCCTTGCGAAGCAGTGCATTGTCGCTTGGGATGATTCTTTCCTTTAGCAAGATTTCCCCAAGTTGCTCAGCCGTCTCTCCGTTGGCTCCTTCTATCTTGAATACTTTGAAGAAATCGGGGTCAACGCGTCGGATTAGCATTGGCGCATCAGCCATGCTGAAGGTGTCGATGTCAAGCTGATTCATGGAGTTGTTGGGGTTGTAGGGAATGGCATTAGAGCTCCATGTCACCGCTTCCACTTCAGGGCGTGCATTGACGCGATCTTTCAGAGCCAACATATCCTTATATCGGTCTTCCCGTGCCTCGTAAGCCTTATAATCAGGGGCGGCCTCAGTCAATTCTCTCACTCTCAATATATAGCAATGCTCAGAGTCAAAGCCAAGTGGCTCATTGAGAGTGGCTACTACAGTGTAGATTTTATCGGCGAGGAAAAAGAGCACCACCGAGACGAGCAGAAGCTCTATCGCCATCCATA
>CAZCZX010000304.1:0-2799 GCA_964503095.1 uncultured Sangeribacter sp.
GGCCTTGCATCATTTTTAGGAGGTTGCCTTCTTTATCCATGTTGAAGACGTAGATGGGCATGTTGTTTTCTTTGCAGAGGGCTGTAGCAGTGAGGTCCATAACCTTAAGGCCTGCAGAAATTACTGCGTCGTAGGTGATTTTGTCGAATTTGGTGGCTTTCGGGTCCTTTTCAGGGTCGGCAGTGTAGACACCGTCGACACGTGTGCCCTTAAGCATTACATCGGCTTCAATCTCAATGGCACGGAGGGCAGAACCTGTGTCGGTAGTGAAGAAGGGTTGACCAGTGCCGCAGCTCATTATCGCAATTTTGCCATGTTTCATAGCATCGATTGCCTCCCATTTGCTGTATGGTTTACCGATTGGGAACATTGGGATAGCAGTGAATACTTGAGCAGGCTGTCCGAGTGATTCCAATGCAGAAGAGAGGGCAAGAGAGTTGATGACAGTGGCGAGCATACCCATTTGATCGCCCTTGACGCGGTCGAAACCTTTGGAAGCACCAGAGAGGCCTCTAAATATGTTGCCACCCCCAATAACAATTCCAATTTCCACACCGGCTTGTGCTATTTCTTTGATTTGGCGAGCATAAGCTTCAAGTCGGTCACGGTCGATTCCGTATCCTTGTGCTCCCATCAGTGACTCACCGGAGAGCTTGAGCAATATTCTTTTGTATTCCATGTCAGATATATTTAGCCAATAAAGGCAGATTTTTTATGATAGACACAAAGTTATTAAAAAAATTCCGACTTCCCAAATCAAGTCTCGTTTTTTTTCGCTATCTTTGTACAAAAATCGCACGCAGAGTACGCAAAGGGTTATGGTGCGCAGAGAAATAATCTAAAGTTAATCAAAAAATATATTATCATGAAACCTAAAAGAAATGTCTTAGGCATTTTGGGATGTGGGATGATGTCATTGGTAGCTTCAGCGGCTACGGTGAGTGGGCCGGATGGGCGGCTTGTGCTAAGCACTTCGCTTTCGGCTGATGGAGAGCCGCTTTATTCAGTCACATACGACGGGCATCCTATTCTTCTTGATTCTCCTCTCGGATTCATATCAAATATTGGAGATTTTTCCAAGGGTCTGACGGTCATCGGGGAGAAAATCGGGAAGGTAGAAAAATCGTATGATCAGGCAAAAATCAAGAAAAGCCATATCGACTGGAATGCCAATACTCTTACCGAAGAATATTCTACAGGCAAGAATCTAAAGATGTCGATAGAATGGCAAGTGGGCAACAATGACTTAGCCTTCCGATATATCATACCAGTGGAGGGAGAAACCCGAAGCTTGATTATCGAGAAGGAAGCGTCGGGATTCAGATTTCCGGAATACACCACCACTTTCCTCACTCCTCAGAGCGATGCGATGGTAGGTTGGAAACGCACAAAACCATCATATGAAGAAAACTACACTGCAGATGCTCCATTATCTGATAAATCAGCATTTGGCCATGGCTATACCTTCCCAGCACTTTTCCGAATAGGCGACAATGGCTGGGCACTGCTTACGGAGACAGGAGTAGACGGATATTTTTGTGGTAGCCGCTTAGGTGATTATAAGGATGGAGTCTATGCAATCGAATATCCTATGCAGGAAGAAAATAATGGCAATGGAAATGCAAATCCGGCGATCAGCCTACCAGGCAAGACACCTTGGCGCACTATAACAATTGGAAATACACTCAAGCCGATTGTGGAGACCACAATTCCATGGAATCTCGTGGAGCCGCTATATAAGTCAGATTTTGAAGTGAAGCCCGGGAAAGGAACATGGAGTTGGATTCTATGGCAAGATAAATCCATCAACTACGAGGATCAAATCAAATATATCGATTTTGCAGCAGATATGGGCTATCAGAATGTGCTTGTCGATAACTGGTGGGATACCAACATAGGAAAAGAAGGAATCGCAAAACTCGCGAAATATGCCCAAAGCAAAGGTGTCAATCTATTGATATGGTATTCATCATCAGGATGGTGGAACGATATAGAACAGGGTCCCATCAACAAGATGTCGCGCCCAATACCGAGAAAGGAAGAATTCAAATGGCTTGAAAGCCTTGGCATAAAGGGAATCAAAGTGGATTTCTTCGGAGGCGACAAGCAGGAGACTATGCGCCTCTATGAAGATATATTGAGCGATGCCAACGACCATGGGATAAGTGTCATCTTCCATGGATGCACGATGCCCCGCGGATGGGAAAGGATGTATCCCAACTATGTAGGCAGTGAGGCTGTGCTTGCCTCGGAGAATCTCATATTCAGTCAGGATTTCTGCGATATGGAAGACTTCAATGCCACGCTTCATCCCTTCATCCGCAATGCAGCAGGAGTGATGGAATACGGAGGAACAGTGCTCAACAAACGAATGAACCGAGGCAACGACGGTGGCAACATCCGCCGCACAACAGATGCTTTTCAACTTGCGACCTCTATACTATTCCAGAATCCTGTGCAAAATTTTGCACTTGCGCCCAATAATCTTACAGATGCACCGTCGGATGCCATAGACTTCATGAAAAATGTTCCCACTACATGGGATGACACTGTATTCATAGATGGGTATCCCGGAAAGTATGTGGTGCTTGCACGCAAGAGCAGAGAAGGGAAATGGTATATAGCCGGAGTTTCTGCAGAAGAGAAGACTCTCAAATTAGACCTTAATCTTCCTATGCTTTCGAAAGGGGATGAAGTGACACTCTATGCAGAGGATGGCAAGAGTCCTCTTGCCGCTAAGACTATGAAGATAAAGAATCCTAATAAGGTGCAGATGACTTTGACTAAGAGGAATGGATT
>CAZCZX010000305.1:0-2796 GCA_964503095.1 uncultured Sangeribacter sp.
TGTCACCTCTTTAATATATTCCCACCAGTTTTCGGGATTTTGTTCAGCCCATCCTGGTTTGAGAGCCTTAATGGGGGCCTCAGACTTCGGGAAGAAATCAGTAGCCACACATTTTCCACTTTGAGCGTCAACGATACTTGCCTTTACAGAGGAAGTGCCTATGTCGTAACCTAATAAGTACATTTGATGTCGTGTTTATGGTATATATATTATGGTATTATCTTTTCTGCGAGCCCAAATGGGCATTTCGCTTACAAAATTAATAAATAAAATTAGACTTACAAAAACTTTTTGACAAAACTTTTAATTTTTATCTTTAGCATGTAAAGAATAACAATACTTTTATGGAGAACGTGCGACCCCTCCGGGGTCTTTGAAAGAAGGATTTTCTTGCCCCGAGCTCACGCTCGGAGTTTGCAAGATAATCAGCCCTCCGGGCTGATATTCATCTTATTTTTAATTTTTATCATAAAAGACGAGTCCTGTTTTTTTGCACATTTCGGAGGAAATAGTTAATTTTGCATGTTATGAAGCAGGATTTTAATCTTAAGGGGCATTTGTCGATGTTGGGGGCAAACGTTTGCTGGGGACTGATGTCGCCGGTGGCAAAACTTGTTTTTGCATCCGGAATAATAGCCCCTATTATAATGGTGGATTTCAGGATAGCGGGAGCTGCCATTTTATTTTGGATTACTTCCATTTTTTGTCCTAAAGAAAATGTTCCGGCTATTGATAAACTTCGCCTTTTCGGAGCAGGAATGATCGGAATTCTTCTTAATCAAGGGTGTTTCATTATAGGCGTAAGTTACACTTCACCCGGAGAGGCGTCATTAGTGACAACCACCATGCCTATGTGGGTGATGCTTTTGGCATGGGTTTTTCTTAAAGAACCGATCACCCTCAAGAAAGCAGGAGGCATAGCACTTGGAGCCGGCGGAGCCTTGATTCTTGTGCTTGGAGGAAAGGGGGCTATAGCAGGAGGAGATAATCCGGCATTAGGCGATTTTATTGTTTTGATCGCGCAACTATCCTATGCATTGTATCTAACTCTATATCGAAATTTCATCAAGAAATATTCGCTTGTCACCTTGATGAAATGGATGTTTCTTTCAGCTTCGATTGTCGGGTTGCCGGCAACAATAGGATACCTAAAATCAACGGATTGGGCTGCAATAACTATGAATGAATGGCTTGGAATAGGCTATGTAGTATTTTTTGCTACCTACATAGCATATATTTGCATTATGATTGGGCAGAAAAACCTTAGGCCTACGATAGTAGGGATGTATAATTATGTGCAGCCGATAGTGGCATCAATAGTGGGTATTATTCTTGGAATGGATCATTTCACATTTCCTAAAGTAGTGGCTGTGGTGTTGATATTCTCCGGAGTTTATCTGGTGACTATGTCGAAGGCGGCAACTCATGAAGAGTCAAGGATTAAGAGTTAAAGAAATATTGATATGAGATATAAATATATTATTGCTGCGGTTGCGGTGTGTTTCAGTTGCGGAATTGCTGCTGCTGATTTCGATGAGAATTTCTGTGACAGCACATTGAGAGTTGACTATATATTTGGAGGGGGACCAGACGGGGTCAAGCTTATGTTGGAATCCCAGTCTAAACAAGATGGTTGGGCAGGAAGAAGGAGTCGGCTGAAGGATGTGCCGGTCGCTGGCTATGGCACTATTATGGTGACTGACCCTGAGACCGGTGATACACTTTATCGAAACACTTTCTCATCCCTATTTCAAGAATGGATTTATACTCCTGAAGCAAAAGAGAAGAATATGGGATTTGAGAACTCCTTCCTTGTGCCACTTCCGAAAAAAGAAGCTGATATTACTGTTAGCCTTCGAGGAAATCGTCATGAAGAAATAGGCAGAATCACTCATCGCTATCGTCCGGATGATGAATTGGTGGCAATACGAGGATTAGAAACCATAGCCCATAAATATATCCACAAGGGAGGCGATCCGAAGGAAGCCATTGACATTGCATTTCTTGCGGAAGGATATAGAGAAGAAGAAATGGACACTTTCTTTAGCAAAGCAAAAATTATCGCTGAAGAGATATTGAGTTATGAACCGTTTGCATCTAATAAAGAAAAATTTAATGTTGTGGCTGTGATGACTCCGTCGAAGGAGAGCGGTGTGAGCATTCCTTTAAAGAATCAATGGAAGGACACTGCTTTTGAATCTCATTTCAGTACGTTCTATTCATCTCGTTATCTCACTACTCCGAGAGTCTGGAAACTGCATCGTGCGTTGGAAGGAATTCCTTATGAACATATTCTCGTGCTTGTCAACACTCCGGAATATGGAGGAGGCGGAATCCATAACTGCTATCAGATAGCCACGTCAGACCATAAACTGACACTTCCGGTGGCGGTGCATGAATTCGGGCATAGTTTTGGAGGTCTTGCTGATGAGTATTTTTATAATGAGGAGGAAGATGATACTTACCCTCTCGATATAGAGCCTTGGCAAGAGAATATCACTACTTTGGTAGACTTTGATTCTAAATGGAAAGATCTATTGACTCCGGGAGTGCAGATTCCTACGCCATGGATTGATAACGGAGGAAAAAGAGAAGATCGGATGAAGAATGCAGAGAATGAAGATATAAATAAGGAAGTTGTGGTTGGAGTTTTTGAAGGAGGAGGATACAAGTCAAAAGGTGTATATAGACCTGTTGAGACATGCCGAATGAGAGACAACCATAATCCTACGTTTTGCCCGGTATGCGAAAGGGCAATCAGCAGAGTGATAGAATTCTATACAGCGAAATAAAAAT
>CAZCZX010000306.1:0-2764 GCA_964503095.1 uncultured Sangeribacter sp.
TAAATCTCCATTAATCGTGATAAATTCCACGGTGCAAATTATGCATTATGAATTATGCATTCGTCGTCACTCCCAAGAGAAATACTTTTTCTGAGGCGCGTGTCAGAGCCGTATATAGCCAGCGGAAGAAATCAGTCCCCATAGCATCTGCAGGTATTCCTCCCATGTCTATATAGACATGTTTCCATTGTCCTCCCTGTGCCTTGTGGCAAGTGACGCAATAGGCATACTTTGCTTGCAGGGCATTATAATATGGATTTTCCATGGCTGCCATTATCTTTTCAGTTGGTCCCTCTCCTTCTTCTTCATTGATGACATGCTGTAAAAATTGTTCCATCTCAGCCCGAGGAATGGCGGGACCCTCCACCATAAGAGATCTCAGCATTATCTTTGCACTCATTTCCTGCCCATCGGCAAGTGACAATTCTGTATCAACAAACCATCTGCCATACATTTTCTCTGGCCTTCCTACCCATTTCACGGTGACTGTCTCACCATTTGCCAAGAAGGTCTTCATTTTATTTTGTCGTCCCCAATAGTAATCATTCTTGGCTATCACGAGCCGATCCCCCTGCTGCAAGGGTTCCTCGGCATACATCACCATATTTCTGATAGCTTGGTTGAATCGGTTTGCTCTTCCATTGCTCCTTGTGACAATCAAGGTTTCCTCCGGTCCGACTGTGCTCCATGAAGTGCTCAATTCATCAGCCAAATCCATGCTGCTCACTGCATTGATATCTGGAAAATTGTCGAGTTTTAAAGGTAACTGTCCTTCTCCGAGACCACTTGGCTGTCCATTCTTAAGATTCTCCAGAATCTGCCTGACTACAGTTGCATTATAAAGTATGCCGCTTTCTGCTGCCTGGCGCACGGGCACATCGAGAGTGTGATAGAAAGGGGCGAGACCTAATTGCTTCAGTCTATCAAGGTTCATGGCTGGAGAATCGCTCTGTCCCACTGGTGGCAACTGCGCGGTGTCGCCGACAAGAATCATCTTGCATCCCTGACCTGAATATACATATCTTATAAGGTCTTTGAGTAAACTGCCACGATTGCTGTCTGTGATCAAAGAAGCCTCATCTATAATAAACACTGTATTTTGGTCGCGGTTGGCACTAAGTTTTATGGTCATCCCATTGCTTGTAGTCTCCATGTGGTAGATGCGCCGATGGATGGTGGAGGCCGGTTTATGCGACATTCCTCCTGCCACTTTTGCCGCCCTTCCTGTCGGAGCCAGTACCACACTCTTTATCTTGCAGTGGGATAGTGCTTTAATTAGGGCTGCTATGACACTCGTCTTCCCGGTTCCTGCATAGCCATTGAGCACGAATACGTCGCGCCACATCCCGGCTATGACATATTCCGCCATCTTATAAAGAGCAAGAGCCTGTCCCTCAAGAGGATTGAATGGCAAAGCCCCTAATGCTATCTCTGCCAACTGACTTCCTGTCAGAAATGCCGAATTCCCTTCCATATCTATAAAACACATTCTGCTCCATTTCTATCATCCATTCATCTTTCTCGAATGGTATTATTAGTCTAATTAGACCAATTAGCCGAATTAGACCAATTTTAATTTATTTTTATCTTATTTTCTTTCCATATCTCAAAAAAAATCACTAACTTTGCCGATTGAAAAGGACATACTATTGTAGAGCCCCAAAATAAGTGATAATAAATCGAATTCTGAGTTTATAATTCTAAATTCAAAATTCTAAATTAATTACTATAAAATTATGAAAATAGCAGACATTAAAGGTCGTGAGATTCTTGACTCACGCGGCAATCCGACAGTAGAAGTTGACGTAATCCTCGAATCAGGCGTTATGGGCCGTGCAGCTGTTCCTTCTGGAGCATCCACTGGCGAAAACGAAGCTCTCGAGCTCCGCGACGGCGACAAGAGCCGCTACATGGGCAAGGGCGTTCTCAAAGCTGTTGCTAACGTTAACGGTCCTATCCGCGACCTCCTCATCGGCCATTCAGCTCTTGATCAGATCGGTATCGACGAAGCTATGCTTAAGCTCGACGGAACAGACACTAAGAGCAACCTCGGTGCAAACGCTGTGCTTGGCGTTTCTCTCGCTGTTGCAAAGGCTGCTGCCAACTACCTTGACCTTCCTCTTTACAAGTACATCGGTGGATGCAACACTTATGTTCTCCCCGTTCCTATGATGAACATCATCAACGGTGGCGCTCACTCTGACGCTCCTATCTGCTTCCAGGAATTCATGATCCGTCCTATCGGTGCTCCTTCTTTCAAGGAAGGTATCCGCATGGGTACTGAGGTGTTCCACAACCTTAAGAGCGTTCTCAAAGCTCGTGGTCTTTCCACTGCAGTGGGTGATGAAGGTGGTTTCGCTCCTAAGCTCGATGGCACTGAAGATGCTCTCAACGTTATCGTTGAAGCTATCAAGAAGGCTGGCTACGAACCTGGAAAGGACGTGACTATCGGTCTTGACTGCGCTTCTTCTGAGTTCTATCAGGATGGCGTATACGACTACACTCACCTTAAGAACGGTGCTGTGAAGGAAGTAAACGGCAAGAAGTACACAAGCGAAGAGCAGGCTAAGTATCTCGAAGAGCTCATCAACAAATATCCTATCGATTCTATCGAAGACGGTATGGACGAAAACGACTGGAAGGGCTGGAAGATCCTTACAGACCTTATCGGCGACCGTTGCCAGCTCGTAGGCGACGACTTCTTCGTGACTAACGTTAAGTATCTCGAAAAGGGTATCGCTGAAGGTTGCGCTAACTCTATCCT
>CAZCZX010000307.1:0-2751 GCA_964503095.1 uncultured Sangeribacter sp.
GTTTGCATAAAAAATACAATTACAATGGCAATTCCATTTCTTGAGTCGGTGGCTCGTGCTTATATAGATCATTATAAGGATTTATCCTCCACCCTGTTTGTGTTTCCAAATAGGCGTTCCGGTACTTTCTTTCTGAAAAATATAAAATTTTTGATGCGTGGCAAATCGGCGTTGCTCCCTCCTGTCATGACTATGGCTGATTTCGTTGAGAAAGTTTGCGGAAGAGTCGTAGCCGGGCGCTTGGAACTGTTGTTTATCCTCTATCGCGCATATATTTCTCTTCAAAAACGAGATGTCAATTCCGAAATCCAAGATTTCGACCGTTTTCGCCGTTGGGGTGAGACTGCCCTTTCTGATTTCAATGAAGTGGATATGCATGATGTGGATCCCGACGAAATCTTTAAAAATGTAAAAGATCTAAAGGAAATCAGCTCAAATTTTCTCTCAGAAGAGCAGTTGAAGGTGATGGAGGAATTCTTTGGTCAGGCTTACGATCCTGAGCACTTGGCTACTGAATTCTGGAAAAATTTCAACGACAATAAGGATGATCCTCTCCATAGCAAGTTTATTCCGATTTGGCAAATATTGGCTTCTCTTTATCACTCATTTAATGAGAGCCTTCAGTCAAAAGGCTTAATTTCTTCAGGCGGTGCTTATCGCATTGCTGCTGATATCCTTGAGAAAGAAATCCCCGAATCTATAGAGGCGGATAAAATAGTCTTTGTTGGCTTCAATGCCCTCACTCATTCTGAAAGAAGAATTTTTGATGCGTTGTCTGCTTATACCGTAGATGATGACTCCGAACCTTATGTAGATTTCTTGTGGGATATTGCCGGCCCTGTGATCAGCGACAGCACATCTGCTGCCGGTCGCTATGTCAAGTATGGTTTAAGTCACTGGCCTTCTCCTCAATGGGCAGCCCGGTATCTGGCTGCCTCAGATGTGAAAGATATGCCGGAAAGCATCAAAGTGATTTCCGTGCCTTCTAATTCTTTGCAGACTAAAGCTGTAGGTGATATCATTGAGGATATGCTTACCCGTGTGGCGACTCATGATTTTAATGATGCAAAAGTCGCGGTGGTGCTTCCTGACGAGGGCCTTCTCATACCCATGCTATATTCTCTTCCGGATAGTATTGGAGATGTCAATATCACTATGGGTTATCCAGTGAAACTGTCTGGAGTGTCAACTTTTGTCACTCTTCTCAAACGTCTTCAAGGAAGCAGACGCAAATCTGGAAACACTATAGGATATTATTTTAAAGATTTTGAAGCACTTCTCTCCCACCCCTTTAGCCATGTTCTTTTCGGAAAAGATGTCACTAAGGTAAAAGATTGGATTAAGATTCATCATCACGCTATTATCGATATAAAGGAGCTCCGTGGCATATCTTTGTTGATGTCGCAACTTCTTATCCCGCTCCCTGATGATGCTTCTGCTGATATGGTAGTTGATTGGCTTGATAGAATATTGAAGGCTGTCTCTGAGAGCATAGGAAAGTCTGACGCCAAGCTGATTAAAAAAAATGTTGACGTTGCAAACATAGATTATTACCGCAATGTTCTCCGCCAACTTCTCGAAATAGCGAAAGAATATGACATCACTATGCAATGGTTCACATTCTTGGCACTTGCTGATAGGATGATTGCTTCAGAGACCATCAATTTTGAGGGTCAACCGTTAATGGGGCTTCAGGTTATGGGAATGCTTGAGACCCGCGCTCTTGATTTCGAACGCATTGTGATTCCTTCTCTCAACGAGAGAATTCTTCCAGCTCGTCGCCGGGTGAGAACGTTTATTTCTGACTCATTGCGTAAAGCCTACGGTCTGCCTCCAGTGAATTATTCCGAATCTATATTTGCCTACTATTTCTTCAGAATGATAGCAAGGGCTAAGGAAGTGGTGCTCCTGTATGATTCCCGTTCTTCTGAGGGTGCAAGAAGTGGAGACGTTTCCCGATATGTTTTGCAACTGCAATATTTATATGCTAAAGGTAAGGTGAAATTTGAGAATTGGACCTTCGATATCTCAAAGTCTGACCTCAAACCTTATCCAATTGACAAGACTCCGGAGATAATGGATTTGCTTTCGGCTTTCACTGATCCAAGTGATCAAGGTAGGAATCTTTCTGCCACTGCCCTTACGAGATATGCCGATTGCCAGATACGTTTTTATTTCGAGCATCTATTGCGTATACACACCGATGAGGTGTCTGTAGAATATATCGACGCTATTACCCAAGGAAATATCCTCCACTTCGTGATGCAGAATATTTATCTGCCGGAGGATAAGCAAGGGTGTTTCCTTGCGTCTCCGGAATTGATCACACCCGAACTAATCGATATCAAGAAAAAGAATACAAAGGAAATCGACCGTCTTATTAGAGTGGGCATCAACAAACTCCATTTCCATCGAAAGGATGATATGCTCGACACTGATCTTAGGGGATCAGTGGCATTCGTCGCTAAGATATTGCGCAGCCAGGTTATAAAGATTCTCGATTTCGATCTTGACCAGGCCCCTTTCCACCTCTATGGTGTTGAGATTGACGGAAATGTGCGTCTTGATATTCCAGGGGGAAAACCAATCAACATGAGGTTTGCCATCGACCGCCTTGACAAAGTGAAGGTTGTCGAGGATTCGCAGATTAAAGAGCGCGTTCGTGTTGTAGATTATAAGACAGGTTCTGTTCATGTCGAGGCAGAGTCAATGGAAAGCGTGTTTTCTGGTGATCTGAAAGGCAGGAATCTT
>CAZCZX010000308.1:0-2749 GCA_964503095.1 uncultured Sangeribacter sp.
TAGACTTGTTCAAGACTCTTCATAAATTCCCAATAGAACTCAATGAATGGAGAGAGGAAGTAGAGAAAGAACACAAAGAGAGTGCAAAACCAAAAGTTTATCCTAAAGGCTATGTAGAAACATACGAAGAGATATGTGCATATTGGGATGAACAAGAAGCATTTAATAAAGAGTTCAGTAAAAATAGGTCAGACATTAACGATACCTATAATATTATCTACACTATGATAAGGGATGATCTTTTCCCAAAAGATGTTGCCAATCCAACATTCACATTTAACGAGGCTTTGTGGAAAATTGCATGGCAATTAAGGAGACTTGAAGATTTATTTCCCTATCCTATGTGTGGAACAATTGGATTAATGGAATCACAGAAAGAGTAATGAAAATTAGGATTATGAAGACAACAAAGATTTTGCTCTCTGCGCTCATCTTGGGAGTCTTGACATCCTGTGGTGGGATGTCGAGCAACATTTATATTCTGGCTGATACGTCTACGCCTGATGAATCTGTGGAAGAAGAATTTTGTAAGAGAACCGGAATTGATAATTCCCCAATCACAAATCTTGATGAAAAATAGAAGTAAGATATTGCTCACTGTCGCAGTTGTAATTGTAGCTGGGTTTCTGATGTTGCTGCTCCCTTTCAGGAATCCTGTCATTGGCGCTTCCCACTCCGACTATCATCCGCAGTCTTATTGGTACTATCCATGGGGAACATCTATAACTCATAAAGGTGTAGATATATTCCAGAAGAAAGGGACTTCAATTCAGACTGCTTATCCTATGGAATTGGTGCTTTTTGCCGGACACATGCCGGGGAAGGGAGGAAACGCGGTTGTCACTCTTGCTCCTGGTTGGCGCCTTCATTATTATGCCCACATGGCTGAAGTGACTACTCATCCTTTTGCTCTGGGAGGAAAGATTGGGACTGTAGGCAACACTGGAAATGCCAAGAATACTCCATCTCACCTACATTTTGGATGCGCAACACTCTATCCCAGACCATGGGATATAGATGATGCACCCGACGGATTTAAGAAATGTTTCTACTTGAATCCTATCCCTCAGCTCAACAAATCAAAATAACCATATAATATAATAAAAAAGTAAATGATGCAACCTGTTTTTGCAGTTGATAGTTCAGCAGAGTTATTTGATTTCCACTTGCAAAGGAGCATTTAGGTAAGTGTGGAAGTCAGCGAGGTATTGGAGCCAGGCGTTGGTGCCTTTTACTCCTCCTTTGCTCCATCCTGAGCCCCAATAATATGTGTAGTCGCTGTCTGGAGATAGAGTCGAGAATGTCTGTACTTGTCCTACTCCGTCTGCTATCTCTTTTTCAAATGGCACATATGAGATGCTCTCCGGCTGCTCTGGATTGACTATCCCTATGAAAATTGCGCCATTCCCATTTTTCGGATTGTCTGTGAGGTCTACATATGCAAGATATCTTTTATCCGGGTCAATTATGTAGGCTCTCTTGTTTTGCTTATGCACTACGATTCCGGTCGTTATAGGGCGTGGCTTCGTAAGCCCTTCATAATGCACAGTGGTGCGGTTGAGCCAATCACCTCTGTCAAGACTAATAATCCTTGTTTCCACTACGTCATGGTCCTCTCCGATGGTCTCTGGATAGCAAGTGATTTTTGCGGTCACCCGTAGAGGACCATTGTCAAGAATCTCGCATTTCTCATAAGCGACGGGGTAGCATATGCTGTCGCCAACCATAAGGGCGTTCATACCTGCACCTAAAGTGTGACCGACAGTATAGACATCCATTCCCGAACCGAAATCTTGGTGGTATGACATCCCATAATGTGCATGGTCATCATATCGTTGGGCTAAAGTGGGGTAATCTACCGATTTCGTCCAGATATCATACCCGCTCACCTTTCCACCTCCTGCGCGATAGGAGGGACCATACAGTCGATAGCCTCCACGGTCGTTTTCCCATGCATAGTCGTCCTGCATTTCAGGACGTATCTGCCCTACGCAAATTGTGTCAATCTTTGCCGATTCATTATTTTGCACTATGCTCACACTAAATTCCCGAGTGCTTTCAGAAGGGAAATCTCCAAACAAGAGAAGTTTTCCATCATAAGTGATTTGTGATGGCACTGCCTCTCCCGTAGAGGTGTTTACTAAAATGTTCTTGCCTTGGAGACCCGAGATGGAGGGGCCGACGATTTCCACCACCTCACCCAGACGGTCCGTTGAATAAGGATTGGTGACTTTCACAGATAAGGCAGGTTTAGAAGCATATGAATGGCTGCCAAATCCGGCAAAGAGAATGAGTGCTATGAGTTGAGCAGTTTTCATGGAGAATGTCTTTTGATGCAAAATTACTATAAATCTGCTGTATTTTCAAATTTTTCTCCATTTTTGAGTTTAATTTCATCAAGTCGCCCTCACGCGCTAACCATTCCAATTTTCGCCATGTATTTACTTATATGGATCCAATATATTATATATCCGGGAGGAACGCTAAGAATATTAGCAGTAATGATTTTTTGAAAAAAGGGATATTGCTATAGTGTCTCAAATTTTTTTACTACCTTTGTAGCCAGAAAAATAATATAACTCATAATTCCTTATGAAAATTAATCAATTCCTTGCAGGCTTGCTGTTAGCTTCGCCTTTTACCTTGAATGCACAAGTTGTGATAGATATTGATGCTGCTCAGAGAGGTCCTCTGGTCAGCCCTACCCATTATGGTATTTTCTATGAAGATATCAACCATGCTGCTGACG
>CAZCZX010000309.1:0-2720 GCA_964503095.1 uncultured Sangeribacter sp.
TCATTCGCAGAATGGCTTTATCCACCGGCTTCGCACATATCACTATTGTAGTGGCTATCACAATTAGTATTCCTCCAATAATATCTTGAGTTGTAATAGTTTGATTTAAAACTATTACACTCAACACAACTGCAGAGACTGGTTCGAGAGCTCCTAATATTGCCGTAGGTGTGGAACCTATGAGTTGTATGGCCCGGGTAGTGCAGCCCAATGATATCACTGTCGGAATTATGGCTAAGGCCAAAAGATTCAGCCATCCCCAAGACTCTTCCGGCACCGTCAGTTGGCTTCCGCATCCTATCATCACCACATATACCAGACATCCCCATCCGAGCACATAGAAAAGAAGTTTGGTAGTGGGAATATTCTTGACACTCTTCGACACATTTACCATCACTATATATAATGCATAAGTGAGAGCAGACACCATTACGAGCAATATTCCGATTGTACTTAAAGTGGCGTCTCCTTGAGGCCTCATCAGCAGCACAAGACCCGCACCCATCACAACAAGGCATATCACAGTGGAGATGCTGAATTTTTCGTGAAAAAACATTATCATCATCACTGCTACCATCACCGGATAGACAAACAGCAACGTCGAGGCTACCCCGGAGTTCATATAGTTGTAGCTTTCAAATAGGGTCCATGAAGACAATGCCATCAAGATGCCAAGAATCATCGTGGGCACAATCTCATCCTTTTTAAGCTGAAACGATTTTCCTCGCAATGCTAAAATTATCGCCAAGACAGGAAGACCCATCAGATATCTGAATAAAAGCACCGACACAGGATTCATACCCTGCTCATATAGTGGAACGGCAAAAGCCGGATTAGTGCCATAGGCAGCGGCAGCAAGAGCAGCCAGCCCAAATCCCTTGACTTTATCTAATGCATAATTCATAATTCAAAATTCATAATTTTCAGAGCATTCTGTAAGATAAGAATAATCTGATGACTCTGTTAACTCTGACAACCGATCTTAGACCATCAATGCGACCGCAATGCCGCCGAAAATGAGCAAGAAATTGCTCACCGCATAGGTCACTGTATATCCCATGGCAGGCAGAGTACTATCAAGATTATCTTGGAGCGCTCCCAAAGCCGCAACAGCATTTCGTCCGCCGGCAACGCATCCAAGCGTCACTGCTATCGGAAAGCGGAAAATATAGTGTCCAATTAAGACGGCAAGAATAAGAGGTATAGTGGTGCAGGCAATCCCAACAAAGAAAAGCCCAATACCTGCTTCCTGAAGTCCGGAAATAAAAGTTGGTCCAGCAGCCAATCCTACTATGGCTATGAAAAGATTAAGCCCCACATTATCAAGCACCCAAACCACAGAAGATGGGATGCGACCCAATGTAGGACGTCTATTTCTGAGCCATCCAAAGAAAAGGCCGGCGAGCAAAGCGCCTCCACTTGTAGTGAGAGAAATTGGAACCCCCTTAAAATGATAGCATAGCGCTCCTATAAAGCAACCGATTGCTACTCCAAAGCTTAGGAATGCAACGTCGGTGGTCTCCGTCTTGCGATCAGGATAACCAATCTCACCGATTGCCTGCTCTACATCTTTCTGCAATCCCACGAGCGTCAGCACATCGCCCGGCTCCAAAACCGTACGCTTGTGCAGAGGAATCTTGACATCATTACGTACAAGACTTTTCACCATCACTCCACTCATATAGTCGGAGTTTCTAAGTTCTCCAAATGTCATGCCTGCAGCCCCGTGTTTCGACACAGTTACCGGCAAATTCTCAGCTTCAAAGTTCATCAACTCATGATCCACAACTTCCTGCCCAATGATTGTCGCCTCATTGACCACGGTCTCACGTCGCCCTCCAATCACAAGGATGTCGCCACGGCGCACTTTCACATCCGGCTCTACATCCACCACTTCACCTCCTACACGAAGTCGCTCTACGAACAGTCTATGTCCGAGACCACGAAGTGCTTCCTCTATCTCTGAAACAGTACGGGGACGTCGGAAGAAACCTGATTCTGCTTTGTAGGCACGGAATGATACCGGCCGATTGGCTACAATCTTACCTGGCTCTGCCGTGAATTCACCTTCCTCCATCTCCGCTTCTATCTCCGCTATCTGCTGCTTTGCTTTGTCAAGTCCACCACAAAGTTTTGGACCAAGGTTTGCTACAATCCAAGCCGCCCCTATGGTGCCAAAAATATATGTCACGGCATAGGCTGAAGGAATCATCCCTGTAAGCGATTTTTTGACTTCCGGATCAATTTTCATTGTGGAAATGATGTCTGAACCAACACCAATGGAGGCTGAGATGGTCTGCGAACCTGCGAAGAGACCAATAGCAGTGCCGGTATTATAGCCCATCAGTCTTGCTGCGACAATACAAACTGCGATACAGATTATGCATTCTATTGTAGCGAAAAGAATCTGTTTCACTCCGTCTCCTTTAAGCCCACGGAAAAACTGAGGTCCCACCCTATATCCTATGGCAAAAAGAAATAGAAGAAAACTGACTGTCTTCAAAGGCTCGGCAATAGGAATGTCAAGCTGACCAATCAAAACCCCTACAAGCAAAGTTGCAGTCACAGGTCCTAACGAAAAACTCTTTATCTTCAGGCCACCGAGCCAAAAGCCAATGCCAAGAGTGAGGAAAAGAGGAATAGTTGGATTCTCCCGTAGGAGATCGATAAAATATTCAATCATAGTATTATTTTTGAATTGAGAATGGAGAATTGAGAAT
>CAZCZX010000310.1:0-2712 GCA_964503095.1 uncultured Sangeribacter sp.
TCCTTGACAAATTTTTCCATAGCCTTGTATGCCTTGACATCGTTTGTTCCCGGATGGTGAAGAAGCATAAGATCCACATATCCGATATTGAGCTTATTGATGCATTCCTCAATAGCCTTCTCAGGATCAGAATATTGATTAGGATAGATCTTTGTAGCTACAAAAATTTCTTCACGTGGAACACCGGATTCCCTCACCCCACGTCCAACTTCAACTTCATTGCCATACATATGGGCAGTGTCAATCTTTCGGAACCCTAAAGAAATTGCAGATTTTACCGAATTAACACACACATCCCCTGTAAGGCTATAAGTGCCAAGACCAACAATCGGCATGTCATAGCCGCTGCTGAGTCGGATTGTAGGAGCCTCTCCATTCTTTCCCTCAGAGAGTGGGAAATGTGCATAATCGGTATTCATATCTTCTGGTGTATTGTCTTCTGGATTATTATTAGGTGTATAATTATCATTGTCATTATCAGTTGTATTGTCGGGAGTTTGAGGAGATTTTTGTTCTTCTTTACGCTCTGGCTCTCCATTCTTGTGAGAGCAGGCGCACATGGTGAAAGAAATTGCCATAAGCAAAGTCAGTGTAATTATCCAGAATCTCATATCTATAATTTATGCGTTAGGAATCATGAAATCAATGATTCAAAATTTATTATTCAACTATTACCTCTTCATCGGTCGCTTCCAGTTTGAAATATACAGGTCGAAGTCCATCGTTGCAGCACGCCACGGCAACCCCTTCGTGTCTCACCCAACTATTATTGAACCAAAATGACTTGGCTCCATTCGCAAGTGCAAACCAATATGGATAGATGGCATGCCACGCTCCATCGCAGAAACCTTCTGGTTTCCCAAGCCCGGCATAAAACACTTGTCCATCTTTTACTACCCCACAAGTGCTCAGACTTTCTACTCCATATTCTTTTGCCAAGTCCTCATTGAAGGAACGGCGGAGCACCGTAATCTTTACCTTTTTCATTTGTCAAAGTTCTTATGGAAGAACTCTACGATCTGCCCGAAAGGAATGATATTCTTTTGGTCGTATAAGTCTGTGTGGCTTGCTCCCGGAATTGCAACAAACTCCTTGTTCTCTCCCTTTAACTTTGCGAAAGTATCCTTCCCAAAGTAGAAAGAGTGTGCCTGGTCGCCATGCACGATCATGGCTGCATTCTCCAATTCGTCAGCATACTCGAAAAATTTGAAGTTGAGGAAGGGTAGGTTTGAGGTCACATTCCATCCGCCATTAGAGTTGAGTGAACGCTTATGATACCCTCTCGGAGTCTTATAATAGTCATAATAATCCTTGACAAACTTTGGAGCATCCTCAGGAAGAGGATCAACGACTCCACCTCCAAGTCGGTAAGTGCCATTGCGGTAATCCTCAGTGCGTTGTGCCGCCATGGCAGCGCGTTTTGCATTACGCTGTTCAGCACTGTTCTCACTGTCGAAATATCCGTTGGCATTCACACGTGTCATGTCATACATAGTTGATGCAACAGTCGCTTTGATTCGAGGATCGTTAATGGCTGCCTGAAGCGCGATTCCACCCCAACCGCATATTCCCAAGATGCCAACCTTCTCGCCATCTACATCATCACGACAAATAAGGTAATCAACCGCTGCACTGAAATCTTCAGTGTTGATGTCGGGAGATGCCACATAGCGGGGCTCGCCTCCACTTTCGCCAGTATAAGACGGGTCAAAAGCAATTGTCAAGAATCCATTTTCAGCCAACTCCTGTGCATACAATCCAGAACTTTGCTCTTTTACTGCGCCAAAGGGACCGCTTACAGCTATGGCAGGAAGCTTTCCTGTTGCGCCTTTGGGCTTATAGAGGTCGGCTGCAAGTGTGATGCCATAACGGTTTGCGAAAGTGACTTTTGAATGATCTACTTTTTCACTCTTTGGGAAAGTCTTGTCCCATTCCTGCTCGAGGGTAAGGTTTTCTGTCTTCATAATATTGTTGATATTTTGATTTTGTGCTCGTAATGAAAGGCTGCTTGCCAATGCAACCGCAACTCCAATAAATATTCTTTTCATGGGCTTTAAATATTTTTGATGAATTTTGCAGGAATTCCTCCTACGATAGTGTTTGCTTCAACATCCTTATTTACCACTGCTCCCGCTGCTATGATTGCGCCATCACCAATACTTACTCCCGGAAGAATAGTGACATTTGCTCCAACCCAAACTTTATTGCCAATCTTAACCGGACTGCAGGTCATATCTCCACGCCGTTCGGGATCTTTTGAATGATTTACAGTGCATATTGTGCAATTATGGCCTATGAGACAATGGTCGCCGATTGTGATTCCTCCCCAATCTTGAAACTTACACCCCATGTTAATAAATGTATTCTGTCCAATTGTGATGTTCTGTCCGCAGTCCGTATAAAATGGAGGGAAGAGTCCAAATCCATCGTCAAGCGGTTTGGCAATCAACTCCGATATCAGTTTCCTAAGCTCATCAGGTGTATGGTATGCGTTATTAATGTGGGAGGTGATACGCAACGCTCTTTGACTCATTGAGTGCATGCATTTATGTTGGTCGCTGCCGGCAACAATAAGGTTACCTTCGGCTGCAAATGTGAGAAATTCTTTATCTGTCATAACTTGATATTTTTTTGATAATGCAAAGTTACTGCATAAATAGTTAGGAATACATACCAGAGTTACGGATTGAAGAACCAAGATTACGGATTGAG
>CAZCZX010000311.1:0-2629 GCA_964503095.1 uncultured Sangeribacter sp.
GGGTCGATATTGATGGATATCTGCTCATTCTGCTTGCCATAGACATTCATAGTGCCCACACTTTCTATGGTGCGCAGGCGGTCCTGAAGCGCATCCATGTAGTTGCCAAGCTCGCGATATGTCTTGTCTTCACTCTCCATGGTCACGAGAAGAGCAGAAGTGTCGCCGAAATTAGAGATTACCTCGACGGCCAGCACTCCCGGAGGAAGCTGCATCTTTACGTTGCTCAGCTCGCGGCTGAATGTGTTCCAGAACGGGTCTGTGTCGGTGATTTTGTCGTCAAGTTCCACATAGATCATCACCATGCCGTTGGTGGCATTGGAGGTGGTCTTCACCTTGTTGACCTCCTTAAAGCTGAAGATGTAGTTTTCCAATGGTCGCATCACCTGCTGCTCCATTTCGAGCGATGTGGCACCTGGGTAGACAGCCACTACCACGCCTTCGCGGATGGTGAAGTTTGGAAACTCATTCTTGTTCATCACTTGAAGTGCGTAAACGCCAAAAATGACCAATACGCACACCATAAGCACCACCACATTGGCGTATTTCACACCCCACACTACGAGTGGGGAGTTCTTGACAGGAGGCAGTTTCGACAAAAGTCCTCCTTCAGGTTGATTATTATTGTTAGTGTTTGAATCCATAAAATATTTGTATAGCTAAGTTTCTTAGAGCCCATAACCCCATAACCCTATAACCCCATAACCCTATTTTATGGATTCCACTTTAGTGCCTTGCGACACTTTCTCTGTGCCTGCCACAATCACCTTGTCGCCATTCTTCAGTCCGGAAGTAATCAGGATTCCTTCCGGAAGCATCTCGCCTGGAGTGACTACACGTTTCCGGGCGACTCCTGCTGAATCAAGCCATACAAAGTTGGAATTATCGGCAGAAAGGAGTACTGATGAGACGGGGAGAATGACTCCATTGACATTTGAATCCAGATTAAGGGTGACATCGCAAATCATGCCGGGAAGCAGTTTGCCACCGTTGTTGTTAACTTTGAATTTCGCCACGTAGGAGCGTGACAATGGATTTGCCACAACAGCTTTCTCCACGAGAGTGCCTTGATAAGTCTCTTCTCCTGAAGTCTTGACTTTGATGATGGCTGTAGTTCCATTGGGGATGGCGGAGATCTCCCCCTCAGGGATAGGAATGCCTACTTTGACGGTCTGGATATTTACAATCTTGACGACAGGTATGCCGGGAGCGGCGGTCTGGCCGACAGAAGCCATTTTCTCAGAAACCACACCTGAAACAGGAGCAAAAAGTTTGGCATCGTCGAGTGCTATCTTGGCAATCTTGGTTGCGCTTTCTGCCTGACGGAGTTTGCTTTCCACCTCCACCCACTTTATGTCGGGAAGTGAGTTTGCGTCATGAAGTATCTTCATACGGTTGTAGGCGTCTTTGGCCTGCTCCAATGTTGATAGGGCAATTTCATAGGCATTGCGTAGTGTGCCGTCATCGAGAGTGCCGATGAGCTGACCTTTCTTCACGCGGTCTCCTTCTGAGACCTGAAGGGTCTTGATAGTGCCTGTAGCGGCGAAGCTTACCACTGTGCCGCTGTCTTCTTCTACGGTGCCGGAGTAGGAACTTGCCACGTCCACGCCGTTGTCGCTGACAGTCACTGTCTTTACCCTTACAGGAGGGATAGATTTTTGTTCGTCTTTTGATTTGTGTCCACAAGCCGATAGGACAACCAATAAAATTGTCAAGGGAAGTACCCGACGAGCCAATTTGTAGTTCATATGTGGTTTTGTAGTTTAAGAAGTTTAATTAGTTTAAGGAAACCAAATCAGCACAACCTTCATTTTTGAAAGTCGAGTGATTCAAGTTGCAAAATTAGTGGTAATAATTGTAGATATAAATGTCAAGAATCCCGATAAAATTGTCATATGGTATGATTTCGGGGCGAAATGGTTGTAAAATACGTAAAAATATGTTTATTTTGTACTAAAGATACCAAAATATGTATACCCACCTCAACATAACCACTGTCGTTCTTGACCCTGATAATTCGGAAGGTCAAGTATTTGACGTCACAGGGCGATGTGCTTTTGCAATTTGCACAAAGGGCGAGTTTGAGATAAAAATTCTTAATGAGATATATAAGGTGTCGCCCAATTACATGTTTGCCTGTATGCCGTTTGTCAATATAGATGTGGTGAATGTCTACAAAACGAGTGAGATTGTCTTCGGGTGGATATTGATAAAGGATGTGCCAAAGTTAATCAACCGCTGGGTGAATACAAGCAATCTAAGTGCTATTCAAAGTCACCCATTAGTTAGAATAGATGATACTCAAGCCCAGGGACTGCTTTCTTCAATCGCTGACTATCAGGGCAATTTTGTGGTGAATGAAGGAGGCGTGTTTGGCAATATATGTAATAATATTCAGCAGGATATCATTGATTTGGAGGGGCGGTTGATTGTGGCGAAAGTCTTGAAGCTCTACTTTATCAATATCTCGACGGAGCCGCGGGGGTATACTCCGCGTGATATTGAATACCAAAAGTTTATGCTGACTCTTTACGCCAATTTCCGTGAGCATAGGGATGTGAAGTTTTATGCTATGCTTTCTGGAGTGAGCGAGAAGTATTTTTCCACATTGATTCGTCAGTTGTCGGGA
>CAZCZX010000312.1:0-2624 GCA_964503095.1 uncultured Sangeribacter sp.
CTATAATGCGGCTGACAAATTTTTCTTGATAAATCTGATTTTTTTTACTATTTTTGCACTATGAAGAAAACGTTGCTCGTTGTTGATGATAATAAGGATGTGCTTGCAGCTGTCAAGATGTTGATGAGATCCAAGGTCGACGAAGTAATCATCGAGTCTAATCCCATATCTATCCCAAATCTTATCAGAAAGTATACGCCTAAGGTTGTGCTTTTGGACATGAACTTCAGGGCAACCGTCAACAATGGTAACGAAGGTCTTTTCTGGCTCCAAGAGATAAAGAAGATTGCTCCTGAAACATCTGTTATCCTTTTCACTGCTTATGCCGATGTGGCTCTTGCTGTAGAAGGTATGAAAATCGGAGCTACTGACTTCATAGTCAAACCATTTGATAACACTAATCTCTCTGAAACTCTGCTCAAAGCATTCAAGGATGGAAATGATAAGCCACGTGAGAAATCTTCCACTCAGGAAATGATTTGGGGAGAGTCTTCAGAGATGCAACGTCTACGTACTCTTATTGAAAGAGTGGCACCTACCGGAGCTAATATCCTTATCACAGGCGAAAATGGAACAGGAAAGGATCTCTTGGCAAGAGAAATTCATCGTCTTTCAAATAGGTCTTCTGGTCCGTTGGAGATAGTGGATATGGGTGCAGTTATTGAAACTCTTTTCGAGAGTGAGTTGTTCGGTCATGCAAAGGGAGCATTCACTGATGCAAAGAGTGATCGAGCCGGAAAATTCGAGACCGCCAATGGAGGTACCCTTTTCCTTGACGAAATCGGCAACCTCCCCTATCATCTTCAAGCAAAACTCCTTACTTCTCTGCAACAGAGGAAAATAATTCGGGTAGGAACGAATACTCCTCGTGACATTGATATCCGACTTATTTGCGCTACCAATAGAAATCTCCCCAAAATGGTGACAGAAGGAGAATTCAGACAAGACCTTTTCTATCGAATCAATACTGTCACGATTGAACTTCCTGCGCTAAGAAACAGAAAGGAAGATATTCCATCGTTAGTGAAATTGTTCGTCAAAAAGTATTCTACTTTTTATTCCCGCCCGGAAGTTAAAGTGACAGATGAGGCAATGAAAAGACTTTGTTTTTGTTCATGGCCCGGAAATATCCGACAACTTGAGCATACTGTGGAGAAAGCTCTCATTCTTACAGATGGTGATACCCTTGGAATACATGACTTTGATATTCTCGAAGATCACATTTTTCCTATTGAAGAGCCCACAACACTTGAGGCAATGGAACGCAATGCCATTACTTCTGCTATAAAGCAGCATGGAGGCAATATGTCTGAAGTTGCCAGACAACTTGGCATATCGCGGCAGACACTTTATAACAAACTGAGGAAATATGATATTTGAGATCTTTCTGATATTAAGTGTTGCAGTTCTATTATATGTCGTCATCAGGAATAATTTTCGCCTGAGGAAGAGAATACGATATGTTATGGAAGCTACTCTTAATGGTGATTTTTCTTACAAATTTCCTACTTCCAATGTCAATAAAGATAAGCGGGAAATCAACATTATGCTAAATCGAATTGTTGAGCATCTCGAAAATCTTACTCTTGAAGTGCGCCAAAAAGAAGCATTTTTGTCAAAAGTATTAAATTTGACGGATATAGGCTTCGCTCTTGCTGATTCAAAGGGAGATATAAGGCTACACAACAAAGCAGCTTTGCGTATTCTTAATCGTCCTGTTCTAACTCATCGATGTCAAATTCCTGATTATAACATCACCGGTTTAGACATAAGAAAGAGTGATGTGACTGTAAATGATAAAAGCTTTATCCTATTCACCATAACTGATCTCGGAAGGCAACTTCAGACAGTAGAAGTAGAATCTTGGGATAAGTTGACGAGAGTCCTCACTCATGAAATAATGAATTCTCTTACTCCAATCCAATCTATCGCAGAAAATATGAGTGGAAAGGCAATGGATCAAGATAGTTCAGATGCTTTTGCCACCATATCTTCAAGTAGCCAATCTCTTATGCAATTTGTTAAGAATTTCAGGGAATTCAGTATTGTGCCAAAACCTCAAATGAAAGCAATTTATATTAGGCCACTCTTGGAGTCATCAATAAGGATGGCAAAAAGTTATGTCAAAGACAGAAATATATCATTTAGTCTGATTTGCTTTCCTCCGGAACTGTTGATATACACTGATGAGACTTTATTGAGCAGAGTTTTATTAAATGTAATTAAGAACGCAATTGAGGCTAATCCACAAAATATTACCATTGAAGTTGAAGAAAAAGCAGATGAATCATTAGAAATCCGAATTTCCAATGATGGTGAACTAATTCCGGAAGAAACAGCCGAACATATCTTTACCCCCTTTTTCACCACTCGCCCTTCCGGCAATGGCATCGGCTTAAGTATCTCCCGCCGAATCATCACCAGTCTCGGAGGAACCCTATCGCTAAAGACAAATCCCCAAACCACCTTCTCAATAAGACTTTAGAATCCATTTATTCTTTTTTGGAGAAAAATTCAATAATCTTCAAAAAATATTTTGACATATAAAAAAATATTATTAAATTTGCATCGAAGAAAACTTCTGACGGGGCATTAGCTCATCTGGCTAGAGCGTTTGACTGGCA
>CAZCZX010000313.1:0-2605 GCA_964503095.1 uncultured Sangeribacter sp.
TTGAGTTGGAGTTTCTCAAGCGAAGCCCTCAGATTTTCGAAATCTTCCGGGTCTATGGGATATACTCCAGCAAATACCATTGGTTTCACCTCCTCAAAACCCTCAATGGCTTTTTCACATGGACGGTTTACATGCGTGATCGTATCGCCAACCTTAACCTCCTTTGAGGTCTTGATACCGGAGATGATGTAGCCCACATTACCGGCAGAGAGTTCTTTGCGAGGAGAAAGATCGAGTTTCAACACTCCTATCTCATCTGCATGATACTCCTTGCCGGTGCTGACAAACTTCACGAAATCGCCATCGTGGATAGTTCCATTCTCAATCTTGAAGTAGGCAATGATTCCTCGGAAAGGATTAAAGACGGAGTCGAAAATAAGGGCTTGTAGTGGAGCCTCCGGATCCCCTTTCGGAGCCGGCACTCTATCTACTATAGCTTTCAAAATCTCATCCACACCCATTCCGGTCTTGCCCGAAGCGCGGATGATATCCTTACGGTCGCAACCAAGCAGATCCACTATCTGATCCTCCACCTCATCAGGATTTGCACTCTCAAGGTCACACTTGTTGATCACCGGAATTATCTCCAGATCATTGTCAATAGCCATATAGAGGTTGGATATAGTCTGCGCCTGAATTCCTTGACTTCCGTCTACTATCAGCAATGCCCCCTCGCAAGCGGCAATAGATCGCGATACCTCATAAGAGAAGTCCACGTGTCCCGGAGTGTCAATAAGGTTGAGGGTATAATGCTCGCCATCAAGCGAATAGTCCATTTGGATGGCATGGCTCTTAATAGTAATGCCGCGCTCTCGCTCAAGGTCCATGTCGTCAAGGACTTGAGCCTCCATGTCTTTGGCGGCAATAGTGTTGGTGCGTTCCAAAAGTCGGTCGGCAAGAGTCGACTTGCCATGGTCAATATGTGCGATTATGCAAAAGTTGCGTATATTTTTCATCTTAAAAACGTAAATAGGCTACAAATTTACTATTTTTTTCTAATATACGCAAATTTTAAACCCATCCCTATAAAAATTGAGATGGGTTCTTATTATTAGGTGGTCTTCACTTTTATGGATGTGTTTCCTGTGTCCAGTCCAAGGAATTGTAGTATGTCTCAGACTTAGAGTCGGAAGTGCCTGGGAAGTGGCAAGAGAGCCCTGAATACGCCTCCGGATCAAATGCATTCTGACTGGGGGTGTTGAAGTCTTTTGGGCTGCATCTTGCATACACCGTAATGTTTTTTAAAGCTGAATCAAAATCGTCTAAAAGATCCTTTGTCCAAGCATCACTTTCATCCAGATAAGCCTTAGTAAACTGTCCAAAATCATACATCGCAGTCTTGAGGCGACTGTAATTTTGCATCCCCGAAGCCGATTCTGGTCGAGAGCCATAGGAATAGATTTCAGACGCAGTTTTAGCCAACTGCTCGAGTCCATCAGTTTTCATCACTGCCACTGTGACAGCCAAATTTTGATCATTATAATAATCGAAGAAGGCCTTTCCTGCCCCGGCAAGGTCAGGAGTTGCAGCAGCAAGAAGAGGCAGCGTCTCATCATAATTCATACCGGGACTCCAATCCTCGGTAGGATACCCACCAACATAGTCGCATTTATCGCGCAATTGATAGACCGTCTCAATCCCCATCATATAGCAGCAGTCAAACCATATATAGTCAAACATCCTATCCGGGAGAGCATCTGCGAGTTCATCGATATCACAATAGTCTGTAACACCTTGGTATTTGTCCATACCATAACTTTTCTGTATAGAGGGAACTCCGGCAGAAGACGGCACCTCATGGTCTGTGAAGTTTGGCACCCATCCCGTTCCATGGCTCCAGAAAACGAGTCCATATTTTTTTGCTGGTGCTTCCTCTTTAAGGTCGGCATACACCTGTCGCATTCTTTCCGGGTCGGTAGAAAAAGTATTGCGGTCGTAAGATCGGATATCCGTAAAATTCCACTCTCCATATGCATCTTTTGTTAATTCTGAAAGAGTTGCTTCCGTAGCACTTTGTGAGGCTACACTATACAGAAGCACACGGACGTCAGAACCAAGTCCTTTAATGTTAGGAGCAGCCTTAATCATTTCCTCTTTATCATATCTAAGGTAGGAAGCCAAGTTATTGGAAGCCACAGCATATATAAGGACCGTACGTTTGGTGTTTCCTTTAGTTGACACAGGTTTAGCAGGTTCATCCTCTTTCTCTCCGGAACAAGAGAGCCCGGAAGTAGAACAGAGCAAAGTCCAAGCAAAAAGAAAAGTCAAAAATCTATTCATATATTCAAATGATAAGTAAAATATATAACGAAATTATTCCTTAATATATTGCATCAACCACAACTTTCCCTATCAAAATGAACTATGATGGGATGATATGTGTTAAATTTTAGTAAAAATCAAAGAAGTTGTTAAACTTATTTTTTTATTAAGATTTCGTCAGGTTTTCGAACAGATTTTTCATCTTGAAGAAGGAGACAATTCCATTGAGTGAGAGCAGAAGGCAAGCTTACTTGCATTATGCCGAACGTGTTGGAATACCTGTAAGGAATGCGGGCATCGTGACTGATGAAAGATGGGAAATATGCCGAAAAGATGGCGGAAG
>CAZCZX010000314.1:0-2550 GCA_964503095.1 uncultured Sangeribacter sp.
AGGATCATTGGATCGAATCTCCAAATCACTCCTTTCTTACCTAAAAAGCTTGATAATATTTTGAACGTCTCAATTCTATCTGGCAGCGATGGGACATTTGGTTCCAGACCTTCCTTTTCATAATCATTGAGTGTGAATTGCACATAGCAGTGGATACCCATCTCTTCAAAGAGATGTAGATAAGGAATAAGTGGTGCTGGGTTCTTCGACCAAAATACGATGAAACGAGTATTGGCAAACGAGACAAAAGATTCTTTTCCATTGAAGGGATTCTTCCAAACGCAATATCCCGCCTTAAGCCGGTCAATAAACCAGTCCATGTAAAATGCAGGGATATCGGTAGCCCTACTTGCAGAGACAATCGTAGGTGCCAATGCCTCGACCTCATGCCCATTCTCCAGAGTTAGTATCGTCTTTTCAGTTTTCATATGGCAAAGTTACTAAACAAAAATCAATGCTGCCCCTTATCTAGCAAAAAAAGTTTTGGCAATTCATTGGGGAATCAATAAAAAGCATTAACTTTGTGGGAAATAAACCCATAAAGCGAATATACCATGAAAAGTGTGGCATATAATGAGGCAATGGATTATGCTCTCGAAGTTTTGAAAGCCGTTAAAGAAAGTGGATATGAGATGGATTATCCACTCGAACAGTTCGTGAATGTATCCATCCGCATTGGTGCAAATCTTGCAAGAGCGGAGGTCTCAATGGATACGGAAGATCAGGCAGAGGAATATAAGGAAGCAGCGAGAAATGCCTACCGATCGATTTACTGGAATGATATTTTATGTCATCTTGAAGAATATGATCGCATCCCGGTTGAATCACTTCGCAAAAAATGCGAAAGCCTATATGCGATTCTTGAGGAAGTAGGAAAATAGATAGCAATTCTTAACCCTAACTATCAATATGGATCGTAAAGATTTAATAAATAAGTATTCTCGTTTTGACACTCCTGATATGGCGGAGCGCATTGCAGAAAAAATCAATAGTTATATAGAATATGACGGAATAGAATATCTTCCAGGCAGAGAGATTCACGGCCGACACACCGGATACCTTGACATTTCATCTGGAGGTTTCCGCAATGTTTATGATTTTCTATGGCCTGTATTGAATATGTGTCGAGTAGATTGCAATGGGGTTGTCTCAGCTGATCTAAGGAAAATTAATAAGCACTTGGATAATTGGAGAACATCTCTCCATAATGTGCCTGATGACGAGATAGAATTTATAGGAGAAGATGACTTTACCGAAGATGATGACTTGCATGCCTTTCGCAGTGCTGCATATAATGCAGAATTGGATGGATTCATGAAATTGGACTCTCCCTCAGTTGAAGAAATCGTTGCCCATGAAGAAGCTTGTGAAGAAATATGGAATCTTTCTTCCGAAAACAGTTTGCTTTCTGCGGGAGTAGAGGCTTCTGAGGTTTCAGATAATTTAGATGAGCAAGAAGATAACACCTCAGATTCATCTTTCCATCGGGAGTACGATTCTGATGGTTATCCCATTTACACAGACGAGGAGATTGAAATCTACGAGCGGGCTATTGACGATATGGATAAAAAACGTGATTCATTCTTGAATAGATGCAGAGACATCTTCTACACTGAGGGTAAAGAAGCACTTCATGAATATCTTACTTATATCGAAGAATACAGCAGTAAGCAAAATGGCTACGACTCTTTTGATGATCCCAATTATTTCGCCGAATATGAAATACGAGAAATAAGAGAACGCTTTGAAGTCTGGGACGAGGAAAAAGAAAGGCTGGAGAGGGAGAAGATGTGGGAAGAGATGCAGAAATATGTGGATGAATATTGGAATGATCCTAATCGTGAACAAAGATGCGATTGGGTGAGCCCTACTCTTGTCGAAGACATGAAGGATTATTTTGAAGAGAGCCATGATAAGCCGTCGTTTGCTGAATTTGTATCCTTGATTCGTAGAGGAGAATTCGGCATTCTTCCAGAAGATTATGATGGCTTGGCGCGCCCAGGCGACCCTGGCTATTATGGAGAGTAGATGCATTCCCCATCTACCCATATAAATGAGTATTTCACAAAAAAAAATGTTAAACTCACAAATTAATAATATTATTCATTTAAATTCAGGAGTTTAAGGATTGGGTAATTCACAAATGCATTAATACCTCACAAATTGTAACTCTAATTGTGTTACAGTGTGATTAAATTATCTGCTTAAAAGAATATCAATCGGATAAACAATGGAAATTTGTTTGTCCGATTGATTTGTTTTAACTGATGTTGACGATGTAGGAGTTTTGAAGGACTTCTTCGAGAGACTTGCCATCAATTTTGACGGTGTCCAATACGCTTTCATCACATGGAGTCATATATAGTATTTCTCCGTCACGGTAATCGTGTGTGTCTTGATCTTCGATTTGATAAATAGGATATCGGTCAGCGTCTGTCTTGAATCTAAAAACAGGCAGAGGACAATTTTCAGCATGAATCCATAGAAATTTCTATCATTATATTCAACAATTTTCTGTACCGGCTCAGCTGACCATCATCTCGGATAGTA
>CAZCZX010000315.1:0-2546 GCA_964503095.1 uncultured Sangeribacter sp.
TCATTTCTAATTTGGAGAGGAGTTTTGCCCCAAAATTTCTTTACACTTTGGCAGAAGAAGGAGAAATTTGAAAATCCAAGTCGGGAAGCGACTTCCTTTATTGAAAAGTCCGTAGCAGTGAGATATCTATAGGCATCATTCATTATATATTCCCTTATCCATTCATTGGCTGTTTTGCCACTTTGACTCTTACATACAAATGATAGATACTTGGGAGTGACAGCCAATTCATTTGCATAATAAGACATACTATGAGGCTTGATAGGAAGACTAATCAATAGATCTAAAAACTTCTGGTAAAGAAGTGCAGGCTGAGATGCAGATTCCTGTTTCGAGGAAAGAGGTTCATTTTCAATAAGAGAAAATATATCTATGAGCAACGCTTTTGCAACCTGTAGAACTATTGTGGTGTCTCTTCTGTTCTTATAAGAATTTTTCAATCGCAGAATCCTGATATACGACCAAATCAAAGACTCGTCTTCGCTACTTAGTCTCAAAACAGGATTTACATTCAATTTCATCAGTATCTCACGCAATTCAATTGAAGAGATATGCGGCGATATTAAGTCAATATTGGCATAAATGAAAGTTGCATAGAAATCTTCACTGAAATTGATATCGGTATAGAAATCGTTGGGATGGCAAACCATTACCTCCCCTTTTCTTACTACGTATTTCTTAGAATTCAAAGTTGATGAATGAGTACCATTTTCAACTATACATACACACAAAGAGTCAAGACGGTAATTGAGATTGCCGTCTTCATTATGCCACCCTCCGTGATAGATAAATAGATCTTTCGAATAAGTTTTACCTTTAGGGTTGTCACGAGTGACGGTGGGAATATCTACTATTTTCATAAGAAAAAGCGAATTTCTACATTCTTGTGGCCAAAATAAACATTTTATATTCTAACAATCCTATAAGTGTTGTTGTTTTGAGTATCAAACGATAAATTTAATCATTATGAAAATAATAGCTATAAATGGAAGCCCCCGTAAGGGCTGGAACAGTGATAAACTTCTTGATAAATGGGTAGAAGGGATTACATCGGTCCTCCCCGATGCAGAAATAAAGAAAGTAAATCTATATGATCTAAAATTTACAGGATGCCGCAGTTGCTTCTCATGCAAAATGAAGGGAGGGAAATTCTTTGGCACTTGTCCGATTCCGGACGGGATACATGATCTTCTTGCCGAAGTTCGCGAAGCAGATGCCGTTGCAATCGCTTCACCAATCTATTACATGGACCTAAATGCCTACACAAAGTGCCTTCTTGAGCGCTTGATTTTTTCGGTTGCACAATATTCCAGTCCAGCTGTAAGTCTTGCTCCCAAAAGGGTATCTTTCACTATGCTCTATACCATGAATGCTACGGAAGAAGACTTCAAAAATTATGGAATAGAAGCTCGATGCGCACAAGAAGAAAGACTGTTGAGTCTCTTCTATTTCATGCCATCCCACAGAGTTACAGCATTTGATACTTATCAGTTTACTGATTATGACAAATATGAGTCGAGTGCCTTTTCTGAGCCGGCAAAACGCCTCCAGCGTGAAGAGCAATTCCCAAAAGACCTGCAGACTGCATTTGAAACAGGAGTGAAAGTGGCAGCAGAAATTCAAGACCCCTCTATCAAAGGAGAACCCATAGATCATACTGTACGTTTTTAGGCCTCAACTCAAAAAATGGGAGTGGTATACATTGAGTCATTGATTGAAATTTTAAATAAAGACATACAAGTTACCGGAAATTTCATTACCTTTGTAGAGTGATAAATGAAATCCAAACTATGAATGATATGAAACCTATAGCAATTGTGACGGGAGCCACGAGCGGAATCGGCGAGGCATGTGCGTGCCGACTTCATGGTGCAGGTTACCGTGTGATAATAACCGGACGCAACACATCAAGACTCAATGCTCTCAAAGAAGAACTCGGAGAGGATGCTTTGACACTGACATTTGATGTTCGCGACCGCGAGGCAGCAGAAGAAGCCATTGCTTCATTGCCGGAGGAATGGAAGGATATTGAAGTGCTCGTCAACAACGCGGGTCTGGCTCTTGGACTTGAGAAGGAATATGAGGGTGACTTCCGCGACTGGGATACTATGATTGACACCAATATCAAGGGAATCCTCTATATGACCCGTGCCATAGTGCCGGGGATGGTAGAGCGTGGGAAAGGACATGTGATTAATATTGGATCTGTGGCAGGAGATGCAGCATATGCCAATGGGAATGTGTATTGCGGCACCAAAGCTGCAGTCAAGGCAATTACGGATGGCCTGCGCATAGACTTGGCAGAGACTCCAATAAGAGTGACATTGCTGAAACCGGGTCTTGTCGAGACGCGCTTCAGCGAGGTTCGTTTCCATGGGGATACTGATCGAGCCGCCAACGTCTACAAAGGTATTGTTCCGCTGACGGGCGACGATATTGCTGACGCAGCTCTATATGCAGTGCAGGCTCCGCCTCATGTACAAATTGCAGAGATGCTAATTCTTGCCACGCATCAGGCCAGTGGAAGTGTCATCTATCGCAATTAA
>CAZCZX010000316.1:0-2538 GCA_964503095.1 uncultured Sangeribacter sp.
CCACGCGGATCACACAAAAAGACTTTTTCATAAAGCGTAACCAAAAGTTACGCTTTATTAGTATTAGGTCATCTTATACAATTTTTATCTCTACAAAATGAAATTAAGCATTAAGAATCTGGGCATAGTGAATTCAGCTGAAATTGATCTCAGTAAGGATTTGACAATCTTTTGCGGTCCTAATGGAACCGGAAAAACTTATGTTGCCTATCTGCTCAATGCTTTATTCAATTTAAAAACAGATATCATATTTCCTGTCAATTCAGATTCAAAGGAAGACTTGTTGAAGAATAATAGAATACAGATCAAATACGACTATCTTCCTATTTGGATAGAGCAAATTGAGAATAAACTTAAATCTCAGTTGCCATCAATTTTCGGAATTTCTCCAAAAGTTGCAAACAATATGTTTCTTTCTACTGAAATTAAGCTAATTGTAGAGGAAAAAGATAAATTGGAAATTTTTGAGAGTGAAAATAAGTATTTCTACATTCAAAAATTAAATTCGAGTCTAAAATTCATTAATGCTGAAAAAAACAAAAAAGATAATTCCATACATTTCAGCGGAGAACTGGATAAAACAAACGCTAACGTTGCTTATCAAAAAATAATATCTGATAATATTTCATATATTTTTAAGTGGATTCTATTGAGTCGCAAAGGTTCAAGGATGCTGACTGTTGAACGGAACTCTATTTATACCTTTAAGACCGAACTGCTTGCGAACCGTATTGAAACTGTCGATAATGTTCTGATATATGACAATGAAGATGCAGGAGAGATCATACGTCAACGGGCTACTCTATATCCTCAGGCTGTTAGGAATAGCCTTAAAGTAGCAAACGAACTGCCTGAAATTATAAAGATCGACTCTATCTATAATGACTTTGCTTCAGATATAGAAAGTCAGCTTCTTTCAGGCTCTGTTTCAGTAGGGAAAGATGGAGATGTCAGATTTATGCCCAATTCAGATTCTGAATCACATTCTTTATCTCTTCCTATTCAAATGTCATCTTCATCTGTAAAGACTTTATCCGGTCTGGTTGTATACCTTCGTCATCTTGCTCAAAAAGGAGAAGTCCTAATTATCGATGAACCTGAAATGAATCTTCATCCTGACAATCAACGACGACTTGCCCGAATTTTTGCAAGAATGGTCAACAACGGTATCAGATTGGTTATCAGCACACACAGCGATTATATAATTCGAGAGTTAAATATTCTCTTGATGTATAAAGCCTTGTTATCAAAAAATTATGAAGTTGAAACTTACTACTCAGAAAGTGAAGCTATAGATAAGGAAATGTTTCAAGGATACCTCTTTGATTTTAATAAAAACCAAAAAGTAAATGCCACACCAATTACCATTGACGATTTTGGCATAGAGGTAAGTACTATTGACAAATCTATAGAGGACCAAAACGAACAAACACTAATCTTTAGAGACTCACTTGATGAAATAGAATAGTTATGAGGGAATTTGAATTCATCAATAAGATTCTCAACGATCATTTCCGAGTGACTGAAAATGAGGGAGAATTTATGGAGGAACTTAAAGATTGTCAACACCTCCATCACCATAGAGTCAAAATAATTACCACTCGATCTATATCATCCCTCTCTTTATATCGTTGTGACCCAGATCAGTATGACTTTCTCCCATTTTTCGGAAGACTGTCTGGACTTAAACGATTCTGCGATTACATAATGCTGGTAGAGGCCAATGAGCGTTTAATAATCATTTTAATAGAAATGAAACGTTCTAAAAATGACTCCAAGTATAAATCACAGCTTGATGCTTCCAGACTTTTCATGAATTATGTGATTGCAAATGCTGATAGAATAAAAGAGGAAAACGGATACCCTTATTTTGACGGTGATTCCATTACTTTTCGTCGTGTTAAAATTATTGATGCCCCAACGAATAAACTCACAACAAAACCACGACTCAAAGTACTTATAGATGGCAGAGACGAATATATTATTCTCCCATTATGCCGACAGTTTAATCCCTATTGGGTAATTTGATTGGAATACATTCTTATTAAGGTTATCCACTATGGAGATGAACAAAAATTTGTACCTTCGCAGCCTCTTAATCGCAATTTTTTGTAATCGCAGTTAAAGGAGTCACCCCGAATAATATTATATTCCATCTCATCTAATCTTACTAATTTTATCCAACTCTCTACCCTACTGGATAAAAAACACACTATTTTATCCAATACAGTGGAGTTATTGGATAAAATTTATTATCTTTGCGGTCTAAAACGATGCGACATGAAGAATATTATCCTCAATCAAAGGTCCATAAATTTTAGTCAATATAATTACACCTCAAAAATATTCAAAACTATGAGTCGCTTTTCATACGAAATACATGAAGAAAGACAATTGATTTCTTCACGGCCCTGAGGATTGTATTTAAGAATACGGCTATTCGAATTAAAAAACGGCAAGACTTCTAATCAGGAGTCTTGCCTTTTTTCTTTTAGGTAAGTTTTTCATTTAGTCAATATGTAGCAGCTTTTCGGCAGT
>CAZCZX010000317.1:0-2531 GCA_964503095.1 uncultured Sangeribacter sp.
ATGCTGGATAAGATGGTAGCGATTAAGGAATTCTTCACAATAGAATTAAATTAGCCTAAACGGGGATTATTCCTACTATTGATGCGAGCCTTATACATTTGCTCTTTTATACCTCCATTCTCAAGAAATTCTTGTTGAAGCTTTTCTGAATATTTGCGTAGAAGGTAGTCTGCCTGATGTATCAGTGTAATCGCGATATTGCAAATTGTCTCATCACTTCTTATTTTGATGGCCTCTCTATAAAAAGCCGAATCGTTTTGCTTATAACAAATATTTCTTGTCTTTTTTGCTTTTTCTTCATTGATATCCCACTTTCGAAGATTTCTTACACGTAAATAATCCTCATAATCAAGAAGCAATTCCTGTAAGCTGGCTTTCGCAACATTGATGAGTTTAATCTCAGTTTCAGACGATGTAGTTCCTGCCTCACAACCTTCAGCTATATTTTGACGCCCACTCCGAGCTGCTTGAATCATTTGGTCTATTGTTCTATCGCCTATACTTAAGAACTTATGTGCAAAATAATAAGTAATATCATAGATACATTCGGCTTTTTTAAATGCTAATAGATCTCTATAGTTACCTTTTTGCTTAAGAAAATTCATTTCCATAGAATTGAGTAAATTTATTATAGGCCTTATTGGGCCCATAGGGCTTATAAAGTACAAAAGTAAAGAAAATTCTAATATTTTCCAAATGAAATAGTTTTTTTTGAAATTTATATAGGCCCTATATGCCCTATAAGGCCTATATTTCGATCTCTTAAATAATAACTCTTTCTATTTCATCAATCAAAGCCGATAGTTTATCCAATAATGGGCTAAATATTTGACTTTGTATCAATCATCTATTAAATTTGCATCAGAATAAAAAACTACATATTATGGATAACGAAACTACTCAACTTTTGAATGAGAATATCGCTCCGAAGGAGCAAGTGAAAGAACAACCAACCTCTATCGCTGAAACACCCAAAGATTCTCATAAGGAGGCGAAGAAGGGAAGGACAGCTGCTGCCGCTGCCGGAGGATTTGTAGCGGGCGCTGCCGTCGGAGTCGGTGCAACTGCAGCTGCTCATACTCAATCGCAACCTGTGGAAACTGCAGAGGAGATTGTTGACAAAGCAGAAGAAGTCGCAGAGAATACGGAGGAAGTGGTTCCTCCAGAACCAGAACAAGCCATCCTTGCAAACGATGAAGGAATCCGCTATGCTCATGTTGATGCTGATAATTTCAACGATGCTTTTGCTCAAGCAAGAGAGCAAGTTGGTCCTGGAGGAGTGTTTGAATACAATGGAAAGATTTATGCCACTTATGTAGCAGAAGAATGGAATGAAATGTCTGCTCAAGAACGTGCTGACTTCCAAAGCAAAGTGTTTGAAACCGTACCTTCCCACCATGCTCCCCACTCCCACTCTCAAGCCGCTGAGTCAATAACAGCACACAACGATGTAATTCAGGAATCACAACCGGAAACAAAACCCCTTAACGCAGAAATGATCGCTGCTGAGCCAGCCGATAATGAAATACGCGTGCTTGGTGTAGAAACTGTTCAGAATGAGTATGGTCATACCATGAATGTGGCACTTGTAGAGAATAACGAAGATCAGGCTCTGCTCATTGATGTGGACAACGACGGAACTATTGATGTCCTTCTTCATGATGACAATGCCGATGGAGAGTTACAGGATTCTGAGATTTATGATATATCTGGTGCTGGTGTAGAAGTTGCAGACCTAATGCAAGCACAGGCTGCCCAGCATGGGGACATATATTATGCATCAAACGATGACATGCCGGATTATATCAATGATGCTGACGCTTATGTAGAAGTCTGATGGGAAAGATTTTTATAGTATGCCCTGAGTGCCGACAGCAACTTTCGTTCAACGAAGTGCCGGGATATCAGAATATGGTGGTGGAGTGTCCGAAATGTCACTTCAAAGCGAATGCAAGTGTCTATCAAAGTGGTGCGCAGGCTCGCGGTGCCCAAGGGGCTGACGAGATGTCAACACAACTGGTGATGCCACCTCGGACAGTGGCAGACATCGGTCAGATAAGAGTCGTATCCACTAATGAGATTCAATTTCTCAAAGCAGGGAAGAATGTCATTGGTCGAAGGGCAAAGACCGGAACGGCAGATATCAAGATAAGCACGGACATGTATATGAGCCGACAGCATGTCTTGATTGATGTGGTTAGGAAAGGCACTGGGTATGAACACCACCTCGTTGAAATAAATTCAAAAAATATCGTTAAACTTAATGGGCGACCCATAAATCGAGGTGATGTCTTGATACTGAAGTTTGGAGATACTATGACTTTGGGATCTACCGACATCATACTGGAGTCTAACGATGATGAAGCAACCCGTTTAGCTTAAATAGGAATGATCACGATAAGAAAACCACTCTCTTTTTCTGAAATAGGACGCAAGGATAATCAGGAGGATTATCTTTACCCGAAGCAATATGGAGTTGATACACGAGTATTTATCTTGTGCGACGGAATGGGAGGACATGACAATGGAGA
>CAZCZX010000318.1:0-2453 GCA_964503095.1 uncultured Sangeribacter sp.
ATTTAATTGTTTGGAAAAATAAATATTCGTATATTTGCACCCTAAAAATTAATTGATTGTATGTATTTTGAGAGAATAATAGATAAATATCTCCAGGAGTGGGCTGCAAGGACAGAAAGAAAACCTGTTCTTTTGCGAGGGGCGCGCCAAGTTGGAAAATCTACGGCTGTGCGTAATCTGGGGAAATCTTTCGACAATTTTGTAGAGATTAATTTTGAGCGACAACCCGAATATAAAGTGTTGTTTGAGGGGAATTTAGTAGTGAATAGAATTGTTTCGCAAATTTCTGCTATTTCCGGACAAAATGTCACGGTAGGAAAGACCTTGTTGTTTTTTGATGAAATACAGCAATGTCCGGAGGCTATTATGGCTCTACGATTCTTTAAGGAGGATATGCCTGAGTTGCATGTAATTGCAGCCGGGTCTCTTCTTGAATTTGCTTTAGCAGAACTACCCACTTTTGGAGTAGGAAGAATTCACTCCATGTTCATGTATCCTATGACCTTTGATGAATTTCTTCTTGCAAATGGTCAGAGACTGCTTATCGATGTAAGAAACCAATGTGATACTCAGAATCCTCTTCCATTACCGTTGCATGATAAATTGGTGGAATTTGTTCGCACATATATGATGATAGGAGGGATGCCGGAAGTTGTTGCAAAATGGGTAAAAACTAATGATTACTTGCAGTGCCAGGAAATCCAAGACGATATTCTAATTGGGTATGAAGATGATTTCCCTAAGTATAAAAAGAAAGTAGATCCTAAATTGCTTCGTATGACTTTAAGAAGCGTAGCTTCTCAAGTCACTCAAAAGTTTTCATATTCTGAAGTCGGTGGAGGATATAGAACTGATGAAGTCAAGAAAGCTCTTGAAATGCTGATATTAGCTGGGATATGCGTCCCTGTCACAAGAACAGATGCCAACGGACTGCCTTTGGGTAGCGGAGCAGATAATGCATTTAGAAAAATTCTGATTTGCGATCCGGGAATAATGCTGCGTATTCTAAATATGACATTAGGGGATATCAGCGATTTGACCACTGAAATTCTTACAGAAAGTGCTTCCTCTTTAGTGAATAAGGGTCCATTGGCAGAATTGATAGCAGGGCTTGAAATGGAGCATTATGCAGTTCCCAATATTCGGTATGAACTTTTTTATTGGGCTCGCCAAGCGAAAAATTCCCAGGCTGAAATAGATTATGTAGACAATATAGGTCGTGAAATTATTCCCATTGAAGTAAAGGCAGGACAGAAAGGAGGGATGAAGAGTCTTTGGATCTTTATGCGCGAGAAAAAGCTTGGGAGAGCTGTCAGGTGTTCGCTTGAGAATTTTGGTTCGTTTAGTTATGAAGATGAAGAAGCAGACAATGCAATGAGAAGAGTTACAATATGTCCGTTATATGCCATCTCTATGCTAAAGGATCTAATGAAAGAAGCCAAACCATGATCCATTGCTTGGCTTCTTCGATATCTTCAAACGTCTTTTCGAGGTCAATGTTGAATTAGAATCTTCTGAGATGCCGAGTCTTTACTTCTGACGATATAGATGCCATTTGGGATGTCGTATATTTCCGATAGTTTTTTATCTGCGATTAAGTTGCCATTGATAGAATACACTGAGACGATTCCAGAATGGTCTGTTATGGGGTTGATGACAGAAGTTATGCCTTGATAATTGATATCCTCGAGCCATTTTGAAATCAGCGTATGGCTATTGGGAGTCTCTGAGGAGCGTATCCAGAGAGAAGGCTCAAGGAAATTGCCATTGGGAATGAGTCGTTTAGCATCTGCCACCACTCCGCTTATCCCGGAGGAATGGCTTGATACAATCATCCCGATATTCTTTCCTGCCATTTTTGCGCCGTTATTGAAAAGGAAGGTCTGCAATGGGGCGGCCATATGGCTCCACCATAGTGGCGCTCCAATAATGACAGTGTCATATTCATCAAGATTGATGTCTACAGAATCTATCTCAGGATAGGAAGAAGGGGCATTGGGATTGGCGTTAATTGCAGATAGCAAGGCATTTCCTAATGCATAATTATTAGCGGCATAATCCAATCCCTTTGTTGCCGGCTCTATCTCCACTACATCGCATTCAATCTGACTGCGAAGTTCAGTCACAATCGTTTCAATATTATTGGTATAACTGTAATATACCACAAGTGTCTTTGCGCTCAGCGACAATGCTCCTGCACACACTGCCAAAATCAAGGTAAAAATTACTCTTTTCATATCTTATATATTATATTTAATGATGATGTATCTATATTAATTGATTGATCTAATTGTATTTGGATATTAATTCCAAGGCCAATAATTATGCATTGTGAATTATGAATTATGCATTGAGTCAGTACCAGTCATGTTTTTCATTTCGGTTAAGGGCCTCAATGCGGGCCATCTCTTCGTCAGAGAGATTGAAGTCAAAGATAGAGATATTCTCTTCCA
>CAZCZX010000319.1:0-2451 GCA_964503095.1 uncultured Sangeribacter sp.
TTAACACTATGCTTTCCAGGGGGCGAGGCTTGCTTATATTATATACATCATGAATGATATTTCATCATCAAAACAATGGAGAGTATCAACCGGATTGACATTTTGGGGAGTGACAATCCAATCAGTGTTTAATCTAATTGGCTTAGGTTGTATTCTCTATGTAGCCTATAATATGATAGACATAGCATTGAAAGGTATTCTGCCGTCGATCTTATCAGCCAGTCTTGACTACTATGAGGACAGTTTAGCAGCATTCCTTGGTACTGTCGTCATATGTTTTTCGATATCCTTTTTGGGATATATCTTATATTTAGTTGGCATATGTCTTTTCAAACGACCACAGCGTTCTGTTAACTCGAATGCGAGAGTACGTAATATAATGATCGTAGAACTTCTGATGCCTGTATTGCTTATACTTTTCTTTGTTATTTATTATAAATGTATTGAAATAGTATTGGCAAGCATGGAGAGCGCCATTATATACTGTATTTTGCCATTTGTTGGGTCATTGGCAGCCATTATCTTCCTATTGGTACAGTTTGGCAGCCTTTCCAAGGAAGATTCATGGTCTGAAAAGTCAAGAGGTGGAGCAAGCGATGTCCAGACCAGTTATGCCTGTCTTTTATGGATGCTTTGCGTTCTCATTCTCGGATGCGGTTTGATAGCTCTTACTATATATTCGTTTATCAACAATCTTGACTCCATCCGGCAGTCAGGATATGGTTATCAAGATATGTTTGATGGTGTGAATGCGTTGTCGAGAAAGGTAAATGACTTGGTGACTACCGTAAAATTAGAAGCGATGTTCACTATCCTTGTAATATTTATATTGGGGGCATGGTCTACGATTAAAAGGATAGTAGGTTGGCGTATGATTCAGAATGGCGGTAATGAGGAAGTGTATCGTTTCTCGTCTAATCGCACATCCGGCATTGGCTCTGTTCGTTTTTGTCATAAATGTGGCAAGGAACTTCCGGAGGGATCAGCATTTTGCCCCGGATGTGGAACTCCTGTAGTCATAATAGAAAATTCAGTTGAATCTTCCGAAGAAGTAGACAATCCTGAAATAAATACTATCCAAGTTTCTGATTACGAAGATTATGAAACTGATAAAAAAGATGAAAAGAAGAAATGGATTTTGTGGGGAGGTATATCTGTCGCTGTTATTGCTGTCGCTTTGGGAATCTGGTCTATGTGTAGTCGCTCTGATAAGATGGAAGAAAATTCTCGGATTGTGGCTCACCATTCTGTAATATTCAAAAATGTTAATGATGGAATTGGAATAGATGAAATCGATGATCTTAAGTTTGGAACGCCCGTAGAATGTCGAGATTCAGAATTAGGCGAGGATGAGAAATGGACTAAAGTCGCATTTGAAAAAGATGGAAAGGTGTTGACCGGCTATATTGCTAAGGCAGATCTTGTTAGTCCTGATGATTTCTTAATGCTTGAAAAAGCAGGATTGTCTGATAGTGATATTCAAGTCGCGATGCCTTATAGATCAGAGCGTCTTGCCCTTCTCGATGCGCTTAAGACAAACGAAGGCAATTGGAGACTCGAAGTCGTGAACTCCTACAACCAAAAGGAACCAAACTTAAAAAGATTGACTATAAAAAGAGCAAATCCCTCCGAAGATTGTATAGGATTTATTATGCAAAACGAGATAGGAGATAGGCGTACCTTCATATACAGTGTGCCTGGCATGTATAATACTGATAATACTCAAGAACCTACCTATCTTTATAGTGAGCCTTTGATAGGAAACTGGGATGGGATTTACGATGTGAATCTTACGAAAAGAGGTAGATATGATATTACCTATGTTAGAACAGAAGAAACTGATTATTCAGACTCTTTCCTTTATGAGGACTCTGCTATTGATGAGGAGTCGGAAAATAAACTTATAGGATCTGTGCAGATGAGTGGTCTCGTCGATGGAAAATATCCTGTGAAGATGCAACTTACTATCGATGCTTACAATAGTGTGTCTGGCACTGTCACTTATTTAAAGTATAATGTGCCGATGGAAATTAAGGGCACTTATTCTGATATGGATGGCTACTATGACTTGTCGCTTGAAGAAATGTCCGACGGTCAAGTGACTGGCAACTTCTTCGGCAAATACGACGGAAAAGAATTCTCCGGACTTTGGGTGAAAGCCGACGGCTCAAAAGAAATGCCATTCAAACTCTCACGGTAATAATTAAATACATGAATAACTAAAGAATATGAAAAAGATAATCTTAACCATACTGTTGTCAATAATAGCCATCGGAATCGGGCAGGCTCAGTTGCCGTCATCCTTCCCTCCGAAGTCTTATCCGGCTTCTATCTTGGTGGTCACAGACCCTGGTGTGGCTAAATACTGGGGTGTTAAACGGATTATGTATCTTGGACCTGGTAATGGAGGGCATAAGTTCAGGGTGTTTGGTTCTGCTAATGCTGACCATA
>CAZCZX010000320.1:0-2439 GCA_964503095.1 uncultured Sangeribacter sp.
GAAGAGAGCAAGATTTATTCGGAGCGTAGGTGCTCGATTGGGTTTGAGCGAGCAACCCGAAGGGTATTCACGATGACAACTGCCATAATGAGGAGAAGAAGTAGAAGTATGCATAGGGTCATACTCCAGGGAGAGAGGGATACTTGGTCAGTAAACTGAGAAAGCCATCTCCTGCCAATCACCATAGCCAATGCTCCTCCAGCCAACAATGACGGCAAAGCCACTTTCAAAACATCGATACAGAATAGACACACTATTTTTTTTGCAGAAGTGCCATTTACCTTGCGGATTGCTATCTCCTTTGCACGACGGTTGACTTCATCTGCCACATAACCGATCAGTCCAATCAAAGCAATAATCATAATTGCGACTCCCACCACCATTACCGACATACCGAATTTCTTTACATTGCTTCTCTTTGCCTCAATCCTCATCTTATATGGGGTAATATAAATCTCATCGCCGTCATTTACTGAATCAAGCACCTTCTGCGCGGCAGAGAGGCAATCGGGCGTAAGTTCTGTGAATCGAATGAATACGTTGCCACGAATTTTACTTGAAGGGGAGAATACAGCTGCTCGTTTGTCCGTATTATAACTTTCAAAGCCCCCACGGCGAACATTGCCGATTACTCCAACTATTGTGTATGGAGTATTCCAAGTATCACGACCCGTCAAATAAACCTGTTTCCCAATAATATCATTGTCTGTCTCCCCAAAACATGTCTTAAGCACATCGATCATTTGCTCATCTACAATAACTTCATTGATAGTGGAATCAGGATTCTCACAGAAATTTCTTCCCTGAACAAATTCAATACCCAATACATCGAAAAGTTCAGGATTGGTCTTTTCCATGTCTCCAATATTTACATAATCATCTTGATGACCTTCTGTCCAAAGATTATTACCAGGAGGCCATTCTGTTGGATCTGTATCCGAAGTGGCAACATTTTCTACAAATGGAAGTTTTTTAAGTTCTTTTATTACTGTTGAAGTCTTCTCTGACGACATCGGGTAGCGGTAAAATATAGCAATGTTTTCATAGTCAACACCCATGTCAATATTTCCAATCATTCTATATTGTCTTCCTATCAATACAAGAAGGCACATAATCATTCCTGTAGCAATAAATTGAACTGCCAACAAGATAAGTTTCCAGACTTTACGATTTTGTGTTGCCGGGCGGAATGCATGAGCAACCGGTGTCCTACTATATATGATGGAAGGGATCACACCGGTAATTATCAGCAAGCCCAAGCATACAAATCCTTCCACTATCCATACTTTTCCTGTAGAAAACAGTTCAGAAGGAGAATACCCAAGCAGATCCTTACATAAGCTGGAAAATGAAAATGCAAGTAGGATTGCGATTCCTAAGGAAACGACGAGAAAGAAAATGCTCTCCCCCATCACTCTAATGAATATAGCCTTTCGTCCAGTACCAAAACATTTGCGGATAGCCATCTCTTTACCTCGAGCCGACAACTGGCCTATGACAATAAGCAAATAGTTTAGACCGGCACACATCAGCATCACCAAAGCCAACATTCCGAGCAACCATGACATAGTCTTCACACTATCCTGCTTACCATGAGCGCCGGCCAAGGGACGCACCCACATCTTGAAATCTAATACCGAAAAAGCTTCTTCTTCATCGATTACGGTCTTCAAATGCTCCACCATCATCCTGTCCACCTCATCCGGTTTCGCACCGTCTGACAAAAGAACATAACTTGTATATCTATCATTGCCAAGCAAATTTTCACTTCCATCACCCATAAATTTTCTAATGGTCGGCATAGCAATATATACAGTATTTTTAATAGAAGAATTCAGGGGATAATCCTCATATACTCCTCCTATCGTAGCTTTATACATATCTCCCCATTCTACTATTGAAAAACATTTCCCTATCACATCATCTCCTATTTTATCTGCAAGCGATCGAGGAATCATCACTTGATCCGACACAGCCATTACTTCATGAGGATCACCTTCCAAGACGGGAGTCTTAAGCACGTCAAAGAGACAGGTATCGGCTAATGTAATGGATGCAACCTCAAACTTTCTCCCATCATCCATTTTGATTAGTGCATTTTCGGTAAGGTTTGTATATCGAGTTGCCTTTTCTATTTGAGAGATATTTCTTTGCAGTTCGGGAGCAGAACCTCCGGGAGTATGCTGGTATTCTTTGAATTCCCCATTCTGCACGACGCTTTCCGTCAACCGATAGATTCGATCTAAATTTGGGAAAAAAGAGTCATAACTCTGCTCAAAGTAGATTTTCGCAACAAGTAGAAAGCCGACAGCAAGACCTACTGAAAGACAGAGAATTTTTATGAGGTTCCGACGAAGGTCGGAAGTAAAAAACTTAAACATAGGCTTAGATTATTTGAAGGTTGTCTACTATCTGTCCATCATATAGATTTATCACACG
>CAZCZX010000321.1:0-2435 GCA_964503095.1 uncultured Sangeribacter sp.
TTTTTTCCTTGGTTTATGAAACTATTTGGAGATTCGCGGAGTCTATACAAAAAAACAAAACACTAAATGGTATCAACTTCGCTTATATATCTTACTCTTGATTATCCTCCAATAGGGCTTCCTTGGAGGCTGAGAGTGAAGTTTTTTGTGAATCGCTGCCTGCGATTTGCGGCATGGGGTGAAGAAGGTGTGGCCTCTTCAGCTTATGAACTCGAACGAGAATTCAAGGCATTGATAGCCCGGGAGAATGCCACAATATCAAGAATATGCTTTTCATATGCCGGTTCTGTGGCTGAATTTGATGATCTGCGTCAGGATGCCTTGATTAATATTTGGAGAGGAATGGAAAGTTTTCGGTGTGAATCATCTACGAAAACATGGATTTACCGTGTGACAGTCAATTCTTGCCTTTCTACAATCCGAAAACAGTCTCGACATCAACATGAATCTCTTGATGGCCTTTATGGATTGATCGACAGTGATAATTCCGACAAAGAGGCAATAGAACAATTGCATCGAGTAATCAACACCCTTAACCCTCAAGATAGAGCAGTCATAATGATGTGGCTCGACGAATTGAGCTATGACGAGATTGGGACGGCGATGGGAATGCCACGGAATACCATAGCTACCAGATTAAGAAGAATCAAAGAAAAAATCACAAAAGAATATATGAAGGAGGAACTTATATGAATTCAAATAATTATGACATAGAGCAAATGAAAAAGGCTTGGATAGAAATGGGAAAAGTGCTTAGAAAGGATACTCCGACAAGTGAACCTAACAACATAGATAATATGAATACAAATCTTGACAAACTGCGAGATCGTTATAGGAGAGGATGGGAGTTTTCTATTCTTGGAGGAATAATATTTGTTATTTTTTTATTTTGGATGCCGTCTTTAAATAATGAGTACCGCTTACCGATCGTAATATCGTATGCAATTCTGATGTTCTCTAACGGCTATGTGTTGTATAGATTATGGAGAGGATTAGGGGAAATAAATCCCCTGAGTATGTCAATAACACAAGTTAGCAAATTGGCAAAGCATTATAAAAAATGTCACTTGCTGTATTACTTGATTTACTTCCCCGTGGTAATAGTATGGAGTGGATGTTTCGTGTTTGCTGCCTATAGAGACGAATTCGGAGACTTTAGTATTGTCATAGGATTTATAATAGCTGCCTTTTGCGGAATTTTCGGATTGTGGCTATATCTACATGACTATCGCAATTTGCTGGAATAACCATCTAATAACTCAACTTCCGCAAGTTCTCAGAATCTCACGCAAAGGGGCAAAGGGGCAGAATCTTTTCTAAATATTAACTATAAAAGATTAACGATTAGATAGCTTCGCGACTCGGTTTTTGTAAGCTCGCAATGGAAAAAGGCTGCTTCGCATCGCCCGGAGCACGCAAAGAATAAGCGCAGTTCCTGCGCTAAAAAGAAAATTGAGCTTGCGAAAGTTGAATCATTTGATTATCTTTGCAAAAATCTTTGCAAAGATACGTATGAATCTTATAAGCCTTGACATAGAAGCTACCGACAATGGAGAGATGCTGGAGCTCTCCATAATCCGTCACTCAGACTCTGAAATAGTGTATCACAGCTACTTCAAACCATCCGTTGCACGTTCTTGGCCAAATAGCCAGGCCGTACATCATATTACTCCGGAAATGGTCAAGGATTCCCCTTCTATAAAGCAGGAGAAAAAGAGAATCCAGGATATCATTGATAAATCTGACGGTATCATCGGGTTTGCAATTGACAATGACATCAAATATCTTGCCGGAAGCAATATATCAATTGGCGAGAACACTTTAATCTTGGAAGTGAGAGACTGGTTCTGGTATTATAAAGGGAAGGAGCTCGGCATTGAGTTCGGGGCTGTGCCAAGTCTCTCGAAATGTGCCCAAATGCTGGGTTTTGAGTTTTCGGAGGATGCAGAAGCACATTCCGCTTCAAACGACACTCTGATGACTATTAAGCTATTTGACGCTCTGATAGCCACGGCAGACACAGGGCTACCTCTTCTCGACACAATCAAGAAATTTGAGAGTCTGTATGAAGAAGAGAAGCGACTCCACGCGATAGAAATGGCAAAAGGGTATATATCAATTGTCAAAACGCCCAAGGGATACTTGATCAAAAACAACCACTTGAATCCAGCTTCCGGTGCAGAAGTCTTTATCGCAGTCGAAAGCCGCTTCGCTGCTGAGCACGACATCCGAGAGAAATTCCGCAAAAGAGAGACTGCTCCAGATTCCGCGCTTTACAATCTACGGAAATCAGACATAGACTTTTTCAAGACCTATACCAATATATACGACGCCGAAAAAGAAGAATTTTACCGCCACTTCCTCCGAGCCCGCAAAAAATCGAAATCTTCCCTCTCTTTCCGGATATAGCCGGCGATACTCTCACGCAAAGACGC
>CAZCZX010000322.1:0-2431 GCA_964503095.1 uncultured Sangeribacter sp.
GGTATTAACCAGCAGATTTACAGTCTGCCCCATTTGGCCACTCTGGTATTCGCCCTTGAGAAATAACGCTTCGCGCGTCTTTCACACTGCAAAATTACTAATAAAATTCGGAACTCCAAAATTATTCTCAATTTTTTTCAAAATAAAAAGTGAATGCCTGTGACTTGCATGGTCAGCCGGTTAATCGGAAACATTCACTACAATCTTGCCAATCTGAGCACGTTGCTCGGCAAGAAGATGGGCCTCGGAAATCCGATCGAAAGGGAATGATTCGGCAATTATCGGTCGGATATTTCCTTTTTCTATTAGATTCATCATGCCGTTGATTTGAGCCTGCGTCGGATTGTTGCTATAAAAACCAGTCAAATATACACCCGATGGCACTTCCTTTATTGGATCAAAGTTCTTTAGCCCGAAAACTCCACCAAGAAGTCCAGTATGGCATACTATCCCGTGATATGAAGTCAGATGCAACGATTCCCTGAGAGTGGATGCGCCTATGAGTTCAAGCACTTTGCTCGCACCTGCAGGGTATCTTTCAAGAAAACGATGGCGGAATTCGTCGCCTTCCAATATCACGTCGTCTGCACCATACTCCAGCAATAAGTCGCCCTTGCGCTCACTTCGTGTAGTGGCAACTACGCGAGCACCAATTGCTTTTGCAAGTTGTATCGCAGCGATTCCCACAGTTGATGAACCTCCCCGCACAAGCAGAGTGTCATTTTCGTTAAGCTGCAGCGACATGACGAGCGATCCATATGCAGTGTAGAATGTCTCCGGAATAGCAGCAAGTTCCTTCCAATCTAAGCCTTCATCAACAGCAAAGACATGACTAATAGGCAACAAGGCATATTCAGCATAACTCCCATTGAAACTGCGTCCCATACCTCCCATGAGAGCTATCACACGTTGCCCCTTTTTCCATCCGCTGTCAGAAGGATCCACAATCTCTCCTACACATTCGATGCCTGGAACAATAGGTTTGTTGATATAGGATTGTGCCACTTCAAATTGGCGCAACAACACCTCGGAATGATTGATTCCGAATGCCTTTACCTTGACCAATACCCATCCTGGACGCACTTCGGGAACGGGGAGGTCGGTGAGTCTCATTTCCTCTGCCTTACATGGCTCGGTAAGCACTACAGCTTTCATATCTCTTTCCAACATTGAGGGTCTGGTGAATAAAACGAACGATGATAACCATAAGCCACAGCCGGACAACCTCTGCAAAAACGAAGCAGCTCGCACTTAGAGCATTTCTCAAACTTCTCATATTGCCGATACTGATCCATTTCCTCGCCTTCCCAAAGCTCATGAATTGGCTTTTGAAACAGATTGCCGACTACACTCTCAAAACGCCGACATGCCATAACATTGCCATTAGGCTGAATAGTGAAATGGCAATCACCACAGTGGCAACCATCATAAATAGCATCCGGATCGCTATCGTCCGGAATCTTGAAGAGTCCCTTTTCATAGAGAAAAAGAGTCCAAAGATGATCTTTAAGATTGAATATAGTACCAGAGTCTTTGTACTGCTCAAATTTTTCCCATATGCGTTCAAGGAATTCCTTGTATTCCAAGGGGGAAATGTGGGTCGACTTTTCTTCAGAAGTCGGACAATATCTTCCAAAGGCAAATACATCCACTCCTTTTTCAACGACCGTATCGATTACTGCAGGAATCTCATCAATATTGGTGCCTGAGACGGTGGTCATGACAGCCACGCGAATTCCGTTTCTTTTCAGCACATCTATCTTTTCAACAGTGGTGTCGAACGACCCTGGTTTGCGGATTGCATCATGTGTTGCCCTCATTCCATCGATGGAGAGCTGATATTTCTGGCATCCCATTTCCTTCAAGCGCCGGCATACATCATCAGTGATATGAAATGGATTGCCAAGAATCGTGAAAGGAATGTCCTTCTCTTTCAGCATAGTAAGAATTTCCCAGAAATTACGGTGCAGAATTGGGTCACCTCCAGTGATATAGAAATATGGCAGACGCTCCATTTGCCTACACATTTCCACACATTGCTCTATGACATTGACCGCCTTATCGAGAGGCATTTCTATTATGTGAGGATGCCCTTCAGAAAATATATAACAATGTTCACACCTCTGGTCGCAACTGTCGGTAATATGCCATTGAAATGCAAAATATTCCATAAAATATCGTCGGTTTTAGAATTTGCTTCCGATGCAAACACGAGGGGATTACATCGGAAGCAAAGCGATAGGTTGGAGGGATTACTTCTCGCCGGCACCGCAAGCTGAACCACAAGCTGCGGGCTTTTCTTCTGGTTTAGCATCACCTGCTCCACAAGCAGAGCCGCATGCTCCGGAAGGAGTGGCGTTTTCAGCTTCTGCACAGAGATAAGCCTGTGCGGTGTGCTTTACTGCACAATTTGAAATACGTGTCATAATCA
>CAZCZX010000323.1:0-2424 GCA_964503095.1 uncultured Sangeribacter sp.
ATTATCTTTATTTCTGAGTTCCCTCTGTCAATTCTGTGCTGTAAGATCTGTGCCTAAAACCCTTTTCGAGCGACATTCAGTAACTTTTCTGCTGCGTAATTTCCCATCACCTCATATCCCGCCGGATTCAAATGAAGCCAATCATCCTGCAACTCAGGCCGCAATGCCGAAGAATTTGCAGGATCCTGAACTGCCGCATCAAAATCAATCACTCCATCAACGTCCGTGTTTGCGCGAATCCAATCATTGAGAGTCAGTCTGGCCGCCTCGCTGAAATGATTCTCATAAAAACTATTTTTATAAGGAGTGATAGTAGCCAAGTACACCTTTTTCCCTGCATCTTTACTCTTTTTAATGAAAGTACTATACGCCTCAATGATATTATTGACTATCTCCTGATGATTTGGCCGTTGACCACCTATATCATTGACTCCTTCAAAAATCACAACTGATGTCACTCCCGACTGCCCAAGCACATCACGGTCGAATCGCACTATAGCCGGCTCACTAAGTCCACCGCTTACCACAGCATTGCCTCCAATCCCAAGATTAAGCACTCCTACCTTTCCATCAAGCGCCTTGGCAAGGAAATCCGGCCAACGGTTTTGCAGATTGGTAGTGCTCCCTCTTCCATCTGTGATTGAGTTACCAATTATTGCAATGCACTCTGTAGGCTCATCAGTCAGCACATCTATACATGATATATTATACCAATGATCCAACTTCTCAGCATCTACAAATTTTGTCTTAGGCTTAGCCTCCCCCTCTATTATATAAGAAGTAGTGCGCGATCCTCTGTGAGAAGAAGCATTCACAGGAGTATTTTCTCCATAATTGATCGTAATAGCCAATTTCTGGAGTGGCTTCAAGTCATATTTCAAGTCATCACAATACACTGCTTCTCCCGGAGCAATAGTGACTGATTTCTTACCATTAAAGGTAAGATATTTGGCAGATTTAGCATCAATATCGCAGGAATCAGCCGCATTGGCAATGAATACCGACTTTATCTCTACCGGTTCCTTACTATGTATATTGCTCAACTGCATGCGTAACGTCTCTCCCGGTATCGACACCTGCACTATTTCTCGAAGCGAACGCCCTGAAAGACTCGCTTTCGGCATATCGCCAGGTCCCGTAAATTCCACAGCCGTAGCCCAAGTCCCAATCCAAGATTTTCCAGCCTCCTGCGCCATCCCCACCAAAACACAAAAAGCAACTCCTAATGTCAAAACAATTCTTTTCATAATGCAGTTTTAAGTTTTCAAAGTTAAATAAGAATCCCAAGCGCACCCTGCTCCCAGCGCACTCTGCGTGAGACCTGCGCCCTGAGTGTGAGATATGCAAAGTTAACACATTTTTCCCAATCCCCACTACAAATTCCGTCTCAAATCCGTCAAATTTTGTAGCCAACACAAAATTCTAAATTCAAAATTCAAAATTCAAAATTATTTTCACTATCTTTGCAACAACAATAACCTTTTAACCCAAAATCATGAAATTGCTTACCAAATTAGCCTCTTCTCTTATCACGTTGGCAGCCTTTTCTGCCTCTGCTGCAACCCCAACCATATATTTCGACCGACCTGCCGATTACTTTGAAGAGACCTTCGTGATAGGCAATGGCACCCAAGGTGGCATCATCTATGGCAATCCATCGCGCGAACGAATATCTCTTAACGATATTACTTTCTGGACCGGCGAACCAGACACTGCCGTCTACACTCCTGGAGCCTATAAAGCCATCCCGGAAATCCGAGCTGCCCTCGACGCTGGCAACTATCAACTCGCTCAAGAATTGCAGAAAAAAGTGCAAGGCCACTACACTAACAACTATCAACCTATCGGCAACCTCTTTATAGACTTCGCCGATAAATCAGAAGTCACCGACTACTCCAGAAAACTCAATCTCTCCGATGCCACAGCAAAAGTGACATATAAAAAGGGCAACAACGAAATCACTACTGAATACATCGCCTCTGCGCCAGACAGTATCATTGCCATCCGCATAACTTCGCAACGCCCTATAGATTTTACACTCTCCTTTGAAACTCCAATAAAGAAACATAAAGTCAGCTCAAATTCCAATGGAATAATTGCCGAAGGAAGCGCCTCTTATTCCTCTCTCCCAAGCTATGTGGATATGCCGGCTGATCAAAAAATGCTATACGATGATGCCCGTGGCATTAGATTTCGCACCGACATTCGAGCAATCGCTCCTGGAGCAACTATCACATCCGACCCCGATGGCACTCTATCGGTGAAAGATGCTACCGAGACTCTCATTCTCGTGGCAATTGCCACAAATTTCAATGGTGCCGACAAGAATCCGGCTACTCATGGCACTGATTTCCGCGCCATTGCATCCAGAAAAGCCGACAAAGCGGCTCTCAAATCTTTCGACCAGCTTCTTGATGCCCACAT
>CAZCZX010000324.1:0-2421 GCA_964503095.1 uncultured Sangeribacter sp.
AGCAGGGGAACATACGGGCAACGAGGTAGACACCAGCCACGACCATTGTAGCAGCATGGATGAGGGCAGATACCGGAGTAGGACCTTCCATAGCGTCAGGAAGCCAGATGTGGAGAGGCATCATTGCAGACTTACCCATACCACCCATGAAGATGAGCACCATAGCCCAAGTCATTACTGAAGCACCCATGAAAGTGGCACCGCCACATTCAGCCATCACGAGTTCAGGATTGGAAGTGAGTGTCTGGAAGTTGAAGGTATCAGTATAGTAGGAGAGAACGAGGATACCGATGAGGAAGCCAAGGTCGGCGAAACGGGTGACGATAAACGCCTTCTTTGAAGCTGACACTGCAGATGGAAGCTTATAGAAGAATCCGATGAGCAGATAAGAGCTGACACCCACAAGCTCCCAGAAGATATACATCTGGAAGATGTTGGTAGCCACCACGAGGCCGAGCATAGAGAATGAGAAGAGGCTCAGGAAAGCGTAGTAGCGCTGGAAGCCCGGCTCATGCTCCATATATCCCCAAGAATAGAGGTGAACGAAGAAAGAAATTGTAGTGATTACTATCAGCATCATTGCCGAGATTGGATCAAGGAGGAAACCGAGTTTCACTACGAGTTTCTCAGTAAATGCAAGCCAGGTGACATCGAAGACCTGGAACTGCTGGCGGACACCGTCGATGATGAAGTCGGGCGAGCCGCTGAAGAAGTATGTGAAAGCCACAGTGTAGGCAAGCACTGCGCAAGTGCCCATGCCGAGGATGCCGAGCACGCCGGCAACTTTGCGTGGCATCACAACGCCTCCGATTCCCAAGATGAGGAACATCGCAATTGGGATCGCAAGGATTAAAATTGGAAGTGTTATGTCCATATCTTAGGAATATTTTAGAATTTCATTTCTTTAATATCCGTCACATTAGTATTTCCGATGGCGCGATAGATGTTGATGATGATCGCGATAGCTATAGCTGTCTCAGCAGCTGCGATAGCGATAGCGAAAAGGGTGAACATCATTCCCTCCATAGAGCCGGGGAAAAGGTAACGGTTGAAAATCACGAAATTGAGATCGGCTGAGTTGAGCATAAGCTCAAGGGAGATCAGCATAGCGATCATGTTTTTGCGGGTAATGAAGCCGTAGACGCCACATACGAAAAGGAGAATGCTCGGCACCAAATACCATAAAATGCTTATATCCATAATATAAAACTATTTCGGGATTATTTTTTACGTGCTATCACAACTCCTCCGATGATGCAGGCGAGCAGCAAGACGCTGACAGCCTCGAAGGGAAGAAGATACTGGAATTTTTCTGAGCCCACGAGAGCAGTGCCTATGTCGTGCATAGTCAGCTGTGGGCCTCCATAAGAAATAGCCTGCGCAAGTGAGATACCTTTTGCAAGCGGCATCTTGAAGAGAGCCAAGATAAGGAGGATTGCTCCGATCACCGAAGCGGAGATGCCGGTGAACTTGCGGTGAGCCTCGAGGGGAGCACTCTTTTCATTAGGCTTGTGGGTAAGAATAATTGCAAACACAAACAGCACCATTATACCTCCGGCATAAACTGCAATCTGCACGGCACCGAGAAATTGATATCCAAGCTGGAAATAGAAAATCGCGGTGCAGATGAGAGAGAATAGCAGATAGGTAGCCGCACGAAGGATTTTGGTCGTAGTGACAGCCATATAGGCTGAAATCACCATTGCAATGGCCACTACGAAGTAGAGTATAATGTTTCCTACTGAATCCATTGTTGTTATTATTGATTTGGGGTTTCAGGTATTAGGTTTCAGGCTTCAGGTTTTGAGGCTTCGGCTTGTTGGGCTGCTTGGGCAGCTGCTTTCTTGGCGGCAGCTTTTGCCAGCGCTTCAGCCTTGATCTTTGCAAGCTGTTCGGGATCCATAGCCGGCTTTGGCTTTGGTTTGGAAGCCTCTGCGATCACCTGGGCATCTGTCAGTTCGGAATGGGCATTGAGCACTTTGACGAGTTTGTCGCGAGTGAAGACAGCCTGTTCGAAATCGTTGGAGAACTCGAGGGCGTCTTGCGGACAAGTAGTCACACAGAGCATGCAGAATGTGCAGCTTCCGAGATCATAGTAATACTTCTCGAGCACTTTTTTCTTCTTGCCGTCGGGCAGTTCCACGAATCTTGTCTTGAGTTCGATGGAGCTGTTGGGGCAGTTCATCTGGCAGATGCCACAGGCAATACATTTGTTGTAAGCCGGTGTAGCATCATCGCCGATCAGCGTAAGTTCCGCACGGAAACGGTCGGCAATCTTGAGCGTAGTGTGGCGATTTTCGGGATATTGCTCTGTGATCTTTGGAGTGACAAACTCCTTTCCGGTCACAGCCATACCCTTCGCCAGGCTCGCAATGCCTTTACCTACCGACGAAAAATATTCCTTAATACTACTCATATATT
>CAZCZX010000325.1:0-2419 GCA_964503095.1 uncultured Sangeribacter sp.
AGCAATTCCGCGATGCTGAGGGTGGCGGACAGGACATCCTTCTCTTCATCGACAACATCTTCCGTTTCACTCAGGCAGGTTCTGAGGTGTCAGCACTTCTCGGACGTATGCCATCTGCAGTAGGATATCAGCCTACCCTTGCATCTGAGATGGGTGCCCTTCAGGAACGAATCACATCTACGAAGAATGGATCTATCACATCAGTACAGGCTATCTATGTGCCAGCCGATGACTTGACCGACCCGGCACCAGCCACTACATTCTCCTTCCTTGATGCAACCACAGTGCTCAACCGTAAGATTGCCGAGCTTGGTATCTATCCGGCGGTTGACCCTCTCGATTCTACATCCCGTATCCTTGACCCGAACATCATTGGTGAGGAACACTACAATGTAGCCCAACAGACAAAGCAACTTCTACAGAAATACAACGACCTTCAGGATATCATCGCAATCCTTGGCGTAGACGAGCTCAGCGATGAAGACAAACTCGTGGTATCTCGTGCTCGTCGTGCCCAACGTTTCCTCAGCCAACCTTTCCACGTGGCTGAACAGTTTACAGGCGTACCTGGTGTAATGGTACCACTTCAGGAGACAATCCGCGGATTCAAGATGATTCTTAGCGGCGAAATGGATGAATATCCTGAGCAGGCATTCCTCAATGTCGGCACTATTGATGAAGCGATCGCCAAGGGCAAGAAGATGCTTGCTGAAGTATAACAAATAGCACAATTCGATAATGACTTTAGAAATCATATCACCTCAGGAAGTCGTATTCAAAGGCGACGCCGATTCTGTGACTCTTCCGGGCGAACTCGGCAAGTTCACAGTATTGAAAAACCATGCGCCTTTGATTTCCGTGCTTGTTGAGGGATCTATAGTCTACCGCACTCCCGCCGGAGAAGAAAACTCCTATTCCATCAAGGGTGGACTTGCGGATATAGACAATAATGTAATTTCGGTGTGCATCTATTAACGGAACTGTAATGAGAAAAAATTTAGCCATACTGTTTTTGCTCGTGTCGATCCTGGCACTCCCCTTCTCTGCTAAGGCATCGGAAGAGGAGAAAGGCACGGTAGACGTGAAAGAAAACATCTTCCATCACCTTGGTGACGGCTACGGTTGGGAAGTGCCATTCAGCCATACCTATCGCATACCGCTCCCGGTGATCGTAAGGGCAGAAGACGGAAGCTGGCATTGCTTCTCATCGGGTAGACTCGTAAAATATGATAAAATGAGCGACCCTGAGAGCAGCAGTACCCACTCGGTGGCTATCCCACAGATAGTAACTATAGCGAAGGAGGGGAAACCTACTTACCAGTTTGTCCTTGCTCATGCAAGCAAGCACAAGGACAAGGTGGTGCAACTTCTCCCCACGACCGAGAGTGAAGAGGCTCAGGCTGAAAGTCTTGCAGCCGCTCAAAATGATGAGATTGTAGATGGATTCGTTAAGTTTGATGGTAAATACTATAAGGAATACAAGCCTTTCGATATCTCAATCACTAAGAACGTGCTTGCTCTCTTCATCGCGGCAGCCCTCGTCACTTGGATGGTGATGGCACTCGTGAGATTCTATACCCGCAATGGTTTCAAGGCTCCACGAAAGGGAATGGGATTCCTCGAATTATGTGTGGATTTCATCTATTCCGGTGTGATCAAGAGCACTTTAGGAGATAAGGCACCGAAATTTGCACCTTATTTGCTGACTGCATTCTTCTTCATCCTTGTGATGAACCTACTTGGCCTTATAGTTATCTTCCCGGGTGGAGCAAACTTGACAGGCAATATCGCCATTACTCTCGTATTGGCAGTGATGACGTTTATCATCACCAATATCAACGGCAACAAGCACTACTGGAAAGAGATTTTCTGGCCTGAAGTGCCACTATTCTTGAAGTTCCCATTGCCAATCATGCAAGTGATAGAGGTATTCGGTATCTTCACGAAGCCTGCAGCCCTCTGCATCCGTCTCTTTGCCAACATGATGGGTGGTCATATGATCGTAATCACACTAACACTGCTTATCTTCATCTTTGCAGCCTATGGCGCAGCAGTAGCCGGAGGCACAGCCGTGGTGTCGATTCTCTTCTCTATCTTCATGCTTGCCCTTGATACTCTTGTGAGCTTTATCCAGGCATATGTATTCACACTCCTCTCTACGATTTTCATCTCAATGGCAATCCATGAGGAGCATGAGCCACACAGAGAAGCCAAGGAGACAGAAGCAGCCTAATCAATCTAAAAAGTCTCATTAGCCCAATTAGACCAATTAGACCAATTAGAAAATATTTAGAAAATTCAAATAAAATAATAACTCTTAAAAAAGAAAAGACTATGTTTTCAATGATTTTAGTAGCAGAAGCACTCGCATCTTTCGGCGCTGCTTTCGGAGCAGGCCTTGCAGCAATTGGCGCAGGTA
>CAZCZX010000326.1:0-2408 GCA_964503095.1 uncultured Sangeribacter sp.
GATATATGGTGTGGGGCCTGCTTTCAATCATGCCCTTGGCAAGTCTTGGCTTACCACATCAATCAATGGCAAACGACACTCCCAAATCACAAATGTGGATTATTGATGGATGTGCTCTTCAAGATTCCGTTTTTCAGTATTCACTCGCTGAAATGCAGTCTGATAGCGCGGCAATGTTGGTAGAAAGATCGTTGTCATACATATCAGCCTCGGATATTAAATCAATTAAGTGTATAAGAGACAGTGTGCAGACTGTGCACATTACAACTGATAAGAATATTCCCATACTTATCATACTTAACGGAGAAGAATATAAAAATGAAGTGACTGTTTCTGTTGGCAAAGTGCTCGCAGGAAATAGCTGGATTCAAGAAATAATAAGGGGCGAAATCCCTTACCTTGATGAGTATGGAATAGAAAAAACTATTGTTTTACATGAAGATAATAAACAACTATTATTTGAATATCCTCCCAAGGGGGCCGTTTTGATAATTACTACCCAAAAGCCATATAATAGAGTGGTAGCGGTGCTTGAACACGCGATGTCCAGTCTCAATATAAAACCCCATAAGATAAAACCCCATAAGAAAAAAGGAGGTAAGCGATGATGTTTATCAAGAAATTATTTGTGTGTTGTTATCGTTTTCAGGAACATGTTGGAAATGAAGATATACCTGTATTCATGTCTATGGGTATGGTGTTGTTTGCCGTTTATCTTTATTTATCCAGCATGGCAACGGGCGTTTCTTTCTATTGGCAAAATATAATTGGGAACCCAGCGGTATTAGGACACAAAACCTTGACCTTCTGCAATATTCTAATATGTAGCTTGCTGGGTGGAATGTTTTACCTGAAATATATTCGTGGTTTTAGACTTAAAGGATTGTTATCGATTAAAATCTCAACCTCTGACAAGGTGCTTACAACTGTTTTTCTTATAGGAAGCATACTATGTTTATGCACAGTATTGATTCTTATGTGGGCTGTAAATAATGGTTTCATATTAGAAAGGAGGTAAGCGATGAAAACCGTAAATGACAATAGATTTAACCAGTCCATGAATAAGAGATCAGCATTTCTGAAATTCATGAGATATGTGGCTGTGGTTTTGACCACAGTGTGGTTATTTGTACTAATGATAGTATCGTTTGATACCGATGACTTTATTCTTACATACGTAAGCATTATACCGTTCCTGCTGTTTTATATTACAATTCCAATTATAGGATTTTGGATATACTCATTTGTAAAAGCAATTAAAAGGCGCACCAAAGAAGATAAGATATTTTTAATATTCCATATTGTTGATCTTCTTATTATGGGTATTGTTGTATTACTTCTGAATCGTCCGTCTAAAAAATGTGATGCTTTCATTATGGCAGATAATTATAAAGGGGAAAATGGGTATTGGATGAGGAATATTGCTAACCGTTATCGCAATATGCTCCCTGACAGTACTCGATTATGTTATGAGATTGATTATGAAAAATCTTACCCGTATGTTTTAAACGAAGAGGATACAAGGAGGTTGAAAAGAGAGTTAAAAGAATGTGGTTGCATAGGTATAGACGTTGACAACTACACCAACAAGGGGTATTCAACTATTCGATTCCGGCGGATTGGAATGGGAATGTATTCATATCGATTTTATGACAGGCCTCTAACTCAACACGAGCAAGATAGCATTAACAATGACATGTGTCTAATAGTCTATAATGATTCAACTGTGTTTGAATTTGGTGGTGGTGTCTTTGGAGTACAGCACTTTGTCGGCAAAGAAGAGTTTATTGAGAATTGACCTCCGATATTGATAAAACTTTAGCCTCCTTTATCGGTGGTCTAAGACAAGGCGATAAGACAGGGAAAACAAATAAATCAAATCTCAAAAAATTAAAGAAATATATCACCTCTTCATGGTTATAATCATATGACAATGCGTAATGTAACTTCTCTGAGAATACTGCTAACTGGTGTAAATAGCCTGTTATTAGCATTTCCAATCATGCTCTTATACAGTTATTATTTTTCCAGTAGATTATACCTGTATATGATTCCAATCACAACTTTAATATTAACTATTATTATAGATGTTATTGGATATTTTGCCATATGGATGATAAAAGAATTAAACAAGCGTTTTTGGATTACGATTCGATCCATCTGGATCATATCTATATATGTTTATTTCTGCACTTGATCAGTAATATCTGCATCTGACGCAGGACAACGTGCAGTTCAACGACTCTCTTTACTGCAAGGATTTAAGACTGTCAAGGAATGAGATAGTTCCAAAAGGAAGAAATTTCAATAAAAAATGCTCTTAACGTCTGTTTTTAACCACGAATGGGACAACTGTCCCTCCAACTATCAGATATTTTTTGTAACTTTGCTTAATTACAGACAATAGA
>CAZCZX010000327.1:0-2404 GCA_964503095.1 uncultured Sangeribacter sp.
CAAAATTAAATAAAAAATCCCACCCCACCAAATAAAATCACCCCCATTTCAAAATCCGACCCATAAGAATCCCCGCCCCAAAAACGTAATCAAGCATGCTCCGCATGCGCCCCCCGAGTCTATCACAGCCAATTCAACCTCGGAGAGGTTTTCCGATAATTGGTTAGCCCCAGGCCACAGCCTGTGGGCACTCCGTGCGCGTCCCGCAGAGTCTTAAAGTATAAGGTTATCGAATTGCAAATAAATCCTGGACTACGTCTTCAGCACAGCGTTGAGAGGCTAAGAATTGGATGCAAAGATAATGCTTGGGAGGGAGTAGAGTGCCTTACCGCGCAAATAAGATTATGCACCGCATGCTCATCGGAGTATTTTTATTAGCATTAGTGAATCAAGTTAACAATCAATATCCAATTGATCTAAAATGTCACGAGTAAATTTCGACAATGGCTTTCTCGATTGGTTTGCCAACGACAGATAATCGCCAAAAATCACCCCCCTTATCTCTTCTGCGCTATGAAATACCCCCTGAAAACTGTTGATAATCTCATATTGTGTCTGCCTATCATAAGCGGATGCCTTTTCGATAATCTCCATCACGTAATCTTTGTGCTCATTATATAGTTCCTTCAGTCCAAATGTTTTGATATTGGTCTTCTCTGACTCACTTGCATTCTCGAAATCCACCTCAAATTTCTCAACATCGGAAATATGCATTATTTCATTCCGGTTCATTTTGTGTGGAGGAATAGGAGGAGCAATGGAGGAATCTTCTTTAGTTTTCAATATAAATTTTGAATTAAATCTTTTAAAATATGGATTTATCCCACTCTCTTTTGTCGATTTTCCATGATTGCATTCATGGCAAGACGGCACCAGATTATAGAAAGAAACAGCAAGGAAAGGATACTTTTCTTTTATGAGGAAATGATCAAATTCTGGACGGCAACTAAAGCATTTATCCCCCTTTTTGCCACCTTTATGAATTGTAAAGGTATAATGTCTATTGCAATAAGGACAAGTCCGCACATTAAGCTTTTTGAAAATATAATATGCATATTTATCCGTTGTATCTTTTTCTATATGATCGCAGAAATTTTTATATAAACTCTTAAAAATACTATACAATATAACTTTGATGACCTTATTATTATCAATCACATCTTTTTCCCAATCCTTTACATATTGGCTTATGTCGGTTGGCTTGCCGATTAATAATTTATGCTCTGTAAGGAAATTTCTTATAAACTTGAGCCCGAGTTTTTTGTCGCAAGAGTTCACTTTATTCCGTTTGCATTCTTTGTTAAATAGTTCTTCGAAATACTCAAGTCGACTTTGCTTGTTCTCAGACTTTGTTTTCTTATCCTGATCTTGCGAATTGTTCCTGTGCGTGCCGTTAATGTACTTAATGAATTCATTAGCCCACTCATTAGCAATATTTTCTACCTTGGGGTTATTAATTGGAATCATGAGCCAATTTGTTTAAGTTTTGCAATAAGATTTTCTATCTCATCCGCTCCTAAGAAAAGCCGACGGTATGGCGCCAATAGGATCATAAGTTGTGCCCTGATGGCAGGATCCCCCACAGTCATAATCTCAGCATATATCTTATCCATATTTTCTTGCGTCACTCCATTCCCATTGAGCAAAGAAAATAGATGATTGATTTTCTTGTAGGCAAACTCACCCATTGGAATGTTTGGCAAGAAAAATCCATTTTTCAGAAGGCTGTTGATATTTGCCCCGAAAGTATTCTCCTGCATGGAATAATCAGGCATTCCATTTTTTAGGAAGAGTACATTAGATTTCGGTATATCTGAAAGTATATAAGGAGAATGTGTGACAAATAGCATGTTCACACTGTGAATATGCTTTAGATTCGCGCCTCTTATCATATGTATCATCTCGTCAATAAAAGCGCGTTGCCAATCAGGATGAAAATAAAGTTCTATCTCTTCAAAAATCAGATTGACATGGCTGTAATGTAGTTCTTCTGTTGCTATTGAATTTATATTTTGAAGGTGATAGATAGTTGCAGTCTGGCACATAAGTTTTTGCTTCTCTCCAGAGCTGAAAGAATTCAAACCGATATCGTCATTTTCTCTCCTCGATATGAATTTAATGTCCCAATCGAAAATGCCTGGAGGGAGGGTATCCATTTCCGACATAGTATCAATACTCTCTTTCGAGAGAGTGCTGAAATAAATATCGCGATCCTTTTTTTTAATATTATCCTCCTCGTTATTTAACTTATTATTCTTCTTTTTATCTTCTTCCTTTTTAGTGTTAATTTTAAGGGAATATATCTTCTTGGTGGGATAGTTTCCATTGAAAAAATTATAAGTCTGGCGAAGTTTTAAAGTGATGTGCGATTTCAAACTCCAGTCTGCCCCAAGTTTGTCAAACA
>CAZCZX010000328.1:0-2394 GCA_964503095.1 uncultured Sangeribacter sp.
ACGTCATTGATATAGTGGCGGAATGCATCTGTCATTATTTCGCCAACATTTGCGTAGCGACGCAAGAATCTGGGAGAGAATCCCATTGTCATGCCGAGCATATCATGCATTACGAGAACTTGGCCATCAACGCCACCACCCGCACCGATGCCAATGACAGGTATCGTCAATTCTTTTGCCACTTTCTCTGCCAACTTAGCAGGTATCTTCTCAAGCACAATTGCAAAGCATCCAATTTCTTCCAAAAGTTTGGCATCTTCCAAAAGTTTTTTTGCCTCTGCTTCTTCTTTAGCACGCACACTATAGGTGCCAAATTTATTGATGCTCTGAGGAGTCAGTCCAAGATGTCCCATTACGGGAATCCCCGCACACAGAATACGCTGAATTGACTCTGCAATCTCTGCTCCACCTTCCAGTTTAAGAGCCTCTGCGTGGCTTTCCTTCATTACTCTGATAGCAGAAGCAAGCGCTTCTTTAGAGTTGCCTTGATATGTACCAAATGGAAGATCGACAACTACCAAAGCCCTTCTTACAGCCTTCATCACTGATTTTGCATGATAAATCATCTGATCGAGGGTGATAGGAAGCGTCGTCATATTTCCAGCCATTACATTGGATGCCGAATCTCCAACCAGAATAACATCCATTCCTGCTTCATCCACAAGTTTTGCAGATGTGTAATCATAGGCGGTGAGCATAGAGATTTTCTCACCGCGATGTTTCATCTCAGTAAGGCGGCTTGTAGTCACCTTGCGAGTATTTTCTGCTTGTGCTGTTGACACTGTATTAAAAATAATTATAATGATGAATGATAAAGTATCTATTTACCCATTAGTGAGTTTGCACCACTTGAGTAGGCGGAAGCTCACTATTGCGACGATCACATTCCTCCACTACTCTGTCGGCCAAATCGGAGAAGGCATTTGCCTCGGGGTCCTCTGAAATGTCGCCGCCAGTGCATTTTGTGGCTGTAGGATGTCCGTTATCAGCCATTTCGCAGATATCAGCCACAAGAGGAATCTGCGCTAAAAGGGGCACATTCATTGTCTCTGCAAGCTTAGCGGCTCCTCCATTGCCAAATATGTAGTATTTTTCTTCCGGATGAGGTGCGGGAGTGAACCAAGCCATATTCTCTACAAGTCCTAATATAGGCACATTGATTTTATCACTTCGGAACATTCCTATACCCTTGCGAGCATCAGCAAGTGCCACTTCTTGAGGTGTGCTGACTACTATGACTCCTGTGATAGGAAGTGTCTGCACAAGGGTAAGGTGAATGTCGCTTGTGCCGGGAGGCATATCAATTAAGAAATAGTCAAGGTCGCCCCACCATGCTTCAGTGATTAGTTGCTTCAGTGCATTGGAAGCCATTCCTCCACGCCAAAGGACAGGACTATTCTTGTCTACAACAAATCCTATGCTCAACATTTTCACACCGAATTTCTCAACAGGGTCAATCCAGTCTTTCCCTTCTTGAGTGACCATGTATAGTTTTGCATCCTCAACGCCAAACATTTTTGGCATCGAAGGTCCGAAAATATCGGCATCGAGAAGACCAACCTTATAGCCTTTTGCAGCAAGCGCGATTGCAAGATTGGCAGACACTGTGGATTTGCCAACACCTCCCTTTCCTGAACTTATTCCAATAATATTCTTGACTCCGGGTAGTGGAGTTTCAGGCTTAGGGGCCTCAATCTGACGATATTTTACAGAGATCCTGCCCTTGACGTCGATATTTGGATCTGCAAAAACAGGAAGTGTGGCCTCGGCTGCCCGCACTACAGATTTGATAAAGGGGTCGGTAGGCCGATCAAAGATAATCGAAAAAGACACTTTATTACCGTCAATGCGGATGTCATCTTCCACCATTCCGAGATCAACGATGTTTTTTCCGTTGCCGGGGTACTTGACATTTGTCAGTGCGTCAAGTATCAATTTTGGGTATATAGCCATTGTTTTTATACAATCAACGATTAAGTATTACGATCAATTTAAATTATTATTTGAGGAGTGTCTTCCAAATTCGCTATGATAGTCATCTTTCACCAAATCGGAGCAGTCGGGTTCTATTATCTCACCATCTCCAATGCGGAAGGAGATAAGTTTTATGGTCTTTCCGCGTGAAAGCCATTGCTGCTCATAGAACGTCTTGATAGAGGTGACCGGATCAGCAAGTCCGCTCCCATAAAGATCATCAGTAATCTTTAGAATTTCGAAGCCATTTGTCTCTGCCAGACGTTTGGTGTATTCATACAGAAATGGAGAATCAGTCTTTAGATTGACAACACCTTTGGGATTGAGAAATGTCCGATAGTTGGACAAAAAACGTGATGAAGTCAATCGTTTTCTTGCCTTCTGCATCTGAGGGTCGGGGAATGTAATCCAAATCTCATC
>CAZCZX010000329.1:0-2374 GCA_964503095.1 uncultured Sangeribacter sp.
AATCAGAATCAAAATCAGAATCAAATATTAAGTCGTCGTCGACGTCGCGCGTACGCGTGTGTGTGGCAAAAAAATTTGCCGATATCAATTATTTTTCCGAACTTTGCATTTGCTTAAATCTAATCATTATGAAATTTCAAGATGCCATGTTGGCATCTTGGAGAATACCAACCGAAAACATGAAAAAAATTGTGATGGCGTTGTGTGCTACTGCGGCTTTGACAGGCTGCAACAGTAAAGTGAGTGATATTGACTCCCGTGTGGATGCCCTTTACGACAGGATGAGTCAGGAAGAACGCGTAATGCAACTGCGGAGCTGCATGATGGACGATCTTTTGGATGAGAATGGCAATCTTGACACTGCCAAATGCGACTCACTGATTCCTAATGGCATAGGGCATTTCTGCCAATTTGCAAGCCAAAAACCTCTTGATCCCAATGTCTTGAGAGACAGGGTGGCAGCAATGCAGGATTGGCTTATCCATAACACTCCCAACGGAATTCCGGCACTTTTCCATGAAGAAGTCCTCTCAGGTGTGAATGCACTTGGGTCTACAATATATCCTCAGCAGATAGGTCAGGCTTGCTCCTTCAACCCCGAACTTGCCGAACTTAAGACTCTACAGACCAGTAAAGCCCTCCGCCAGATGGGAGGTGTACTTTCCCTGTCACCGATGGTCGACGTTTGCCGCGACCCATCTTTCAACCGCCTTGAGGAATCTTATGGCGAAGATGACTATCTTTCGGCTGTGATGGGTGTTGCATTCGTCAAAGGTCTCCAACAGGGGGATTTGAAGAAAGGTGTTGGGGCTTGCTCCAAGCACTATCTCGGTTATGGAGGGGGTGGCGATGCCGATGAAAAAGAAATGATGGAGGAAATCCTTCTGCCTCATGAGGCTATGATCCGTACTGCGGATAGCAAGGCTGTTATGCCTGGTTATCATGCCGTAAAAGGGATTAATTGCGCTGCCAACGATTGGATTCTCCGTGATATACTCCGCGATTATGTTGGCTTCGAGGGTATGACAGTCAGCGACTATACGGCAATCGACCAACTTCCCGGTAAAGACAATACCGAGAAGGCAGCAATGGCAATGAACGGAGGCACAGACGTGGATTTTTGCAACGGTACTTGCTATGCCAATCTTCCGGAGGCCATTGACAAGGGGCTTGTAAGTCAGGAGACTTTCGAGAAGGCTGTCAAGAATGTGCTTAGATACAAGATGGAAGCGGGTCTTTTCGATAAGGATGCTTATTTCTATAGCAATGATGATATCAAACTCGACACTCCGGAAGAGCGTCAGACAGCCTACGATATTGCGTCACAGTCAGTTGTGCTTCTCGAAAACGACGGTGTCCTTCCACTGAAAGAGAATGAGAAAGTATTTGTCACAGGTCCGAACGCCAATTCAATGTGGGCTATGTGTGGCGACTATACTTTCCCAAGCATGAATTATTTCTGGAAGCATCGTATGGATGAGGTGGATAATCCACATATCGTGAGATTGCTCGAGGGACTGAAATCGCGCAAACCTGATAATGTAGAGATTTCATATTCCCGTGGTTGCGACTGGACTGATACAATCGAGACAAAATTCAACCGTTCGGGCGATGAACGTGCTTGGGAATACAAGACACTTCACCGCAAGGTCGAATCCGGAGAGAGGGCAGACTGGAATGAGGCTCTCAAGATGGCCAAGGATGCCGACGTGATTGTGGCAGCCATGGGAGAAAACGTGATGCTTTGCGGAGAAAACCGTGACCGCGAAGGCCTGAGTCTTCCGGGACGTCAGGAGGAATACGTAAAGGCGCTCCTCGCGACTGGCAAACCAGTTGTTCTCGTTCTATTCGGAGGAAGGGCTCAGGTGATTTCCGGAATAGCAGACAAGTGCGCCGCCATTATTCAGGCATGGTATCCGGGGGAAGAGGGAGGCAATGCTCTCGCAGATATCCTCTATGGAAAAGTATCCCCTTCAGGAAAATTGTCGGTAAGTTATCCCAATACTGAGGTATATGGACCTCTTTGTTATCTCTATTCTGCAGAAAAGGATCCACGTGTGGCATGGGAATTTGGATACGGAAAGAGTTATACTACATTTGAATACTCGAATCTTGTAGTAGACAAAGATGCCTCAACCACAGCGGATGGAATAGAGATTTCTTTCGATGTCAAGAATACCGGGGAAGTGAAAGGAGATGAGATAGCACAATTATATCTGTCCCCAACAGAGGATAATCAGAATATCCGTCCGATAAAGCTTCAAGGTTTTGCAAGGGTGTCATTGGACCCGGGAGAGACAAAGAATATCAAGGTGACTCTCTATCCCGATCAGTTTGGCTATTACACCCACGATGGAGAGCGCCAATGGAATAT
>CAZCZX010000330.1:0-2354 GCA_964503095.1 uncultured Sangeribacter sp.
TAGAAATTATTCCAGATATACTTTCTCTGATGCAGTGCCTTCACGGCGGATGAATATGCCCCCTTCTGGATTGCTCACGCGCACTCCTTGGAGGTCGAAATATTCAACGTCGCCATCCGCAGACTCAGCTTCTAAATTTGTCACGCTTGCAGGCTCCACTTTCACATAGTCATTGAAGAAATACATCGATACAGGCTGGAAATCTTTGTCGGAATCATCCTTTTCCCATTTTGTGGCCTGAATAGGATAGCCAGATTGTTCGTCATAGGAGACATCCGTCTTCTTAGTTTCGGTTTCAGTCTTGTCTCCTGAAGTCTTATGCTCTGTGGTAGTCTGCTCGTTGAGAATGATGAAACCATATGCATCCGTGCGATTGCTTTCTTTCTTTGTCACTGTACTTTCTACTATATACTGACCATTTTCTTCATCATACTCGGTCTCAAATACCTCGGCATCATAGCTGTAATATTCATCGAAATCCTCACGTGGAGAGAATTTCTCAATGCAATTAAAGGTAATCTCACGAATCTTTTCCTTTCCCATCATCAGAAGGCTATGATAGCTGTCGCCGTCATATGTGGCAGTAAATGTAGCCGCACTTGGCAGATCTTCCGAAGTGAAAGTGGCACTTGCCACTCTATTGGAAGAGAAATACATATCGGAGTCAAAATCATCACTTTCCATCGAAAGGATTTGTCCATCAGTAGTGTCCCATACTATATTGGTCCATTCCTCTTCTATTTGAGATATGGTCTGCCCATTCTTTTTGTCAAGTTTCTCATAGGCTACCCTTACTGCTGTTCCGTCAGATCCGTATTCCACTATCATCTGGTCGTCATCATAAGTTTTGTTGCCATTTGCAACATTGTATGTCCGCACCTTTGTGATATTGCCATATCCGTCTCTGGTGATCTCAGTTCCGTTGCCAGTAGTATACAGTGGTTCGGATTTCCCTTGATAATAGTTTTCTGTTTCGGAGATCACGAAATTTTTGATGACTGGATCATATTCGTATTCTGTGGCGGTGATGAGCTTACTGCCACCACTGTAGACGCTATATACCTCTTCTTTTATGACTCTTCCATCCGAATCGTAGGTATATACGGTTTTTTGTCCCGTCTCTTCCATGGTATTGACAGTTCCGTCAGGGTTATATGTATATTTTTCCACATTCATCTCTCCCCAAGAGGAAGTACGTGGCATATAATACTGAAAACTTACGGTTTGAGGTTTAAAGACGCTTGTGGCCTGTTCAGCTAAAACAGGAGTGGCGATTGCAGTGAGCCCGAGCCCTGCAAGGAGAAGTGTTTTTTTCATAATTAGTATTAAATAATGTGTGTGTTATCATAGTGAGACTAAGAAGCCTCTCTATATTCTAACAAATTAGCAGTAATAAGGTTGCTGTTTATCTGATTGTGCCTATCAGAGGGTAGGGGAGTGTGTCTGACGGGCCGTCATAGGCGATGGCCCCTTTTTCCATAAGAATGGCACGTGTGCATAGGCGGCGCACGAGGTCCATGTCATGTGAAGACATAAGCATAGTATGGGGAAGTCGATCTACAATTCCGATAAATTGCGCTTCGGCCGCAAAGTCGAGCCCCGAGGTGGGTTCGTCGAATATGAGGATATTAGGACGCATGGATAGCACCGTGGCAATAGATGCCATCTTCTTCTGTCCTCCCGAAAGATGGTAAGGGGCGCTCTTTCGGAATGCACTGCATCCTGTGATGCGAAGAGCCTCCTCTACGCGGCTCCTCACCTCATCCTCGTCCAATCCCATATTTCGAGGTCCAAAAGCCACATCTGCTTCCACTGTTGGCATAAAGAGTTGGTCATCGGCATTTTGAAACACCATCCCCACACTCTTCCGGCATCCCTCTACGCTTTTTCGGTCGATCACTGTGCCATTGACTTTCACTGTGCCACTATCTGCCATCAAGAGTCCATTGGTATGCAGCAATAATGTTGATTTGCCCGAACCATTTAGCCCCACAAGAGCCACCTTCTCGCCCGGCATAATAGAGAATGAGACATGCCGGAGCACTTCATGTCCTTCCGGATATGAAAAGCATACATCATTAAATTCAAGGGCTGGCGTATTCATTTGTAAATTTTGAATTTAGAATTAGGTTTAATAGTTAAGGCGAGGTATAAGAGAGAGAAAAAGGGTGGATATGTCGAGGAAGCGGAGAGCCAAGCAGACGGGTATCCAGACAAGGCAGTAGACGGTGTCAGCAGTTGTCCAATGAGATTCCGCTGATGCGCTAAGCGATCCATTAAATCCTCTGGCTTTCATAGCCATGTTGATGCGACGACTCCGTTCGAGTGTACGCAAAAGAAGTTGCCCTACGAAT
>CAZCZX010000331.1:0-2338 GCA_964503095.1 uncultured Sangeribacter sp.
GTATAGCATGTCTTTGGCTCGTGTCACTGCTACATACATCAATCGGCGTTCCTCTTCCTCGCCATCGATACGGCGTTCGCGGATAGAGCGATGGTTTGGAAAGACTCCTTCTGTCAGTCCCATGATAAAGACATGAGGATATTCCAATCCCTTAGCTTGATGGATAGTCATCAGGCGCACTTTGTCTTTGTCCTGCTCATGGTCAGTGTTGGTGTAAAGGGCTATCTCGTTGAGGTAATGATAAAGGTCAGATTCTCCATCTTCAAATCTTGTGGCCTCAAATTCAATCATTGAATTAATGAGCTCAGCGATATTCTCTAATCTCTCTTCTTCTTCATCGGTGCGATACATTGTGTCAAGCCCACTTGTCTGCATCAAGCGTTCTGTCAAGTCTGAGATCTTTAGTCCCTCTGAAATAGAGCGAGCATTCTCGATAAGATTAATAAAATCCCTGATTGGTTTTTTGCCAAAAGCCGGTTCGGAAATATGTCGGCGGAGAGTTGGGTAGAGGTAATCTCCTTCCGACTCAGCTATCTGTTTTAGTTTGCCAAGAGTCACACTGCCAAACTTTCGAGCAGGGACATTGACAATTCGAGTGAATGCCATGTCATCGTTCTCATTGGCAGTGAGGCGAAGATAACTTATAATATCTTTGATTTCCTTCCGCTCAAAAAATCTCACCCCTCCCCATACTGTATAGGGAATCTTTCTTTTCAGGAGAGCCTGCTCAATGCGTCGCGACAAAAAGGAACTTCGGTAGAGGACTGCATTGTCGATAAACCTGCTACCTTCCAGAGCATTATTCTCAATCGTAGAAGCAATCCACTCTGCCTCTTCACTTTCACTCTTACAATGATTCCATATTGGAATGCGCTCATTCAGACGGACAGCAGTCAGTTCCTTTCTAATGCGGTTTTTATTGTTGGAAATAATGCTATTTGCAACAGATAGAATATCGGGAGTGCTTCGATAATTTAAATCGAGAATAATGTCGGTGTCTGCCTTGAAATTTACGAAGGTCTTTGGGGAAGCACCCCTCCATTCGTAAATAGCCTGGTCAGGATCGCCAACCACGAAGAGATTGCCATGATGAGAGGCAAGTATTTCAATGAGTTTCCAGTCGTCGCCGCTGCAATCCTGCACCTCATCCACCATGATATAATTCAGTTTCTCACACCAATATTTCCTTGCATCCGGAAAATGAGTGAGAATATAAGTTGCCATGTAGATTATATCATCATAGTCAAGGGCAAATTGCTTGCGTTGCAATTGAATATATCTAATCTTCACGTCCGGGGCTCCGATTGGGGCTCCGGGCATAAGATATTTGGCTATATATCCGTCTGGGTCATACCCTTTTAGTGCAGCAACGTCCTTTAGAAGACGTTCAGCCGTATTCTTCTTCCTGTCAATGCCGAATTCCTGCATTGCTTCCTTTGCAAGGTCTTTGGCATCTGTCTCGTCAATAATAGTGAAGTTTTTGGGATATCCTAATTTATAAATTTCTCTTCGGAGGAGTTTTACGCAAAAGCTATGGATGGTGCAAATAAGATCATTGACATTTCCTCGGTCTACCATCCCTGCAATACGGTGTTTCATCTCCTGGGCAGCCTTGTTGGTGAAAGTAAGGCAAAGGACATTACCGGGAGAAATGCCGAGTTCATTTACGAGAAAAGCAAAGCGATGGGCAAGCACGCGGGTCTTTCCGGAGCCAGCTCCTGCCACAACGCGCACCCTTCCTTCTGTAGCCTCCATGGCCTGGGTTTGCTTTTCGTTTAAGTTCATAATAGACCCCCTAACCCTCTTAAGGAGGAAGGAAAAAAGTAATTTATATTTTGTTAATTAATCTCTGATTTTTTGAGAGAAGTGCTACGGCCAGGGAAGAGATTCCTTCGCGGCGCCCTGTGAATCCGAGTTTTTCTGTAGTTGTCGCTTTGACTGATACTTGGTCGGCATCAACTTCCATCACTTTGGCAAGTGTCTGTCGCATCTCGTCGATAAAGGGTCGGAATTTTGGGGCCTCTGCACATATGGTGATGTCGCAGTTGCAAAGTTCGTAGCCATTTTCACGAATAAGATCCATCACATGGCTGAGCAGAATCTTGCTGTCGATACCCTTATAGCGAGGGTCGGAATCAGGAAAATGCTTACCGATGTCGCCAAGTGCAAGAGCCCCGAGAAGTGCATCGCATAGTGCATGGATAGCCACGTCGGCATCACTATGGCCGAGAAGACCATGAGTATGAGGTATTTTTACTCCGCATATCCATAGGTCGCGATTCTCTACCAACTGATGGACATCATATCCTTGACCAATCCGAAGCATAATTGTTTTTTT
>CAZCZX010000332.1:0-2336 GCA_964503095.1 uncultured Sangeribacter sp.
TCTCAAATTTATGAGATGGGCTCTTATTCAATCAATAATAAAGCCGTCTATCAGGGCGTTATAGTAGAGTAGTAAAAATGTATTTATGGAGTGGCTTAAGATAGTGACATCTACCGAACTGGTGAGAATATCGACCGAAGAGATTGTATATATCCTCGCGGATGGCAATTACTGCGACATCATGCTCGCAAATGGCTCCACCCATAAGATGACATTCCAACTCCATTATTTCGAAGACTACTTCAAGACCCTGCGCCATAGCAGTTTCCACCGTGTGGGAAGAAGCCTGATTGTCAACAAGCGCCATATCCGTGTGATCAACGTCACCGACAAGATAATCAAGTTTGGTGGCCACACCATATCCGAAAAAGTCCCTGCCCTACGCATATCGAAATTAGGGCGCGACACACTCAAAGACCTCAAGCAAGAGATGACCGAATATGAAGAACGAGAATGACCATATAATCGACGTAGAAGACTGCTCCACTGAAGACACCCGTCCTACGGAAGTGCCGCAGATATCCATTGAGAGGGATAATTCTGAAAGTGAGGCTATGCGCAAATCTGTCCCAATGGTTGTGGAAGAAAAATTCACTCCTTCCAAAGCCAAAAACAATCATTGGGTGTGGGCAATAGCCATTCCTTCTGTTATCATATTAATAATGGCTGCTCTTTGGATAGCAGGAATTCTTAAATTCTCAAATGCAGATCCCTCCGAGCGAGACGCGATCCAGCAGAACATTGAGGTGCTTTCTGATGAATATCACCCCAACGCCAGAGGCACCACACAGCAGACCGACAGCATCCTGGGAGTGGCCATGGATATGTATCCACTCGAAGGGTTGAATGCCTCCCTTGAGCGCGAATTTCCCGACACCGCTGACTCATCGCTCGTTCTCTTCATGCGATCAGCCGACTATCATCCCGACGGCAGAGCGTTAGGACCAGTTATAATAGATGGGGAAGGTTCTGAAAATAAGGCTAATGCAGACAGGGAAGGGTATGTTGCCATTTCAGCCTCCGGACGCCCCACAATAGGGATCTCAAATGATGATGCCATAGAGATTTGGGCGATAGAGAATCAAGGGGATTTTTTCCGGCAGATGGTATTGCTCAATGACGGAGAATTGCCGCGAGAATTCTTGCTTAAAGGGAAAGTGGAGCGAGCAGCAATCGCTTCTGATGTAGAAGGCAAATTGTATTACATTGTCACCCGTCACAAAGAATCTATGTATGACTTTGCCGACGCGATGCGCGAATACGGATTCGTCAATGCCGTCTACATCACCGGCGGCAACGGCTACACCTTCTACCGTGACCTCGCAGGCCACTCCCACATGAATCAGCCAACCAAGGAAAAAATCGAAAAATACGCCATCCAACCCCTCCGGCAGCCCCTCCTCGTCTTCCGCAACAAATAAAGAGCCCTAAATGTTATATATAAAAACTGCATACACTATGACTCAGATTTTAGTTACACTTGACAATACTGCTGATATATCCTTGTTACGCCGAATGATTGAAAACATGAAAGGCGTGATAGCCACCTCTGTCCAATCCATAAAAAAATCTGAACAAGATGACTCAGAGGAATGGATCAAAAATCTCCATGCAATCAAAAGGAGCATCAACCCCGATCTAATTGACATGAATGACGAAAGAACAAGATACATAATGTCGAAATGAAAAGATTGTTTTTAGACACCAATTTTGTTATAGACTACTTTGTCAGAGAAGATTTCCAAGGAGATTCGGAGAAACTTATAACAATTGAAAAAAGAGCTAGAACTCAGTTTTTCATTTCTTATCTCACAATTGCTAATTTTGCATACATTATGCGTAAAATGCAAGCTGAAGAATTGAAAACATTAATCAGACAAATTTGTAAAAGTTTTATCGTCATAAGCAATACAGAAGCTCAGATCCAAAAAGCTCTGGAGTTGTCGTCCAAGGATTTTGAAGACACTCTGCAGTACCAAGCTGCTTTGGATGCGGGCTGCGACTGCATTATTACACGAAATGAAAAAGATTTCTCATTTTCGTCTATACCTGTCATGTCTGCAGCCTCATACCTAAACTATATTAGATAAAGTGACCTCTTTGCTTATCAAGATAATTTACTACTGCTGAATACCAAGAGGTTTCTACAAAACTGTCTGTGATTTAGCTGGAGTGAGGCGAGTGAGGTTAATACTCTCCAATTATATAAAATTCCCTCAAAAGGGGAATTTTTTTTGTTTACTTTTGGATTGCTTTTGGTATTTACTTTTGCAGGGTAACGGTAGCCATTCTTCTACCGGAAACCTAAAAACATAGTATTAAACCAAAAACGAGAT
>CAZCZX010000333.1:0-2329 GCA_964503095.1 uncultured Sangeribacter sp.
CTGCCAATTTATAGCCAATACCTCTAATATTCAACAACTCCAAATTGGCTGATTCAGCAAGATATTTACGTAGTTTGTAAATGAAACCGTGCAATCGATTTAAGTTATTGTAATCATCGTTTTGCCAGATACGATACATTAAGGTTTTAGCCTCCACTACCTCATTGGGATGTCGAAACAATTCATCCATTATTACTGCTTCCGTATGGGAAAGTTCTTTGGTTTTGCCATCAATAATAAGTCTTTGTGCTGCAAAATCAAGCATGGAATCAGCGATTGTCAAAACCGTATTTTCGACTTGTGAACTAATCCTGCGAAGCAAAGCCTTTATGCGTACCACAAGTTCTCCTATCTGGAAAGGTTTGCGGATATAATCGTTGGCTCCAAGTTCAAAACCTTTTATTACATCATCAAGTGCAGTTCTGGCTGTCAGGAATAAAACGGGCAAAGCCGGAGAAGTTAGCCTTATGAGCCTTACCATCTCAAAACCATCCATCTTTGGCATCATCACATCTGCAACGACTATGTCGGGATTCGTATCTTTAAACAATTTGAGCCCGGCTTCTCCATTTGAAGCACACACTACATCAAACCCTTCCCGGATCAAGGCGTCCTGCACGATGAAGGAAAGAGTAGAATCGTCTTCTACAAGCAGTATCTTATCGGTTTTCATTACTCTTGAATGTTAATAGTAAATTTTGTTCCTTCTCCCGGTTTGCTTGCAACCTCTATGCTCCAACCATGCAAATCAATAATTTGTTTGACATAGAAAAGTCCAAGCCCATATCCACCTATTTCATAACTATCACCTGTAGAGACACGATAGAATTTATCAAAAATAAACGGAAGATTTTCCTTTGAGATACCAATACCGTTGTCTGAAACTATTATTGAGCGGTTATCTGACTTAATACTTATTTCAACGCTCTCACCGGAATATTTGACCGCATTATCCATCAAATTTGACAAGACATTCCCAAGATGCAAAGCATCAGCCATAACATTTAGCTCATCCGGAATGTCAATGTCAATTTTCAATGGTTTGGAGGTGTTCAACTCCATCATCCCTGAAATTTCTTCTACCAAGCGTTTTAAAGGAATCTTTTCCTCATTAAGTTCCATAGTCTTGAAACGCTCCATACTCATTGAAAGGATATTCTCAATCATACCCGACAAGAAACTCAACCGTTGCATTATAATTTTCAGAAATTGCTTGTTTCTTGCTTCATCAGTTTGGTCATAATATCTGAGCATTGAATCCGCTGCCGAATATGCCACAGCTACGGGAGTCTTTAATTCATGCGTCATATTATGTGTGAAGTCATCCTTCATCTGCTCCAGAGTATTCATTCTGTTTAGTGTCTTAGAAAGATAAGCAGTCAAGAATGAAAATAGAATGATAACAATGACAAAAGGGATAATTATGCCCCACATTCCCGAAAGTATTTTCCCAGGCATTGGGGAAACATAGATCTTATAAGCAGGTTGTTCGGAAGAACTGTTGCTATATTCTGTGGTCCAATATGATCCACTGCTCTCTATTTTTGAATTAAATGCTACAAGTTTAGCGAATTTAGGAAAAAGGTTATGCCTGTTCAATTCAGCTTTGAAGATATTGTCAAGATTATTTTCATTAGTCTTCTCCATTCCAACCATAAACTCCAATCCAATTCTAAAAAGACTTTCAAGGGAGGTGCGTAAAGTGTCTGAGTGAGCAATACGTCCATCTTTCTGTTGAGCCATCTCCACGATAGAGTTTAATCTTATGAAAGACTCGGTAGCTTGTTCACTCGGTTGCATCCGTTCTATCATTTCAAGAAGTATGGCATTTTCAGCACATTCCCTCACGGTTTTCATTGTTGATTCCTTCTCATTAATGTAGAGAGAATAAAGATTATACGTGGCGACAAACACTGCAACTATAGTTACAGCTAAAGAGATTGTCATTATAAGTTTCAGACGTTTCATACTGCAAATTTAGTGAAAAATTTCAATATTATCAGTTTAATTAAGACTAAGTAAGACTAAAGGAGAAACGATTAAGACTATCGAGGCGGATTCTGACGTAATTTTGCAACAAAAACAAAAACCTCTACAATTATGAAGCAAATCAGTAGTATTCTTTTGGTAGGATTTATCTTGGTCCTCATGAACAGTTGCAGTTCCCTAAAGCCTGTGAAATACGCCAACAGAGAGTGGCACATCAGCAACTATTACGGTCAAATCATTGACAAGGACACCACTTATCGAATGACCTTTGGGAATGTAATTGTTCCGGTTGACCAACCGATAATATCTTGCGTAGATTCAGCCGCTAAATATCCCGGAA
>CAZCZX010000334.1:0-2312 GCA_964503095.1 uncultured Sangeribacter sp.
TGCATGAAGCGCATTGCAAGCACAAATTCCTTGGTGTGTTTGTCTTTTGCGAAGCCGAGTTCTTTGGCTTTCTCTACCATAGCGGCTATGTCGTGATGACCGCCGAAATTGAAGTTCAACACTTCAGCCATTTTCCCATCTTTGGCTTCGATCATGTTGACGAAATAAGATTTCTTTTCTTTTTCCATAATTGTGTGTTTTTTAGTTATTTCTTTCAGTATTCGTGTCCTCTCGCTTCTCACGCAGAGTCCGCTGGGGTGGTGGGAACGCAAGGGGGATTTGAATTCTGAATTCATAAATTAAACGCTCTGGAAAAGCAAGTGGATTATTAAGGAAATATAAAGAATCTAAAAAGGTGAATAGTATTCTGTGATTAGTCAAAGGTGCTTCAGATTAAAGTAGTAAGCATGCTCCGCATGCGTCAGCGCGCGTGTTAAGTAACTAAAAGAATGGCGAAAGAGTCAAGTAAGGATCTTTGTCTGAACTGTGTGGGTCGGAAATATGTTTGAAAGTTATGAATGGAATAATTGTAGGATTGTTGCTGCCGTTCTTGGGTACCACCCTCGGGGCAGCCTGCGTCTTCTTGATGAAGGAGAGCATTGCACCCCGATTGCAAAAGACCCTTACGGGTTTTGCTGCCGGGGTGATGGTAGCTGCGTCCGTGTGGTCGCTTCTGATTCCATCGATCGAGATGACTGGAAAGGAAGGATTGGCAAGCATTGTGCCCGCCATAGTCGGTTTTCTTGTAGGTATTGCATTCCTTCTGTTTCTCGACAATATCATCCCTCACCAGCATATAGACAGCAATGAGAGCGAAGGGCCGAAGTCGCATCTTTCAAAGACGGCTAAATTGGTGTTTGCCATCACGCTGCATAATCTTCCTGAGGGTATGGCAGTCGGCGTGGCGCTTGCCGGCGTTTTGGAGCATAACTCATATATGTCGATGGCTGGGGCTATTGCGCTTTCTATTGGTATTGCAATACAGAATTTCCCTGAAGGCGCAATTGTTTCGATGCCGTTGCGGAGTGCCGGTAATTCTCGGCGACGCTCATTCTTGATGGGCACATTGAGTGGAGTAGTGGAGCCAGTCGGGGCAATTCTGACTATTCTGTTAGCCTCAGTGATAGTGCCGTTGCTACCTTATCTCCTGGCATTTGCAGCAGGAGCAATGATCTATGTAGTGGTAGAAGAATTGATTCCGGAGACGCAGGAGGGGGAGCATTCCAACCTCGGTACAATAGGTTTCGCCTTAGGCTTCCTCCTGATGATGGCCTTAGATGTACTTTTAGGATAAGCCCCCTAACCCCCTAAAAGGGGAACTTTGGAGGCTCAGTATAGGAAGCCGAAGAGCCAGAGAGGGATTTTGTTGCCGAGTCCTATTGGAACGTCGTCGGCTGCAACAAAACTGTCGGGTATATCCTTTATTTGTGCAAAACTTTTCCTTGCTCCTCCTACTTCAAACAAATAGCGCCTGTCTACGAGCAGATCCCCCTCTTTAGGATATGCCGTCTCATGTGAGTGTGACATCATTGAGGCGAGGAATGTCTCGCGAAGCTTTCCCTTGTCTGCTTGTCCGAGTGCATTGATGATGGATGGATTGTCGAAGATCACTTTCTGAGGTTTTGCCATCGACTTGGGATTGCGTTCTCCATTAAAGTATAATAGCCGCAGTATCTGCGAGCGCTCAAGCAGCGAAAGAATCTTGACCAACTGATTTGGAGTCACACCCAACATTTCCGATGTCAGTTTCGCATTCAGTGGCGAAGGAGTTTGGGCTGCAATTATAGTGAGAAGATGTTTTGCTTTCAACAATGTGGCGTATTCTACTTTGTCCACTGCAGGTATGTCGTAGTCGATGACGCTTGTAATCATATTGTTGACTCTTATGAGATAGTCTGTCTCTGTTTCCGTAGTATAAAATGGATAAAAACCATGTCTCAGATATTTATGGAAGAGAGGAAGCACATCAATCTGGCCTGCTATTTCTGAGGCAATCTTCATGTGGTCGTATAAAATTTCTTGGAGGCCGTATGGCTTGAAAGCCATTCCCTCAAATTCAAGGAACTCACGGAAAGAGAGCCCACGCATGTCATATAATAGGCAACGTCGTGAGAGGTCTGCGATGGAATGGTCGATGATAAGCAGGGAACTTCCGGTAAAGGCTATCTTGAGGTTGGGAAAGAAGTCATATAGATTTTTCATTTGTCGTTCCCACTCCGGCATACGATGCACTTCATCAATAAAGAGATGGGTGATGCCTTCAGCCTCTGCCAAATCTCCAAGGTCAGTCAGCGTATGGCTTGCAAACCATA
>CAZCZX010000335.1:0-2292 GCA_964503095.1 uncultured Sangeribacter sp.
GGGTTTCGAGGGTTCAAGGTTTTTACAATTCCTCCCCCTTTAGGGGGCCGGGGGGCTGAGCCGGGGGGCTTGGTTAGCGCTTGCGGTTTCCATTCTTTTGCTGCTCGCGGAGCATGCGCTGCTGCTCCTTCTGCATCTCCTCAAGGCGTGCCATGAAGCCCGACTTCTTCTGAGGTTTCTTGGCATTCTCCTTCATTGTGCGGCGCACTGCCTCCTCTTTGACAAACCATTTGCGGATAGCATAAGTCTGCATGATGGTGATAAGAAGCGAGAGGAAGTAGTAGTAGCTCAAGCCTGCAGCATAGTTGTTGAAGAATACGAGGAACATTAGCGGCATCAGATACATCATCCACTTCATGCCGGGCATGCTGTTGCTCTGTCCCTGCATTGAGATTTTAGTGTAGATGATGTTGGTGGCAGTCATTAAGAGGCAGAAGAGAGATATATGGTTGCCGAAGTATTCAGTCACCAATGGGATATGTGCGTTCCATGAGATGATAGCATCCGGAGCCGCAAGGTCGTGAGCCCAGAGGAACGACTGACCGCGAAGTTCAATAGCATTCGGGAAGAATGAGAACATTGCAAAGAGGATAGGCATCTGCAGGAGCATCGGGAGGCAACCCGACATCGGGTTGGCACCGGCTTTGTTGTAGAGAGCCATTGTCTTCTGCTGGCGTACCATTGCATTCTCATTGCCCGGATACTTGTCGTTGATCTCCTTGATGTCGGGAGCAAGAATCTTCATCTTCGCCTGGCTTACATAACTCTTGTAGGTGAGCGGGAAAAGCACAAGTTTGAGAAGGATAGTAAGCACGAGAATCACAATACCGTAGTTCCAACCGAAACTTCCGAGGAAATTAAACACCGGGATTACGATGAGGGTATTGATCCAACGGAAGATAGGCCAGCCAAGAGGAATCAGCCTTGTAAGTTTAAGATTCTCATCCTCATAAGTGTGCTTGTCAATCTTGTTAAGCAGAGGATAGAGGTTCGGACCGATATAATAGTTGAAGCCTACAGGCTCTGCTGCATTCCAATCATAATCGTTCACCTCAGCATCGGCTGTAAGCGACTTCAAGAAGACACTTCCTTTCAGCACCTCACTGTTGAAGTCAGCAGAATTAAAGTTCTTATCTGCAATCAGCACAGAGGAGAAGAACTGATTCTTAAATGCAATCCATTTCAGTTTCTGCTGGCGTTCCTTGCTCTTGTTCTGGCTCTCGCTCATCTCCTCAACTGAACCGCCGAGGAATTTATATGCAAGGCGAGAATTGCGCTCCTCAAACATACGTCCCTTCTCCTGGCGATGGATATCCTGATGCCAGTTCACACCAAGTTTGCGGACATTGCTTTGCACGATAGATGCCATGTTTTTCTGCACTACATCCATCTTTATCATATAGTTGTTACCTTTCGGAAGAGTATATTTTATGCCCCAATAAGCGTCGGCCGAAAGTTCGAGAGCCATCAGCACGGTAGAGTCGGTCACCTCCTTCGGAGTGAAATAGAGATCGGATGTCTCGATTTCCTGAGGAAGAGGAAGAGTAAAACTCATCTGATTTGACTCGTCGTCAAACATCACGACCTTTTTCTTCACCTTCTTAGTCTCGTCTGGGTCATACTCGGTGTCATATTTCTTAAGTTCGGCACGTGTCACCATACCCCCCTTTGAAGAGAGGTCAAGTTTAAGCACATCGTTTTCAAGAGTGATAGTCTTGTCGTCGCCGGTAAGGAAAGTTGCGAAGCGACCATACCTACCGATAGAGTTTGAAAGGGCACGCACCTTGTCGATTGCAGCAGTATGTTCTGCGGCAGTCATAGCCGAGAGGTTGTTAGCGGTTATGTCTTTCCAGCTGAGGGTCTTACCGTTTACCATTACAGTTCCGTAGATGGAGTCACCGACGAGAGTAAGGTCAACGCCATTGCTATTGAGCTCTACAGCGGTCTTTCCATCCTCAGAGGGCACTGGAGTACCGTTGGCGAGGATATTTTTAGCGAGCCATTCGCGTTCTGTATCAGTAAAAATAGCAGCGGCAGTAGGCTGATTGTCAGCGACTGTCTTCTCCGACTGCACCTGTTGCTCCACAGCGGCAGGATCTGGAGAAGTGAAATACATGAATCCGAAGAATACGAGGGCCATAAGAATAAGGCCATACGCGGTGTTCTTGTCCATTACGGGGCGGTATAAGTTTAATAGTTGTTGTTTAAATTAGAAGAAACGACAGCGCACAATCTCTCGAAAGGCACTGCATTCCTATTCAAACTGCAAAATTAATCTTTTTTTTCAAAATC
>CAZCZX010000336.1:0-2275 GCA_964503095.1 uncultured Sangeribacter sp.
TATTTCAAGTTGGAATCGAATCTAATTCAAGACTTTCTTTAATTCGATCAAGTGAATCAATGAAATAAGCAAATCCATAGTTGAATCGGGAAACGGATTTAATATCCTTTGCTTTTTTCTTCTGTTTTAGTATGTTTTGATATATTGGCCTGACTTTTTCGGCATTTTTGTTGTCCTTATCAATTGACCCTTTATCCTTAAGCAATTTATTTATGGTATTGACACAGGAATCAGTCTTGCCACAATCTTTCTTATCATCTGTCAGAAACGGAATTAGCCAGCATTCAGTCTCATGAATGGCAATTGCGAATATCAACTTATTTCTGTCAAATTCCGGATGTAACCCTCTTATGAGCAAACTTTTTACATTATCATGCAATTCCTCATGGCTTTCAAAATCCACAGCAACTCCATATTGCTCCCTTACGTCTGTATCTATATGCACGATTACGTAGCTACAACCTTCATTGACAGCTTCAACTATCATCTGGTCATCACCTTTGATATACTCCAACACACCTTGCCATGAACCGAAACCATCCTGAGCACCTTGCTTTGTTTCTTTTGGTTTCAGAGGAATCGTATACACGTCAAAATCGCGAAGATAACGCTCCGTGATATGCTGAAGAATCTTATAGTCTGAGATACCTTCACAGACTATTCCAATCTTGATGCTCATAATCAGAAATTATCTGGAAGACCTCCAATCAGTCCGCTCATCCAAAGTTGGGAAAGTTTCATCTTGCGGTCTTCTCGATAATGAATGCGTTCAAGTCTCGTATGTCCGTCAATATTGCGACGAGCCACAAAAAGCCTTACCTCATCATTCGAAAGATCAAGAGCATCCAGAACAAAAGGACTATGGGTGGTGAGCATCACCTGTTTATCGTTTGCGAAAGTCCTCTTGACAAGATAATCCGTAAGTTTAGTCATAAGCTTTGGATTGAGAGCACTCTCAATATTGTCGATAGCGAAGAATTGCGGGGTATCCTTGCTATTGAAAAGCGTGAGATAGAACAGGAGAAACAGGAAACCCTCATTGGTGCTTTTCTCATCAAAATAGTGAAGGGAATCCTTTAAGAATTTGTCACCGATAGCAAGATGATATTCATTTGTCAAGAGATTATCTGGAATCTGAAATCCATCAAACCAATCAAGTAAGCTCAGGCCCTTATTTATCTCCTCAAAAAGAGCTACATTCTTTTCTTCTGCAGCCTCTTTTAGATATTTTAGTAGACCTTCCCCATGCACGCCGAGAGGGAAAATTGAGGTTTCGAAAGTTTTCCTTAAGAAGTGCTCAGTGGGACGATAAGTAAGGAAATCATTAAGTTCCTGAGCTGGAGAGATTATTGATTTCAAAACGAACTTTAAATCATCCATCTCTAAACCAGCTTCTGATAAGGAAGACGAAAGAGCGGCATATGCAGTTTTTCGCTTAGCATCTTCAGTTGATGGATCTTTTACAATATCATGCAGAGCCTTAGTATAAATATCAGCATAATTCACCCATTTCCTTAGAGTCTCAACGTAACTTACTTGGCAAATAAATGGTTTTTTGTCACAGTGTCCCCTGATACTAATAACATCTTTTACCTCTTCAATATTATCATCTTCAAAGGCATTGACCATAAACTTGGCATCAGGTACTCTGACATCACGATTAACGAGATACTCATAATCAAGTTTATTCTGAGCGGCAGCACTTGCAAATGAAATCGCCTCCAAAATATTAGACTTTCCACAACCATTTGGACCGATAATCACATTGAATCGACCCAGATCCAAATCAAGGTCAACTATTGACTTGAAATTATTTATGTTTATGTCGTTAATCATGCCTCACTTCTTAGTATCCAATTGCAAAGTTACAGAATTATCGTGAGATATGCAAATAAATGTGAAAGGGTAAGAAGAGTAACCGTTCGCAGAGGCTATTTATGGAAAAAGGTGTGAATGAGATTGGCACATTCCTTCCACAAGGCACTCCAAATATTCTTAAGATTAGTCCAAGATGCACGGAGTCGCATTCTGCGGAGAGTAGTCGGAACAGGATCTTCACCCTCATTTACCTTTCCAGATATCGTTGGAAAGAGAGGAAACAGCTACTAATAAATCGCGAAAACAATTGTAAGCCAATCCATAATCTTGCACATAATGCTTTTCCCCATCAGTGTCCGTGACAGGCTTGCAGAGAGCGTGGCAAACCTCAGAGCACAAAAAGAAGATATGATCAATTTTTGACTTCATACATCTTTAGTAACAATGATGCCGCAAG
>CAZCZX010000337.1:0-2258 GCA_964503095.1 uncultured Sangeribacter sp.
TAAGTTGGTAGTAAAGTCAAGTAAGAGAAACTGATGTCATTTTGGAGATTTGAGGATCTGGGAATATTCATTAGATTTAATTACATCCAGTGCCCTCTTAAACATCGGGTCTCTTTCATTGTAGACTTTGAAATAGGTGGCAGACTCATAAATATCTCTACCGATGAGCCCTTTCAGAATCATGGAAAAGAGTGGCTTGCTGAGTTTAGCTTCCTCTTCATTGAAATCGATTCCCTCAGCAGTGGCAAGATCGTAGAGACTCTGCAACTGAGCATCAGAAATTTTATATCCTTTGAGGAAATCATTATCTGTAGGATATTTTGCAAGAATTTCCTTTCTGTCATTGTCTACAGTCTTTATTGCAAACCGATTGATAAGCCCTTTAGCCATCACCTGACGATAATACTTTGTATTTTCTGTGGTGTCGATACCAACAAAGATGTCGGGATAAATTCCTCCTCCTCCGTAAATAGGACGGTTCAACTTGAGGGTGTTGACTTTCAAAGAATCAACATACTTAATTGAATCTGCGTGCATAAGTTCTCCGCTATTGAAACGGTCTAATATGTCGTGGGCATAAGCATCAGCGTCCCCTTTTACATATGGTTTCTGGATGTCGCGTCCTGTAGGAGTGTAGTAATGTGCCACGGTGATTCTCATCATAGAGCCGTCTGGGAATGGAACCGGACGTTGCACGAGCCCCTTTCCGAAGCTTCTGCGACCTACGATTACACCACGGTCCCAATCTTGGATAGCTCCGGCTGTGATTTCGGAAGCAGACGCCGAATACTGATTCATCATAACAACTAACTTTCCATCTCCCAATAGTGGATTTTTGGAAGAAGGGAAAGCATGGTAGTCATATTTAGGATTGTTTCTTCCTTCCGTGAATACCGCAAGGCTTCCGGATGGCAGAAGCTCTCCAAGGATATCCACAGAAGCATTGAGATAGCCGCCACCATTGTCGCTTAGGTCGAGGATAAGGTCTTTCATTCCTTCACCCTTAAGTTTCTGGATAGCATCAACAAATTCTTTATGAGTCTCAGCTCCAAATTTATTAAGACGGATGTATCCAATATTGGGCTCAACGAGATATGCTGCATCTACACTGAAGATGGGTATGTCGTCTCTTGTAATTCGGAAGTCGATAGTGTCTGGTTTGCCGGATTCATATCTTAATACCTGGACATCTACATCAGTGCCTTTAGGGCCGCGAAGGCGTTTCATAATGTCGGAATTCAACATTTTAACTCCAGCGATGACCGTATCGTTAACTTTGATTATACGGTCGCCGGGAAGAATTCCGACTCTTTCAGACGGACCGCCTCCAATGGTCTCAATGACATATAGAGTATCAGTGCCCATATTGAAAGAAATACCAATTCCGCTAAAAGAACCCTCCAATGGTTCGTTGAGATCTTTTGTCTCTTTAGCATCAGAATATGAAGAATGAGGATCAAGGCTTTTCAGCATTCCCTTTATCGCATCTTCTACCAGTTTGTCTTGATCTACAGAATCGACATACAATTTCGATATAGCCTGCTCGGCATATTGAAGTTTATGTGCAGGCATGAACTGCTGTGCAGAAGCCACAGCGCCAATGAGGGCAAATATTGCGTAAAAAATCTTTTTCATTTATATCTAATAAGATTTCATATATTCTATATAAATTATATGACGAATATATGTGAAAAAAGTTTAATGATTATCAGTGTGTGGCAGAAATTCAGAAGGGTCATAACCGTTGGCAATCAGCTCTCTGACCATACTGCTTGACACGAAACCGTATTCCGGTCGGGCAGGGAGGAATATTGTCTCGATGTCGGAAATAGCAGCGTTAGTGTCAGCAAGATTTCGCTCATATTCAAAATCTTTTACTTCCCTAATGCCTCTGACTATGAATTTCGCATCCACTTTTTTTGCGAATTCTACAGTAAGTCCGGAATATGCCAAAACCTCAACCTTCGGATCATCAGCATAAATCTTGGCAATACTTAGAACTCTCTCTTCTATAGAATTTTTACCGGGTTTGTTTATGTTGTAGCCTATCCCGATAATAACACGGTCAAATAACTTTAGAGCTCTGTCGGCAATGTCTTTATGACCAATAGTAAAGGGATCGAAACTTCCAGGGAAAACAGCTGTTTTCATGCTCCTTCTTCTTCAATGATAAGATTATCGATGATGAAATTCTGGCGGTCCATTGTGTTTTTACCCATATAGAACTCAAGGAGTTGGTCGTAGCAGTCCTCTTTCTT
>CAZCZX010000338.1:0-2248 GCA_964503095.1 uncultured Sangeribacter sp.
AACCTCGTTGACAGCGCTGACCACGTAGAGAGCAACATCGCTAAGGGTTGGCTCACTCGTGAAGAGGCTGACAAGGCTGCTGAGATTGCTGAAAAGGTAGGCGCAGAAAAGGCTGCAAATCTTCCTGAGGCTATGATCAAGAACATCGCTAACGGTCGTCTCAACAAGTTCTTCAAGGAAAACTGCCTTATGGAGCAAGAATATCACCGCGATGCAAAACTCACTGTTGGTCAATATCTCGACAGCGAAGTTAAGGGTTGCGTTGTGGTTGACTTCAAACGTGTAAACCTCAATCAAGACTAAAAAAAGCACACTTCATTGCTTTATATTGAAAGGCTCGCAAACCAGCGAGCCTTTTATTTGTTGTATATATAGGTTTGCACAGATATTTGCTTTTTGTGCACCAACCAAAACCAAATAACCACTATAATCTATTGACTATGAAAAAGGATAAAAACTCTGCAATGACTGTGCAGATTACTGATACCGACCAGTTCTTCACCAATATTCCAAAATCACTTAATGAAATTTTGGAGTCATCAGTACGTCGCAACTGGGAACTCCCCTCTCTTTCAGATTTTAAAGGAGAGACCCATACATATGCGGAAGTGGCTCGAATGATAGAAAAACTCCATATTCTTTTCAAAGCAGCAGGAGTTAATCCTGGAGACAAAATTGCAATTTGCGGTAAAAATTCCGCAAAATGGGCTATTGCATTTATCGCTTGTCTCACATCCGGAGCAGTGGCTGTCCCCATTCTTCATGAGTTTAAGCCTGAGACGATCCATCATCTCGTGAATCATTCTGATGCAAAGTTGCTCTTTATCGATGAAGCGATTTGGAAACATCTTGACAACTTCGATTTTCCGTCGCTCCAAGGTGTACTCTACATCAGTGAACTCGGCATGCCTCTCTCAAGATCTGAAAATCTCACTATAGCCAGAGAGAATATCGACAAATTTTTCAACGACAAATATCCTCACGGTTTCTCTGCCAACGATATACACTGGTTTCATGACACACCCGAAGAACTTGCAGTCATCAACTACACTTCCGGCTCAACGGGCATGAGCAAGGGCGTGATGCTACCCTATCGTTCGATTTGGAGCAACATCAAGTTCTGCATGGAATTCCTAACATTCCTGAAGCCAGGCGACGGAGTGCTCAACATGTTGCCACTCGCCCATCTATATGGAATGGTGATAGAGATGCTTCATCCATTTGCCAAAGGATGCCACTGCACATTCCTCGGAAGAACACCATCTCCTGCTATTCTGCTTACAGCATTTGCGGAAGTTCAGCCAAAACTAATCATCACGGTGCCACTTGTGCTCGAGAAGATTGTTAAGACAAAAGTATTCCCTGTCATTGAGACCCCAAAGATGAGATTCTTGCTGAAACTCCCTATTATCAAGGGAATCATTCTTGGCAAGATCAAAGACCAGCTTGTTAAGGCACTCGGAGGCAGAGTGAAGCAAGTCATAATAGGAGGTGCAGCCCTAAATGCAGAGGTGAACGACTTCCTGATGAAAATTAAGTTCCCTGTCACGGTCGGTTATGGCATGACAGAATGCGGGCCTCTCATTACCTATGAGCGTCCGGAAAAGACAAAATCCGGGACTGTTGGCAAGATTGTAGAGCGAATGGAAGCAAAGATTGACTCTCCAGATCCGGAGATTGTGCCGGGCAATCTTTGGGTGAGAGGCGATAATGTGATGAAAGGATATTACAAGAATGATGAAGCCACTAAAGAAGTGATGCGAGATGGCTGGATGAACACCGGCGACCTCGTGACCCGTGACAAAGATGGATTCATCCGCATCATGGGCCGATCGAAGACAATGATCCTCGGTCCTTCAGGACAGAACATCTATCCTGAAGAAATCGAACAGAAGATAAATAATCTTCCCTATGTAGTGGAATCTGTCGTGATTGATGACAAAGGTAAACTCGTAGCATTGATTTATCCTGATTTTGATGCCATCAAGAAAGATGGCAAGGAAGTGGATGCAGTGATGGATGAAGATCTCAAGCTACTCAATCCTCAACTCCCCGCTTACTCAAAAATCTCCGAAATCAGAGTATTCGAAAATGAATTCGAAAAGACACCGAAGCGCAGCATCAAACGCTTCCTCTACCAACCCTAATCACACTTTTCACCCTGCCCCCTAACTTCCAACCACCCGATAATCCCCACCTCAGCCCTCCAGACTGCTCATCTCCATATGACCCCAGCCCGGAGGGCTGA
>CAZCZX010000339.1:0-2248 GCA_964503095.1 uncultured Sangeribacter sp.
ACGGCAAGAAGAAGAAAGTGCTCGATAAGTATTACTATGATCTCGGAAGCTGCACATTCTGCATGCTCTGCGTCACCACTTGTCCGCAAGATGCACTCGAGTTTTCTAATGACTTTGAACAGGCTGTATTCACTCGCGACAAACTCGTTAAGGTGCTCAATGCACATTCCGAACTCACAGATGCCCAAGTGATAGCAGAGGCTTCAAAACCCAAGCCAAAACCGGCAATGGATCCGGAACAGCTCGCGAAGATAAAGGCTGAGGCTCTTGCCAAAGCAGCCGCCAAGAAAGCTGAAAAAGAGGCTGCAGAAAAAGCTGCTCAAAATTCGGCTCCGGAATCTCCAAAAACTGAAGCCTGAAACTTGAAACCAGACAACTAACAACTAAAATAACAACAATGGATTCAGTAGGAAACATTATACTCTACTTCGTAGTGGCAATTGCTATGGTGGTATCCGCCTACTTGGCTGTCACTACGACCAAAATCCTTCGTGCGGCAACTTATCTGCTCTTCTCCCTCATCTGCACTGCGATTTTCTATTTCCAAATGGGATTTCAATTTCTCGGTGCTGTCCAGATAGCAGTTTATGCCGGAGGTATTATGGTGCTGTTTGTGTTCGCTATCATTCTTACCCACAAGCCCAATGAAAAGAGTGCTCCACTCGAAGCACACAGAAAGCTGACAGGAATATCGGCTTCCGTAATAGGAGCAATCCTCCTCATCCTCGCACTCTTCAAAATGCCTCTTGCAAAAGGTATTTCCCTTTCACAGGCAATATCTTATGGAGGGCCTTCACTGACTATGCACGACATAGGCACAGCCCTTGTGGGATCAGAAAAATTCCAGTATCTCCTTCCTTTTGAGGCAGTCAGCGTTCTGCTGCTCGCTTGCATCATCGGTGGAGTTGTGATAGCTCGTAAAAAATAATCCTGAAAATACTTTTATAATATGGATATAAGCATTTTATGGTATTTAGTGCCCAGCATACTTCTGTTCGTATGCGGCGTATACGGCTTCATAACCCGCAAAAACATGATCGCAATGCTGATCTCACTTGAGTTAATGCTCAATTCAGCCGATCTCAACTTCGTGATTTTCAACCGTTACTTGTTCCCAGGCTCAATGGAGGGCATGATGTTCACTCTCTTTGCAATTGCCATTGCCGCAGCAGAGACTGCAATAGCCATCGCGCTGATCATCAATATCTATCGCGCCATCGGCAATACAAATGTGACGGATATTAAAGAAATGAAATTCTAAACTTTCCTAAGATATGGACATAACACTTCCAATTTTAATCCTTGCGATCCCAATTGCGATGTTCCTCATCTTGGGAATCGGAGGCGTTGTGATGCCACGCAAAGTAGCCGGCGTGCTCGGTATCCTCGGTATGGGTACTTGTGCAGTGCTTGCCTACACAGTGGCTTTCACATACTTCTTCAGCGGTTCGCCCGACTTCATCATCGATGGCGTCCGCCAGCAGTTCCAGGTGTTCGATGTCACCTGGCTTGCATTTACTGAGAAACTTGTAGTGAAGATCGGTTTCCTTCTCGACCCGATTTCTGCAATGATGCTCATTGTCATCACTACTATCTCCTTCTTCGTGCACCTCTACTCATGGGGCTACATGGAGCATGAACCGGGGTTCCAGCGTTACTACGCATTCCTTAGCCTCTTCTCATTCTCTATGCTCGGTCTCGTAGTTGCCACCAACATTTTCCAGATGTATATCTTCTGGGAGCTCGTGGGCGTCAGCTCTTATCTGCTTATCGGATTCTTCTATAAGCTTCCATCGGCAGTTTCCGCATCAAAGAAGGCATTCATCGTAACTCGTTTTGCCGACCTTGGCTTCCTCATCGGTATCTTGGTACTCTCCTACTACACTGATACATTCAACTTCCAGGCCCTCACATCAAATCCTGAACTCGTGATGGCTGAGTGTGGAGGTGCAACATTCATGGGTGCATCGGTGATGACTTGGGCAATGGTGCTCATCTTCGTAGGTGGTATGGGTAAGTCTGCAATGATGCCACTCCATATCTGGCTTCCCGATGCAATGGAGGGTCCGACTCCAGTATCAGCACTCATCCACGCAGCAACAATGGTTGTGGCAGGTGTCTACCTTGTAGCCCGTATGTTCCCATGCTACTGTCAGGTGCCGGCTTCAATGGACTTCGTGGGCATTATCGGCGCAATCACAGCCTTCTATGCAGCAGTGGTGGCTTGCACTCAGATTGACATCAAACG
>CAZCZX010000340.1:0-2224 GCA_964503095.1 uncultured Sangeribacter sp.
TCATAAAAATTTGAGATGAGCTCTAAATAATAACTTAGTAAAATTCTACAGGAAGGTTCGACCCCTCCGGGGTCGAATAAAAAAGGATATGTCTTTCCCCGAGCTTACGCTCGGGGTTACCAAGATATTCAGCCCTCCGGGCTGAGACTTACAGGGTTTTACCAACTTATTTTAGAGGAACAGACCATTTAGAGGCGTAGGAAGTGGATGCCGTGGTGGCGGCCGCAGACGTAGGTGGCGGAGGGGGTGCCGTTGTGGATGAGATTGTCGAGGTAGAGGGGTTCGGAGTCTATTATCAAATGGCAGGTGAAGGTGTCGCCCACACATAGTTTTGTGCCTTCAGCCTTAATGACCTGGAACTTTCCAGCTCCAATATATTTCACATCGCACACTCTGGAGGGTTGCCACATAAGCCTTATTACCTCTCCCCATTTCAATTGCTTCAACACGTCGATGTGCTCTGAAGCGACCATGCCGCTTTCAATTCCGGGTTTCTCATTTTGTTGAAATTCACTCCAACTCCCCCACCCTATATATCGGGCAAGCGTGTCCAGAGTTGCCTGGCGTGGTGTGACAGGTTCTGACAGATATCCCCATATTCTCTTGAGCGTAGTAGGACTCATCAAAATCCCTGTACGCTCGAATATATTTTCTGACAACAGATTGAATCCTTTTGGAGACGTCACTTCGCTACCAAAGGACTCCTCAACCAGTCGACGGAGATGATCAATTGATTCCATTTCTATATAAGGTATTAGTGAGCCATTCAGATTGAAGTTGAGTTGCACGATCCCAGATCTCCTTTCTTATAGTCTCAAAAGATTCTTGGGGAAGTTTAACCTGCTGCTCTGCGATATATTTATTCATTAATTTTTTTGCCAAAGTCATGGCTTCGATAGAGATTTCATGCTTAGTCTTCCCCTCATTGAGCAATTCTTTAATCTTTTTTTCATCATATTTTCGATAGACTTTCTTTGAAAGATTTACTCCTCTTTCAATTATTTTTTCAATCTCTTGCTGCTTCTTTTGCAAGGCTGATAGTTCGCTGACATTTTCCTTCAATATAGTGATAGTATCGGTCATTTCAGAGATCGTCTGCAGATTGGCTTTTGCGTTTGTCACCAACACTCCTACCGAGTCCTGCATCACCGCCATTCTCTCTATTGATTCAATATTTTCATTCTTTAGGGATCGAATTTCTATAATCATGGCACCTAAAACACCAATCAGAACCAAAGCAGCTCCGGCGATCATAACAATTTTTCTCCGTTTCACTTGCTTATTGAAAGCCTCTTTAAGTTTTCCGGCATTTTCATATCTCTTTTTAGGAGAAGCCAAACATCTGCGGATAATTGCTTTATATCCACATGATAATTGCATGAGGATGACACCTAAGCTATAGACATCATCTCTTGTATCGGCTTCATGACGAGAGTAGGCTTCGGGAGACATATATCCCTCTGTGCCGGCTGCTGCTTTCAACTGGGTGTGTGAATCAGTATCTGCCAAACCAAAATCGACGATTACTGCACTTCCTCCATTTTTCCGGATCATGATGTTTTCTGGCTTGAGGTCACGATGTACTATTCCTTCTGAATGAAGATATGCCAAGGCTTCGATGATTTCATTTGTCAGTCTGAGTCTGTCGTTGCGCGTCAACTTATCTTCATCTAAGACTTCGGCGAGAGTTTTACCTTCTATCCATTCCGAAATGATACAAAGTCCGATGCCATTTATCTTCTCCAAGCTCACTGCTGTGGCTATACCTGGATGATGCAGTTTGCTTTGGATTTCAAATTCCTTTTTAAGACGCTGGGCTGCGACAGTCGATGTGTCTACGTCAGGTATTGACTTAAGAAACCATCTGTGGCCATACCTTTCCCCTATGGCTGTGACACTCATGTCTGACTTCCTGATGATATCAATGATTCTCATCTCCGGGGAGTCAGACACTATAAGATCGGCTGAGCCTACAAAGCCGGAATCGCATTGCAAGGATGGTTTCATCATGAAGCGGTTTTATTTTATTGCAAAATTAGCAAAAAGGACTGGTATGGACTAAAAAAATATTAAATTTTTTCATAATTTTGCATGAAATAGTCCACGCAATAGTGCTTATTTCGGAGAAAATCACTATTTTTGCAGTGTAGAAGCGCATTGCTTCTGCCTACATAAAGGAGAGCTTCTCAACTGAGCCCATCAGAGAATCTGGAAAATTCATCTA
>CAZCZX010000341.1:0-2219 GCA_964503095.1 uncultured Sangeribacter sp.
ACTTGTTTTAGAAGCAAAACACAAAAGGAAAATACTATGAAGAAATACATTTTTTTGATGATTGCAGTTATCGCGACTGCATTCTCCGGTTTTGCTTTTGACAAGTATTCTGTCAATCGCAAGGATCTTCCGGAAGCGGCTCAATCTTTCTTGACTCAATATTTCCCCAAGACTAAAGTGGGGATGATTAAGACCGATAAGCATTTGCTTAAGAAAACGGATTATGACGTAAAACTCGTGAATGGCACAATGATAGAGTTCAATAATGCAGGGAAATGGACGTCAGTCGATTGCAAGACGCGTGAAGTTCCGGAAGGTATCATACCGAAAGCTATCCGAACATATGTCAAGAAGAATTATCCGGATGTCAAGATAGTGAAGATTGAAAAGACTTCTTCCAAATATGAAGTGGAACTCTCAGATGATGTAGAACTTACCTTCAACCTCCTCGGCCAATTCAAAAGCGTCAAAATCAACGATTAAAGACACAAGTAGCCTACATAAAAGTCCGATGAGTTTCTCACCGGACTTTTTTATTATTATTTTGAGGAGTTGACGGCTTTGGGGGTCCAGGTCTCGAAGAAGCGAGTCACTTTTTCTTTGTCGTAGCCTTCTCCTGATTCGAGAAAACTTGAATCTTGTGTATGAATTACATTTCCTTCCTCATCAAGCACTACCAATACAGGAAAGCCGAATCTCACCGGATTACCGAGTCTTTTCAAAGCTGCTTCCGTAGCGGACTGGTCGGCTGTAGTGTCCTGATTGTGTGGATTGTAGTTGACATGTATGAATTCAAAATTGTCATCAACCAACTTTTTTATATCAGCATCATTATCTACAAACTTCGCAAAACGTATGCACCATTTACACCAGTTGCCTCCTAACTGCGCCACTACAAATTTACCTTCTTTTGAAGCTTTAGCCACAGCCTCTACAATCTGAGTATCAGGGTTGATTATCTCATCATAAACTTTGACCTTGGTCTGGGCCTGAATGGAAATTATAGTCAACATCAGGACCATAAGTGATAACGCTCTTTTCATAACTTTTTTTATTTTCTTGCAAAATTAATAAAAAATTGTAGGTTAGTCAATTTTTTGCAAAAGATATATGCACTTTTGCACCTTAATGGGGGAAATTTTGGATGTACTCGACTTTGTGTGACGCATGCGGAACATGCTCCCTTACGTTCCTTGCTCTGGGTAAGTGAGCTTCGCTTCGTAAGCTCTCGCGGAAGACTGTCGATAAATTGATTATCTACCAAATGGGAATACTTGAAACTATAAAAGTAAAAAATTTGTTGTATAATATAGTTATGAAGAAATTAGATAACATAAAATATAATCTTTTATATTGGCCACTGAAGACATTTTCATTGTTGCCATTAAATGTGCTTTATCCTCTTAGTTCATTTGGGGCATGGATGATGCGCGATGTGGTGAAGTATCGCAGCAAGGTGGTAGAACGCAATCTTAAAATGGCTTTCCCCAATGCTGATAAAAAGCAGATTGACAAGTGGACAAAGCAGTTTTATCGCCATTTATGCGACACTTTCTTGGAAGCTGGAAAACTTTTAGGAATGTCTGACAAGGAAGTCGACAAACGTATCAAAGTATACAATGCTGAAATCGTAGACAAAGCGATAGAGGAAGGGCATTCGGTGGTTTTGTTTCTCGGCCATTATGGCAACTGGGAATGGGTGCCTGCAATCGTAAGGCATTTCAAAAAATCGGCTCAGATGGTGCAGATCTATCATCCTTTGTCGGATAAGGGATTCGATAGACTTATGCTGAAAATAAGGTCAAGATTTGGATCAGAGTCTATCCCTATGGCCAGCACATATCGAAGACTGGTAGAAATAGAAAGAAGTGGAAATAAATTTGTATGCGGATTCATAAGCGATCAGCGTCCAAGAGGGCATCACGCCGATAATTGGATTGACTTTTTGGGGATAGAGACGGATTATTTCACAGGAGGAGAGATAATAGGAAACCGCTTGAATTGCCGTTACATCTATTTGGATGTAGAGCCAGCGAGCCGAGGACATTATAATCTCACATTTAAGAAAATTGAGCCACAAGATGATGGGAAAGAATTTCCTTATTCCCGCTCCTATATGCGACTGATGGAAAAAACAATCAGGCGCAATCCTCCTTATTGGCTCTGGAGTCATAATAGATTTAGCCATAAGCCGAAAAAAAGCCCCCTTACCCCCTAAA
>CAZCZX010000342.1:0-2185 GCA_964503095.1 uncultured Sangeribacter sp.
GTTGGGGTGTTATTGCTCCTGTGTCGAAGATGGTGCTTCTTTCCGGAGTTATCACTTCGCTTGCGTTGTCCGGAATCCGTATTACGGGAGGGGCATTGCTGTTTCTACTTTTTACGTGGATATTACCAAAATCTTTCGAGACTCGTCAGCACATTGACCGTAAGGATATCTGGAAACTCATTCTCTGTGCAACATTGATAATTAGTGCTAATCAGGGTCTTTACATAATTGGAGTAGGGCTTACTGATCCTGTGGATTCGGCTGTAATGTGTTCACTGACACCTGTGCTTACGATGATTCTTGCCGCCATATTCCTTCATTTTAAAATGACATGGCTTAAGGTTGGAGGAGTTCTGATGGGGCTTGTAGGAGTATTGATATTAGTAGCAGGTACGGCTGCGAGTGAGATAGCAGTAAATCCTATTTTAGGCAATCTTTTATGTTTAGGTGCGCAACTTTGTGCGGCCATTTATTATGTTGGTTTTGAAGGAATCATCAAGAAATACTCTCCATATGTGCTGATGAAATGGATGTTTTATATCTCTGTGCTCACATATGTGCCCATTTGCTTGCCGGATATGCTGAAAGTAGACTATACAGCATTGCCATGGGAGATTTGGGCTGGTTTGGCATTTATAATTACCATACCCACATTCTTTGGCTATCTGATGATCCCTCTTGCACAGCGGAGTTTGAAGCCGACAGTGGTAAGTGCCTACAGTTATCTTCAGCCGGTGTTTGCTGCAATAGTTGCGGTCATGATGTCGGTAGGAGATTTCGGATGGAGCAAAGTTGTTGCTACGTGCTTGATTTTTGTGGGAATATATTTTGTAAATAAGTCGTCTGAGGAGTCTTAGAAATTGAACTTTTCGTAAGATTTTCAGTTTATATGGTAGGATTCATAAGATTCCATTTTGTCAAAATCTAACTATATGCGCCAGATAATAAATCATTTTACGGATGATGACCTTTATAAGTTCACAATGTGCTGTGCGGTGATAGACAACTATCCACGCACCCAAGTGCGCTATCGCTTCATCGACCGCAACAATACAATCTATCCAAAAGGTTTTGGAGACGAACTGCGTCATCAGATAAAACTGCTTGAAAATCTTGTTATTACAGATGAGGAAGTGGCATTCATGCGTCGCAAATGCTATTATATTCCTGACTGGTTTTATACATTTCTCAAAGGTTTCCGCTATGATAGCCGATGGGTGAAAGTGGATCAAGATGATGAAGGGCATCTCAGTGTTGAGTTTGAGGGAAATTGGAGCGACACAATTCTTCTTGAAGTGAAGGTGCTTGCAATCATCTCTGAACTCTATTATATCATGACAGGACAGTCCGAAGCTCTCGATTATGAAGCTTACTACACAAAAACTTATGAAAAAGGTGTAAGACTTCTTGAGGCAGGGTGTTCCTTCAGCGATATGGGTACACGGAGGCGAGCATCATATGAGGCTCAAGACACCGTCGTGAGGGCTATGGCTGACTGCGACCGAGGTAAGGAATATCCCGGTAAATTTGTTGGCACAAGCAATGTCTACTTGGCGATGAAATATGATGTTATGCCCATTGGCACAATGGCTCATGAGATGGTCAGTGCAATAGCAGGAATGTATGGGCCGCAGATGGCCAATCATCTTGCAATGAAAGTATGGTCGAATACTTATAGGGGAGCACTTGGTACATTCCTATATGATACTTATGGATGGCGCATATTCAGCCTAAACTTTTCAGAAGATTATGCCAACATGTTTAAGGGTCTGCGAGTGGATAGCGGCGACAATTATGAGCAATTAAATCTTATTGTAGAAAAATATAGAAGCCTTAACATTGATCCTCGCACAAAGCAAGTGATTTTCAGCAATGGTCTGAATGTGGATGAGGCAATTGACATTCAGAGGTATGCTGTAGACAAATGCATACCATCTTTCGGAATCGGTACGCATTTCACAAACGATTTTCCAGGAGTAAAACCCATGAATATAGTTATCAAGCTCCTTGCAGTAAAAATCACAGAATCGTGGCCGTTCTTCTGCGACACTTGCAAACTTAGTGAAGATCACGGTAAATATTCCGGAGATGAAGCCACTGTGAAGAGATTCATGGAAGCTTTACACTTGTGAATAATTTAGAATTTAGAATTTAGAATTTTTTTACGATTTACAATTCACAATTC
>CAZCZX010000343.1:0-2173 GCA_964503095.1 uncultured Sangeribacter sp.
CCAACCAAAAGACAGAGATTGTGGTGCGAATGCAATGAGCACACCTCCCACCCCCCTAAAGGGGTGGATAAAAAGCCAGCAGAAATAAAATTGCGCCAAATATTTGCATAATAGTATTATTTTTGCTACATTTGCAGAAAAATATCAACATGGGAAGACAAATAATCACGAACACCACATGCGCCTTCTGCGATAAAACCTTCGACGTCGCCACAGAAGACTTAGAATGGGAACACTTAAAAAACGTAGGCGAAACAGATGAAGACCCTCAACTTTTCGACTACTCCATTAGCCAGAAACTAAACTGCCCGCATTGCGACAAAGACAACGAAGTCCTCATCACAATGAAAGGCAAAAATGAAGCAGACATTGACCTCTCCACCACAAAAGTAGTCAACTTCTCCGAAATCCGCAACTCCCTCGACTCCCTTTAAGCCATAAGTATGCTTAATCAACTCTCCGACACTCAAACACGCCAGGTTGAATTCGCAAGCAAATATCAGTTCAAGGGACATATCAGTGTCTCAACCATCTACCGATGGCTTGGAAATTTCAAAGAGGAAGAATTGCCAGCCGCTTTGAAGATGCTTGAGCATATTGAATACTTCTCATCCACTGACTTGTCTACAATCCTAAAAAGTCATCTTGAGAGATTCATTTCTCCTGAAAACACTTTCAGCGCCCCCACTTGCATACATTTCATCCCGTTGGGGAAGCCGGGCAAAAGCGGGTTTGTCATTCTATATCTGATAAAGAATCTCTTTAAGGAAAAATATGCTAATCGACTTCAGCCACCGAGGTTCTATTCAAGTCCATCAGAAGTTGATGTGGATTCACTCAGCGAAAGAGATATTGTCTTTTTCGTAGATGACATAACCGGATCCGGCGACACGTTCTTATCTATAGTCTGCACAGATGAGGAGAAGCAAGCATTAGGAATAAACCCCATACTGAAAAGCAACGAGAATGCAGTGAGACTCTGTCGCCCCGGGCAACCTCATCAGGTGATAGTCCTTTCTTGCATAATAATGGACAAAGCAATAGAAAGGATCAACAGGGTTCTACCTCACATCAAGGTATTAGGAGAGACCAGACAGAAAATATTTGATAAAGACAAGTCTCCATTCCATAGTTATAAGACGATTCTTGAGACAAGGGAAATAGCCTACAAATATGGAATGGAACTCATTGGCGACAAATCAAGAGCATTAGGGTATAGCAATTCCCAGGCTATGATAATCTTTGAACATGCCACCCCAAACAACACCCTTCCAATAATTTGGAAAGGCGCAGATGAGGAAAACTTCAGATGGTATCCGATCAGAGCCAGGTCACACCGTGACAGAGTATCCTATGCAATTGATGACCGAGAATTCAACAACCAATGGTTGATCAGGTTGTCCAGGTTATTTGGCGTTGAGCCGGAGGAACTAAGAGGCTCCAACCTCATCTCAAAGGAAAACTATGATATCGCGCTCATCCTCCGATTGATCCGGTCAGGATTGACAGATATGGAAATCGCAATCGTCATGGGTCTGCCACTGAAGCAATTCGATTCAATCAAAGAAAAAGGATGTGAACTCGGATTTTGGAATGAAGACCTCTCTTTGAATACCAATGCGAAGAGGACTATGACGGAAATTGAAAAATATCTATCACTCTTTCCAATTCCCAAACCTCAGGAGGAACCCTATGATGACTGCGACACAATGTACATACCCCCTACTTTCGGGGGAATCTCATGACAATAGTCTTATGCAGCTGCAGTTAACTGAAGACTGCCAATCTGTTCCGTGGACAGATATTGAATTAAACATTATTAACATAATATTGCAGAACAGGCGAGCCGTTCCGCAATATCACGCCAAGGCGTGACAAGTATTGCCATGAGTGAACCCCGAGAGTCTTTTCCCGCATCATGGGAATTCCTATTTGTGGAAGAAGCCAAAAGTCAAGGGCATACCGAAGCATATATAGCACTTTGTCTTGAGTATGCCACAAGACTGAGACGCAACAATATGCCGGTGATTTTCAACATGGAGCATTTCGCAAAGATTGTAAATTGTCCATGGCTGACAGATCATTATCGTAGTATTGCCTCACAATATGAGACATACTATATAAAGAAGCGCAACGGCAGAGGTACACGCGAAATCAGTTCGCCTCAATATGA
>CAZCZX010000344.1:0-2156 GCA_964503095.1 uncultured Sangeribacter sp.
GCCGCATTGCAGGCAGGTGCGGATGCTGTGTATTTTGGCATAGAGGGACTTAATATGCGTTCACGTTCGAGTGCCAATTTTACAGCCGATGATATGGACGAAATAGTGCGCCGCTGCACGGAGAAGGGAGTGAAGACCTATCTGACAGTCAATACGGTGATCTATGACAATGATATGGATTTGCTTCATAAGATTATCGACAGGGCGCATGCAGCGGGAATCTCTGCCATCATAGCATCTGATATGGCAGCAATACTTTATGCACGAGAGATCGGGCAGGAAGTGCATATCTCAACTCAAGTGAATGTCACTAATATTGAGGCCGTTAGATTCTATGCCCAGTTTGCTGATGTGATGGTGTTGGCGCGGGAATTGAATCTGGATCAGGTGAAAGCCATACATGAGGCTATTGAGAAAGAGGGCTTGACAGGCCCTAACGGCAGTCCCATCAGGCTTGAGATGTTCTGCCATGGAGCATTGTGCATGGCAGTGAGCGGGAAGTGTTATCTTTCTTTGCATCAGATGAATTCGGCGGCTAACCGGGGTGCTTGCACACAGATATGCCGCCGGTCGTATACAGTTACGGATAAGGAGACGGGAGATCAGCTTGAGGTGGACAATCAATATATAATGAGTCCAAAAGACCTTAAAACGATACATTTCCTCAACAAGATGGTGGATGCCGGGGTGCGCGTGTTAAAGATAGAGGGGCGTGCGAGAGGTCCGGAATATGTAAAGGAGGTAGTGGAATGCTACTCGGAAGCATTGGAGTGCATTTGCGCCGGAGAATTTAGCGATGAGAAACTTCAGGGCTGGGAAGAAAGGCTCGCAAAGATATTCAACCGGGGATATTGGGATGGTTATTACTTAGGGCAGCGCCTCGGGGAATGGAGTGGAAAGTATGGCAGCAGCAGTACTCGCGTGAAAGAGTATGTGGCCAAGGGAGTAAGATATTTCGATAAACTTGGAGTGGGGGAGTTCCAAATGGAGAGTGGAATACTCCGTCCCGGAGATGAGGTAGTGGTCACGGGTCCTACCACCGGGGCCCTGATATTCAAGGTTGAGGAATTGCGGCTGACTACAGAGCCTGTAGCAGAGGTGAAGAAGGGGGATCGTTTCTCGATGCCGGTTCCTGAGAAGATAAGGGCTTCAGATAGACTATATCTTTGGAGGGAGAAGGGGTAGCCCTCCGAATCCTGAAGGGGGAGGACTGATCCACCCATAGACAAACCCTCAGCGTACTTGTCGGCAGCATAAGCCGGCAGTGGAATCTGATCTGCTATCCGGGAAGTGCCGAATTTTTTGAACTAAAATAGGGGTTGATTGTTGTAGTGGTAATGATATTAAATAATAAATAGAAATGATTATGAAGACAATCAATCAACTCGCAGTAGGCGCTGCGCTTTTATTCGGTGCAGCAGCACTCTCTTCCTGCTCAGAGGAAAACAACAAAATGATCGGTACATGGACATCTTCAAATCCTGAAGTAGTGGTTCCTGCCATTGAGGGGACAACATCAGCCACCGCTATCACAACCTTCGAATTTAGTGAAGGAGCTGATAAGGGTAATGGTCCGGTGAAGATGACTAAAGACTATACGGTGACGGCTCCTGATTCAGTAGGAAATGCAGTTAACTATACAGTAAAGGCATCTGTAGAAGGCAAATGGACTCGTGAGGAGAAAGGTGATGATGAATATTATCTATCTTTTGACCAGAATACACTTGATGTGGCCGGTGTAGATGCTCCTGACGGACTTGGCGCAGTGACTGCAAACTTTCTTGGAAGCCTTGCACAGTATTCAAAGATTGAGGATGTTGACGTCACGAAGGATGGTACTATCCTCAGTTTCGAGCTTGAGAGCACTGATGCAAAAGTAAGTTTTGTGAAGAAGTGATCACAAGGGATTATAAATTAGTATTAAGAAATAATTAAGAGCCGAATTTTAGAGGATTCGGCTCTTAATTTTTGGTGCACTCTAAGAGCCTATCTCATATTTATGAGATGGGCACTTAGTTTGACGTTGCCGTGGTAGGTTAATATGGAAGGCCTAAGAGCCCGTCTCATAAAAATTGGGGAGCCCCTGGGGCGGATTTGGGCGAGGGCTTTTCTCGAGTTGAGGAGGGAATGATGCGGGCATCATGACCGACGAGACT
>CAZCZX010000345.1:0-2096 GCA_964503095.1 uncultured Sangeribacter sp.
GAAAGCATCACTGCCGCTGCATCACAGACAGCAGCATCCTTGTTTCGCACATAGACATTTATGATCTTGGTGAAGGGTGGATAAGCATATTTCTTTCTCTCTGCAAGTTCTTCGTTATAGTAAGAAAGATAATCATGATTCTTCACGTGCTCCAACACTCGCTCATCCGCTTTAGTAGTCTGAATCAAAACCTTTCCGGGTTCCTGACGACGACCGGCACGGCCAGCCACTTGCTCAAGCATATTAAATGCCCTCTCATTACTTCGGAAATCAGGGAAATTCAGAAGCGTATCTGCATTTAAGACTCCAACTATCTTAACCTTATCAAAGTCGAGACCTTTAGAGACCATTTGCGTTCCTACAAGAATGTCTGTGCGCTGATCTGCAAATTCCTCAATGATTTCTTGATACGATAGTTTATTTCGGGTTGTGTCGAGGTCCATCCGTGAAATCTTCTTATCTGGAAATTCTTCTTGCACTTCCTCCGCAATACGCTCAGTACCATACCCATACTTCTCCAAAGTATTCTCACCACATGCCGGACAAAGGTCAGGCAAAGTCTGAGTATATCCACAGTAATGACATCGAAGCAATTTGCTCCCTTTATGATAGACAAGACTCACATCGCAATTCCCACACTTTGGGCTCCAACCACAAGTGCGACACACGACAACCGGAGCAAAACCACGGCGATTTTGAAACATAATTGCTTGCCATCCATGGTCAAGAGCCTCTCTGGTTTCCTTTTTCATAGGAGTGGACATAATTCCTTTCACGCTCTTCTGCTTACGCATCTGCCTCATATCGATTACGTCAACCTCAGGAAGTTGTGCACCCTCAAATCGCTCGGTAAGAGACACAAGACCAAATTTTCCGTGGAGTGCTTTCCAATAAGTCTCTATGGCTGGCGTAGCAGAACCAAAAAGAGTCTTTGCCCCATGCATAGACGCAAGGACTGTAGCGGCATCACGGGCATTATATCGCGGTGCCGGATCAAATTGTTTATATGATGCCTCATGCTCCTCATCTACCACAACTAAACCAAGACGGGAGAATGGAAGGAAAACAGAACTCCTGACTCCAAGCACTACCATCGGTTCATTAGATGTCAACAGTCGGTTCCAGATGTCAACTCTTTCATTATCTGAAAATTTTGAATGATATATCAGCAACTTATTGCCGAACACCTTTTTTAGGCGATCTGTCAGTTGGGTAGTAAGGGAAATCTCAGGCACAAGATACAAGACTTGGTTCCCTTGCGAAATCACTTCACTTATCAGATCGCAATAAATTTCCGTTTTCCCCGACCCCGTCACACCATGCAAAAGAGTAATTGCATGATCCCGAAAAGAATCTCTTATATCTTTTGCTACCTTCTGCTGTGCAGGAGTAAGCACCACCTTATTTTCAAAAGAAGAATCTGCTGATTCAAACCTATTGATTTTATCTTTATAAATCTCCAATATCCCTTTATCCACTACTGCTTTCAATACGGCTGGGGAAACAGCGCTTGCCTTGAGAAGCATCTCTCGCTCAACATCCCTGATTTCTTCACCCTTCACCATAAACTTCGAAATGTTGAGATATGCCAAAAGTACAGCCTGCTGTTGATTGCTGCGTTTTGTCATGTCAAAGAAACTATGAAGTCGTTCTTCATCATTACGATCGCATAGCAAGCGAACTTTCGTCACTGTTTTAGGACGATACTTCTCAACAACTTTCTCATCAACTCTGACAACACCGGATGCCAGCAATGCATTGACATGTGGAGCCACATTCTTGATGCCGAGTGTCTTTTCTAATCCGCTCAGTGATTCTTTTCCTGAATGCTGAAGGGCTGCCACTATCTCTGCCTGACGCTCTGTAAGACGTATGCCATCATCAGAATCAAATTCCGGATTCAGAGTCACTACACTCTCACTTTCAATTTTAAGACCTGTAGGAAGAGCCGCTTTCATCACCTCCCCAATAGAACACAAGTAATAGTCTGAAATCCATTCCCAAAATTTCAGTTGAGGATAACGAAGTGCCGGATGTGGGTCGAGAACAGCCATAATTTCTTTCACTTCATAATGTTGCGGAGGTGTTTGGTCAAT
>CAZCZX010000346.1:0-2055 GCA_964503095.1 uncultured Sangeribacter sp.
AAAAAAAATCTGCACAGAATCTTGCATCCCACAAAAAAAAGTATTAACTTGCAACATTTTTGATTATTGAAAGAAGCGAGCAAGATATATTTGACATTCGTGCTCATCCGGTCGGTTATACGGAAGTCAATGATCGTCTTGTAATTTTTGTAAACACATATGATTATCAACTTCATTTTACATCAATTCCTCAAACAGTCGAGATTAAAACCGCAAGATTAGATGAGCGTCCTGATATAAAAGCCACAATGTATTATTACATTATGTATGACATTTATGCAAAATTCTCACCGGAAGCAGGGTGGATTTGGTCGGATGGTAAACCTGATGAGTAACAGTCCCGGATGCTTATAGACTTTCACTTCGCTCATTCTATTCTTACTATCTTGAGATATTGAAACGAGAAAGAACGAAGTTTGCTTCCAAGCTCGACGCGACCTTGGGGGTCAAAAAATTCAGTTGTGGTGAGGATGTCAATGTCATCAACCTCTCATATGTTGATACCTCAAAAACAGGAGGACGATAATAATTTTTTTTCATGCAAGGATCGAAAGCTCTCTGCAGGACTGCCGGAAGCTTTCATTTTTAGGAACTCATAAGAACCCTCTTTTTCACTCAAATTGAAGAAGATTCGATACTAAAGATACATTGGTAAAAGATAAAAGGGAATCATAACCAGATTCTCTTCTTTCTTCGGTGGTTTTGTGTAGACCAGCATTGGAAAACCGATTCTTTCGGAATATTTTCGGCAGAACTCATCCAATGATTTGTGTGTCTTATAGCCTGATGATTTCACCTCAATAGGTATCAACTTATTTCTTTTGCTTAGAAGAAAATCGACTTCGTAATATTTCTTCTTGTCTTCCCGATAGTAAAAAGTGCTATAATAGAGCGAATGTCCTGCACTTCTTATCATCTGAGCTGTTACATTCTCAAACACATAACCTAAATCCACACTTAATTTGTCTGCCAAAAGTCGGTTGTATATTTCATTCTCAGAAGAATCTTTATCCCAAAATGCCATTGTGACAAAGAGACCGGTATCTCCCATGTAAATCTTGAAGTCGTCTGTGTCCCTATGCAAACCAAATCCAATGTTCGGGTCAGAACATCTGTAACAAAAATTGACTGTCATTGACTCTTGCATTTCATTTAAAAGTGGAAGTAGACCCTCCATTCTTTTCCCTAAAACACTATTAGACTCAAACTTCAACTTGTTTTTAGATAGTTCTCCAGGAAGTGACTTGAAGAGCAACGACAATGTCCCGGATGGGTCAATTTTTTCAAAATCATCAATGTATAGGTTTAATATATCTCGTTTGACAGCGTCCACCTCTGCCAGGTTGTTGGCTGAAAGATAAGTTTCTATAGCTTGTGGCATACCTCCAATGATAACGTAAAGGCGAAAATCTCTCATCAATTTGCGATTTACTCCTTCGTTAAGATACTGAAAATAATTTTCATTGCTTCTTAATAAGTCAAAGGTAACGTTGTTTCCTATTGCCCAGAGAAATTCTTCGTAATCCATGGGATACATATTAATACGCCTCTCCTCACTTGGAATCAGAATATCCTTGGTATGTTTGCGGATAGATATTAATGACCCTGTTTCAATATAATCATATTTCCCATCTGCCACAAGAAACTTTACAGCTTGTCTGGCCTTTGGGCATAATTGCACCTCATCAAAAACAATTACTGATTCGCGCTGGAATAGTTGGACTCCAAATACCTGTTGAAGCCTAAAAAAGAAGAAATCAAGGTCATGCATATCGTTGAAGAGATCTAATATTTCCGAGGAAGCCCGGGCAAAGTCGATGATTATAGATGACTTGTATTCCTTCTCAGCAAATTCTTTGACAATCGTAGATTTACCGACACGTCTTGCCCCTTTAATCAGCAGTGCGGTTTTTCCATTTGAAGACTGCTTCCAATCTGCAATAGTATTATATATTTTGCGTTTAAAAATACGAAATTCCATAAAATCTTAAATTTAATGCAAATATATAAAAAATTATTTGTTCCACCAAATTCAAATAGGACTATTTCGCAATT
>CAZCZX010000347.1:0-2044 GCA_964503095.1 uncultured Sangeribacter sp.
GTGAAAAAAATGCGAAAACCCTTAATAATAAATATTAATTTCACTAAAATTAACATTGCGAAAGCAATGATTACAATTGGAGTGGTAAATTGCGGATAAGCCAATGCAGAGAGGGCAAGAGGGAAGAAAACAGCCCCTCCGAGCCCGGTCCCGGCTGTGTATCCGCGCACCCAGAGCCATGTGTGGAGGGAATCGCTGAATACTTTTCCTACCACAGTGTAGCACACCCACATTGCCCCAATATAGACACAAGCCAGCAGCATGCAGACTATAGTGGAAAGCAGTTGCCCATGGATTGAAATTCCAAATTCCGGAATGTCCGGCTTGATAGGAGCAGCCGACCCGTAGAGTGGCACTGCGAAGCTAAGAAGCACACCGATGCTGCATCCTGATAGCAAAAGCACAAGAAATATGAAAGAAGTCTCCTTCATGGTCACATCGAAGAGATTCTCACGTTCTTTCACCACTACGAGGTCGCGGAAAAAAGCACCCAGAAACTTGAAATTGCCTCTGACACGGATACAAGCCAAGAAAAATACGGAGAAAAGGATCACATAAATCCAACTTGTGGCTTCATTCTCCAGCCCTATAGGAATATTCATTTCATCCATCCTTCTTTTCTGTACCAGTCAATGCTCTCATCCACCCCTTTTGTGAGTGGTGTTGGGGCGACGAATCCGAATGCCTCCTGTGCCTTTCGGGTGTCTGCGCTCCAATTGCGTTGTTTCATTATGTTGTATTTATCGGTGTTGAGCGTTGAGGGTTTTCCTCTTACTACTCCGATTTTCTCGCATACCCAGCTTACTGCCTTTGTGCCCCAAAGGGGCACTTTTACCGGGACGATGAGACTCTTGTTGAGTTTTTTAGCCACGATTTTGCGAAATTCCGCTTGACTGTAGGCGCGAGGCTCTGCTATATTGTATATCTCCTTGACAGGAGCCTTCTCAAGAGCCTTAAATGCAGCCTCGGCGAGATCCGGTGCATATATGAAGGTCAGTAGTTGCCTGCGGAACCCTACGGAGAAATCAAATCCCTTTCGCATTGCGTCAAACATCAGGAAGTAGTCGTGGTCGCGAGGACCATAGATACCGGTACACCGGAAAATGATGTAAGGCACGTCGTGCATCTGCAGGAGCATCTCAGCCTTAAGTTTTGAAGCCCCATATCGTGTGTTGGGCTGCGGAATCATCTTCTCATTGAAGGGAGTATATGAGCGGGAGTCGCCCGGGCCCATTGCGGAAAGAGAACTGATGTATAGGAATTTTTCGGGCATCATGCCGGTGCGTTCCAGAGTCTCCACAAATGTGCGCAGGAGATCATGGTTGATATGGTCGAAATCCTTGTAGCGTAGACATTTGGTGGCTCCAAGATTATAAATGATCCAATCCCATTTTTCGCCTTCAGGAAGGGTGGTGGTGAGCACTCGTTCTACGTCGGCTGGATCTTCGAAATCGAAATCAACGCGTGTGACTCCTGATTTCGGAAACCACTTGTCGGAAGTGCTCGCGCGTACTCCGGCAAACACTTCAAGATCGGGAATCAAGACTGCTTTTTCAAGCAGATGCGAGCCAAGGAATCCTCCGGCTCCAATAATTAAGACTCTTTTCATACTTCTTCATCAGGGATATATGTGGCTTCGCGCATTTCGCGGTATTCCTCCCAATCGGGGTCTTCAGTTGCGTCAAACTTCAGGGGCATTTCCGGAATCCCTTCAAGTGCACGATTGAATACTTTGCCAAATATGTTGAGACTGTGGGTGTAGAATATCCAGTCGCGTCTCCCGGCTCCGGTATAGATTCCGGTCATGACAGCACTCTTGTCTTTATCGAATTCGTCAATGAGGGAATCTGTGGCCTGCTCCATCAGTGTGGCGTCTTCGTCGGAAGGCATGCCGTCAGGCTTGGGATCATAATCCCAACTGACAGTGACGCGTACTGGGAATTTTCCCGGTTTTTGCCACTTTTCTATATCGTCTCTGCCTGTGATGATGAGGGTCTTCCCATCTTCAGCTTCGGCAGGGTATGTCCACCACTTATTCATAATT
>CAZCZX010000348.1:0-2036 GCA_964503095.1 uncultured Sangeribacter sp.
TAGAAATTTCTCAGGTTTCCGTCAACAAGAAAGCATAACGCTTCTTCAATTCCAAATGTCAATGAATCAACTTGCATTGATTCAATTGCAAATTTAAGAAAATATTTTGGAACTGAAAAATTTATTTCATGGTTTCTTCGCGCATAGGAGGGACGCCTTAGGTTATTTGATTCTTTATGATATCATAATGAAATATTTAGTAGGTCAATTAAATAGTTTTTGGTAGTTTTCTTCTCCGAGAATATTTCGTAATTCTTCTTCAGAGATGAAGTTTCCAGTGTCGCCTTCAAAGGTATTCCAGCGCGAAGTGATAGAGACAATTTTATTTTCAGGAGACACTTCCACTGCTATAAGCGAGTACCCATACTTATCCCGAGGAAATCCAGCACCAGGAATACAAGGCATGTCCCACCATCCCTCGTTTTCACAAAGATAAAAGCGATTGCCATTAGCGGTATAAGAATTGAAGGATTCTTCGGAAATGACTATACACCACGATACCATGTCGAAATACTCATGGGCTTTTTCAAAATTTTTAAGTGCAGTAACTGAAAAGTCAAATTCTATATCCCCCTCTTCAATCTTTTTCAAATTGTCTAAACCAAGGATTTGGCAGACGGTGTCTGGATCGGCTTCGTTAAATGTATTGTCAAAGAAATCGTAAGCTGGAGTCTGGTCAATGATTTTTAGAATTGTGCGGACTCTACTAACATCATCCGGATTTTCGATATCGATTTTTCCAGTCATATTCCACATAAATATGCCGATGCCAAACTTACACAAACGTGTGTCAAGTTCCGGAAAAAGATCTATATAATGATCTACTTGGCAGCTCGCCATAAACTCATTAAACCACCATTGTAAATATTTCCGTCGTTCCTCTTTGGTTGTTGGTAATCTGTCCATTTGTGAGTAGTGCGCAACTTTTGGATTATGAATCTTAGACTTCTATTAGGTCTCATTTTGAGAAATGTGACCTAATAGAATGTTTCAAGAGTTATCGGGTGAATTTTAATTCCCCTCGTTCTCCATAAACGTAGGTCGTACTTCCTCTACGAATAACGACGGTAGAAGCGGTATAGTTTTGAAGCTCACCGCCGTTGGTCCACATAAGACCTCCATTGGGATTGTAAACATAAACTGTAGAGCCTTTTTGTTCTGCAAAACCTATCATATCTTTTTACACTAATTTCGTGTCGTGCGCAACTTCTTATTTATAATTAATGAGATTGACTCTCTATTTTTTTCATTAAATCTAAATAGAATTCCATTAGCGAAAGTTTATCATTCCAAATCTGATATAATGCCCTGCGATTCAATCTTATCCATAAGTCGAGTTGTTTCCGGGCTTTTGGCTCTATGCGTTTGCCTTTAGGTGATAACATCTTGGGGTTTTTATCTATTGAAATGATAATGCCATTTTTTTTAATTGAGTCAAGATCTTGTGCGATTATTAAAAATGGTCTAAATGTGCATTGTCGAAAACTTATCCATATCTTGACTTTCACTCCCGTTTCTTCTGGTGAGAAAGGAGTGAGATTCCTCGTTTTAATCAGGAATTTGCCAATTTTTATTCTATACTTGTATTTCTCTTTCATCTTGGATTATCAGATCAAAATTACATAAACTTTCAAATTTTGCATTCATAAATAAGTCGAATCATCTCCATGAATTGAATTAAATTCATAATTCCGATATTTATACTTTCGTATAAAACTCTTTATAGAATGTTAAAAAGCCTATTTTTTCATACCAAAGCAGTTCCAGTCCTTGACGGTTCACTCGAATCCATAACAAAAGCTGTTGCCAAAGTTTGGGCTCTATAGTTTTGCTCTTTGGCCATAGGATTTTTGGTTTTTTGCCTATTGAAATAATTACGCCATTTTGTTCTATTGAGTCAATTTTCAAATTTGGTGGTGTTATTATTATAAATGGTATTGAGTTGAATTGGCGTGAACCACTCATATATATATTTGCATCCACTCCATTATGTTCCGGTGCATTCCATCCAAGTAACCATGGATCAATTAGAAAAT
>CAZCZX010000349.1:0-2031 GCA_964503095.1 uncultured Sangeribacter sp.
TGCAGAGTTCTGAAAATCCTTGTGTCCCCGGTTCGATTCCTGGTGGCACCACTTAGACAAAATCACAAGTCGCTAATTCTCAATGAGTTAGCGACTTTTTCTTTGTTCATTATCTCAAAAGTGTCCTATTAAGTGTCCTATAAAATGTGAATCCGGATGAATCTTAATGAACATATTTAGCCATCCAATTCCTTAAAAGATCTAACGATTCCATATTTTTCCTTATAACTTTGAATCCTTATTGATAAACGATGTGAGACAGAGTACCCGACTTCATAACCGGATATTCTGTCTCCTCTTTTTGTTGTTACATACCATCCTATAACTTTCGATTCTTAAAAACTGAACTATGAAAATTTAAATATATCTATATTAATTAACTAAATATCATAATATTAAAAGATTTAACAATATTTAACAATTGTCATACTTTATCCCAACTCTGACAAGTTTGCATCTGCAAACATATTCCTAACTATATTATATCAATAAAAATAAACTAGTATTTGCAATTTAAAACTTGTCAGAGTTGAACACGATTCTGACATATTTATCTATAATTCAATATCTTAACAGAATCCAAAAACTTGCATTCTAGAAAATATTGCATTAACTTTGCACCCACAAAATTAAAATAATTAGAAATTATGAATATTGCTGATATAATCTATAGCGGTCTTGGGACAGTCCAAGTCTCACTGCAAGCTGAAGATCTTCTCGCTTTTGCAAAAGAGATTGTTGCTCAAATCAATAAACAGGAACAATCTTCTATATCAACAGAAGGAGACGAACTTTTAACCCGTAAACATGTCATGGAATATCTTGGAATCAAATCCACAACCTTATGGCAATGGACTAAGATGGGAATTCTTAATCCTATTAAGATAAAGCGCAAATGCCTATATAGGAAACGGGAAATACTGGCATTACAAAGTAAGAAATCTAACATAAACGACAACCATAAAAAGAAAAGAGATGAACAAATTTACATCTAAAGACCATACCGGAGCTTCCACGAAGTTGGTCAGCATTGAATATGCACCGGAAATAAAAGGAGGACGCTACGTAATATATGACGCCAAGACAAAAACGACTTTAGAGAATGCTCAAGGATACGGATTTTCTACTTATGAGAAAGCTGAAAATTATGCAACTGCACATAATTGGCAGGTAATGAATCTTAACTTCCTCATACCAACTAATACATTTGCATCTAAAGTCTTCGATAAATTTCTCGGACATAAGACAGCAACATTTGAAACACCACTATCAAAATTACGTGTCACTTTCGATAGTCATCTGATGTCTGATGAAGTAGATGATGTTATATGTATACTGGAAAACAATCATTTTGAACATATGCACACGGCTTTTATAAATCTTGATATGTGCGAGTCTGACATGGACGTTCTCTGGGGGTTCTGCCACTGTCTTTGTCATCTAACTATGTGGTGGACTGGTCTCGAATTTCATAATAGAGAAGAATCTGAATACTGCGTCAGACTAACAATGAGGCATCTTGAGGATCTTGACTTAGCTAAGAATGAAGGGAGTGCTATTACAATTATGTTTCGCGATCAAATTAACGATGCATCCCGCATAGAGATAATAGAAAAAGTAAGTCAATTCATAGGATGTGAGATTATGAAGTTTCTTTCCGAATCCATAGGCAAGATTTATACTAAAACCATTACCAAGCCTGATGTTAAGAAGACGTTTGATGGCTACAGTATGAAGATATAAGACTATCTGGCTGTCTGACTAACTACTTCTATATGACAACATCTATGTATCAGAAATCGCATATAGGACTATAAAATTAGTCGGGCAGCCAACTAATAATCACATAACAGAAAACAACATGGAATCAAAAGAGAAAGACATCCTTCTATTAGAAGAGCTGTGTAAGAAATATGAAGATAATTTCGAGAGAGCATTAAATGAGTACATATCAATTATATTGTCAGGGAGTCATGAATAATCTGAATTTTTCTTGAAAAAGTACCTATATTTCCTGAGCTTCGGTTTTGG
>CAZCZX010000350.1:0-2017 GCA_964503095.1 uncultured Sangeribacter sp.
GTGGTGCATATCAACACACTTAAAGGTATGGGACTCAAACCGGCAGTTGAGGACAAAGAGGAATTCCACTATGCCGGCCCATTTGATCCCAAAACCGGAGCACCGCTCCACGCATCAGAAGAAGAACCAGAAGACTATAGCGAACTCTTCGCAAAGAAGATGCTCGCAAAGATGAAAGAAAACGAGAAGGTAGTGACCATCACAGCAGGCACTCCGGGTGTACTCGGTTTCGACAAGGCTCGACGTCAGGAAGCCGGCAAGCAGTTTGTGGATGTCGGCATTGCAGAGCAAGCCGCAGTAGACGTTGCAAGCGGCCTTGCCAAAGGTGGCATGCGACCGGTAGTTGGATTTGTCAGCAGTTTCCTACAGAGGGCTTACGACCAATTTAGCCAGGACATAGCCCTTAACCGTCAACCTGCTACCTTTGTGGTATTCTATGGCTCAATGTTCGGCATGAACGATGAGACCCACCTTGGTTTCTTCGACATCGCCCTCCTTTCAAACATCCCTAATCTCCTTTATCTTGCCCCGACTTGCAAGGAAGAGTTTGAGGCGATGCTCGACTGGTCGATAAAGCAGAATGAGTTGGCAGTGGTAGTACGCACACCAGGCTCAAATGCAGTCTCCAATAAGGAAATCAAGCTGCTTGATGATTACTCAAAGGCGGAATATGATATCGTGCGCCGTGGAGAGAAAGTAGCCTTGATAGGGGCAGGAGCCATGTTCACATATACGGCATTGGCTGCAGAGATGCTCGCGGAGCAAGGCATCAACGCCACGCTCATCAATCCACGTAATCTCTCTACGCTCGACACAAAGGTTCTTGACTCACTCAAGGACTATAGTGTTGTGATCACAGCCGAAGATGGTATCATCGATGGAGGGTATGGACAGAAAGTAGCATCATATCTCGGGGAGGCACCGGTAAAGGTAATCAACCTTGGACTTCCAAAGAAGTTCCTTAACCGCTACAATTACTCCGATCTCCAGCAGGAATGCGGACTAACCCCCGACCAAATAGCAGCCACAGCCAAATCCTCCTTGACTCTTAACCCTTAAATAAACCGTGCCTGGAATAGGCTTCTCATATCTAAAAATACATAGCTGTCATCACGTTGCATATAGTGCTCGTGATGACAGTCTGCTTATATATTGCCCTATGTGCAGGTATCTTCAGCTATACGCGTACCCTCGGCCACAAATCCGAACTCCATATGTGACACGTCTGAACAAATCTGACATGGGAAATTTCATTATAGACGCGCATAGAGTGCGCTTACTACTTATCTTGACAATATGAGAATAATTCTATGTCATAGCCGCAGCAAGTCGGATACTGAATATACCTTGCTCATGTGGTTGAAAGTGAAATATTGGTCATCCAGAATCATCCATTGCTCTCGCTCCTTGACTGGCATTCTCTTTATGTCAGGAAAGAAAGAAACAGGAACTGCCACTTCTCTTCCATCTGTAAGATATGCCAAAAGCTTTCCCTTGATCTTTGAAAAATCCAGTTTTTTTATCCCTATACTTATATTCTTATCCTTACACATAGATTTATCCTATATTTTTAATTATCGTTTTTTCTCCTTTAAAAGTCTTGGAAATCTGTCTATTTATAAAATCCCAATTTTTATAAATGGCTTCAACCAATAGTCGGTTGTCTTTAGAAGTGAGTTTAGACTCTGCAATTTCCACACAAGGAATGCCATTTTTCTCAATCCATATTTTAGCATCTGAGTGCAGATGTCTTCCACCCTTCCTAAAGACATGAACATGCCTCCTATTATCGTTAATGTCTATCGGAAGAGAAACAAGCATAAACATCTGTATAAAAGCCAACTGTCCCATATATAGTTATTTGTTTGCAAAACTAACAAAAATCTACTAATAATGCAAATTTTTCCGATTAATTCAGCACATGGAAAAAGTTCTTCCCTACAAACAATATCCGACAGGGGTCATTACACTGAGGAAATCTCCCTTAACTCTTAGCACTGCAAAGTTCCCCATTTAG
>CAZCZX010000351.1:0-1996 GCA_964503095.1 uncultured Sangeribacter sp.
CCGGGGCCTTTGTTGTTGCTTTCGAAGTAACGGGCTGTCTTTTCGTTTTCGGGGTTGCGCCAGTTGTCCCATCCGGCGGGCGTGATGTGATCGCCCATCTCGCAATCTATGAAGGCTGTATAGGCGTAGGGACGCCATGGACGGCCTAAATAAACCTTCTTTACTTCAGGGTCGGCTGTCAGTTTACAATTTTTGAATACCAAACCTACTTCTACATTCTCAGGAGTGGATGCGGCGGTGATGTAAGAATCGGCTTTGCTGTGGATCTCACAGTTCTCAAACCAAGCAGTGGCAGGTCCGAATATAAAGTCGGTGGTACCCTCTACATAACAATTATCAAATTCAAGATCTGAATCATGTCCGGCAAGGAAAAGAGTGTCTTGATCTCCTAAAAATCTACAGTTCTCAAACTTCAAGTTTGTTCCTTCAGTATGTAGAGCCACGGCTTGACCTACTCGACCAGCATTGTTGCGGATAGTGAGGTTTTTGAAGGTGAGGTTGCATCCATCTACACGCATTGTATAGGAACGGAATGTCCCCATATTGTCGAGTCTTGCATAGTCATTATAGGTGATGATAGTTTTCTCCGGGTCCTCTCCTATGAAATCAACATTCTCTAACCAAGATGGAATAATCACTTTCTCATGATATTCTCCATTCTTGATATTAACAGTGACGCGATAGTCCATATAGGCGCGGATTGCCTCCAGGGCTTCCGTAATTGTCTTGAAATCACCGGAGCCGTCGGATGCAACGGTTATCTCACGCATGTATTCTACGCTCCATGCTTTTGGGGATGCTATCATCATTATGATGGCAACCAGTAGGATTTTTCCAATTTTCATAATGTTAGTCTTTTCTTATTTAGTATTTTAGATTATTAATTGAGAAGTTTAGGATTTGTCGGGAATTTGAGTCCAGTCTTTGCCGATATAGTCTTTTGAAGCATCAACTACTATTAGCACCATATCATTGCCGTCTCCTTGCTCACCATCATACTGGAAATGAGTCACCTTGCTTGGAAATTCTCCGATGTGCCTAAGTGAACCGTCTTTCGGATCATACCACCAGGCATTTTTCTTTTTTCCGGAAATCTTAGTCAGGTCAATATCCATAGGTCGGTTAGTATAGTTATAGACGAGCAGATAGTCGTTGCCACGCGTGGCTATAAGACGGTCGTAACGCTCACCATTCTTGCCTGATATGATACTCTGGTCTGGCATTCTCTCCATATATGGGAATGCGAGCACGAGATTTTTGAGATACTTCATTTGATTGTAGCCCTGATCCTCAAGTGCCACATACCAAGGTTTTACAGCACCATATGCAGGTTCATAACCCGGTTTTAACATTTGCATTATGGAACTGTGACCGTAGGTGTGTCCTGCAGATCCGGCAAACACATCCCAGTAGGCATATCTGCGAACATCGGGTGCTTTCCACCATGGCTGGGAGGGATCATGAAGACCTTGAGGAATCTCTTCGTAGGAAGGTTCAGCATCAAAGATTGGCTTGCGAGGCATTCGAGACAGCCCTTCTTCCACATATCTCCAATTGTCTTCTGCTTGAGAAGCCTGCGCCTTGTCGTCGCCATCTCCCTTCACTTGGTCGTAGCGGCGATGTCCACTTTGAAACATGTTGAAGTCTAACCAGGGGGCATTATGAAACCATTGAGTTGATGAAGTGCGACCAAAAGGATGATAACTCATAAGATGGTTTTTGTCGATAGATTTGATTGTTGTGGCCATAGCGTGCCATTGGTCAGGATTGACGTCTCCTTTGACATCTCCTCCCATCACCCATATGATGTTTGGGGAATCTTTGTAGCGCTCAGCAAGAAACCTACCGTATGCCTTGGCATCCTCGACACTCATCAAGCCCTTCTTGACGAGTCCTCCCCAAATTGGCACCATTGCAATGTATATACCGTTGTTTTCAGCCTCTTTTATTATAAAATCCATGTGATCCCAGTAGCCATATTCTCCAGGCTTATCGA
>CAZCZX010000352.1:0-1935 GCA_964503095.1 uncultured Sangeribacter sp.
GATGGTATTCAGAGATTCCTTGCCAGCGATATGGTGGAGGGAATTGGGCCTGCTTATGCGAAAAAACTTGTTGAGACTTTCGGCGATAATACATTACAAGTGCTTGCTGAAGAACCAGATAAATGTTTCGGAGTGAAAGGTATCGGAGAGTCAAGGATTAAAAAGGCATCTGATAGCCTCAATAGTCTCAAATACCCTATCCCGCTTCTCGCTTTTCTCTTCTCCTGTGGCATCAGCGAGATGCACATTGAAAGAATTTTAGGGAAATACAGAAAACGAGCTGAAGTTGTTGTCACTAAAGATCCTTATTATATGGTGGAAGATGTATGGCAACTTCATTTTCATACAGCTGACAAGATAGGCAAGGCTCTCGGTTTTGCTCCAAACGACCCACAGCGTTTGCAAGCAGCCATAGTTGGTGCAGTAAAACACTATGCCGACGACGGAAATTTGTTTGCCACCATTCCTGAAGCCCTATCTTACGCTTCAAATATCACAGGAGTTCCCACTGAAGAAATAGCAAATCAAATTGAAGCAACAATTGAAGATGGCAGAATTGTCAGAAGCCGTGGCGTGTTGTATCTCCCAGTATTCTATAATGCAGAAAAAGAAGGGGCACAAAAACTTCTTGCTCTCGCAAAGACAGCACCTGAAAAAGTCAATGCCACGGATATTCCAACAACTGATGGAAATGGCATTGCGTACTCCCCAATTCAAATGGAAGCAATCAAGACTCTTCTCAACGCTCCTGTCTCGGTTCTGACCGGAGGACCCGGTTCGGGCAAAACTACAGTCCTTCGCGCAGTAATAGACACTCTCGAAAAGGAAGGGAAACATGTCACTCTATGCGCTCCAACCGGAAGGGCTGCCAAACGAATGACGGCTTTGACAGGACGGGAGGCCTCTACCATCCATCGGCTTCTTGGCTACCGACAAGGTGAGGGATACCACAAGAAGCAAATTGAAACTGATGTGTTGATAATCGATGAGGGGTCGATGATGGAGCAAGTATTATTCAATCATCTTCTGGATGCTGTAGGCTCAGGAACTCAAGTGATAATGGTTGGAGACGTTGACCAACTTCCAGCAATTGGGGCCGGAGATGTAATGCGGGATATGATTGAGGCTCCATCTATTCCTGTTGCACGTCTCAACGAAAATTTCCGCCAAGAAGAGGGCAGTCGAATTGCAGAGAGTGCAAAAGCTATCAACTCCGGAGAAATGCCTGAATCTTATCCGGAAAGCGACTTCATGATAATTCCGGAATCCACTACTAAAAGAATTCATGACCGAATCCTCACTCTTGTTGCTGAGGAATTGCCTCGCGATAAAGGTGTCGATTCTTCAGAAATCCTCGTTGTGACTCCTCAGCAAATTGGCACATTGGGTGCCAAACAACTGAACATGGATCTTCAGGCGCGATTAAATCCTGAAGGTCCTGCTCTTAAGCGAGGAGAAACGATCTTTCGCCTTGGCGACCCGGTGATGCAGACTTCAAATTCAAAAGACAGAGGGGTTTATAATGGAGAGTCTGGCAGAATTATTGAGGTGAATCCAGAGGAGCAGACTATGGTGGTGGAATATGCTGATGGAAACAGAAGCACTTATCTCCGAAGTGATCTCAGCGAATTGACTCTTGGATATGCAACGACAGTTCATAAACTCCAAGGATCAGAAGTTAAGAATATTGTTTTCCCTGTGACAATGGCACACCGCCCCATGCTATATCGCAACCTTCTCTACACAGGAGTAAGCCGAGCCAGCCGTCTCTGCGTCCTCGTAGGCGAAGAAGAAGCACTCCGTTACGCCATAGAAAACGCCACCCCCACCATCCGCCACTCAAACTTCCGCCACCGCCTCATGGAGCCGATGTCGACTCACCCTGCTCCACTCGAGTCAAAATAACTACATTTTTATGAGGGAATAAATGTGAAA
>CAZCZX010000353.1:0-1933 GCA_964503095.1 uncultured Sangeribacter sp.
AATTAGGACTCTGCAAGACTATCTATGACATGGCGATGCCACGCACATTCATACTCTCACTCGCATACGATTTCAAACTATAATAATCTCGTAGCGCCCCATCATTTCAAAAGCATTCCTTAAGACATCAGAGTCCCTGAAGGATTCTGATGTCTTTTTAAAAATTCATGAAAAAAATGAAAAAGAGGAAATATAAGTGTCCACTTCGGATGTTATCAACTTCTGTCTTTCATACAAAAACAGATTCGCCAAGAGTGCTGATGATAAAGGGCGAAATCAGGCTTGGGGCTACAACTCCAATCTAAACATTTTAAACATTTTCAAATAGAATTTTGGGGATTTGAATATTTTTGATTAACTTTGCAGGCGCAAAAGGAAAGGGAATCCGGTGTGAGTCCGGAACAGTACCCGCTGCTGTAATTCCCGATTCCCCGAGAGGGAATCTATGTCATGGCATGCAAGTCATTGAGCCTCACAAGGCTTGAGAAGGCGCCAAGACTGACGGGAGAAGTCAGAAAACCTACCTTAGCACCTCGAGATCCTACACATACAATTTTTTATTGTGCTAACATGAACGGGACCATTCATTTAAACAATAATAATTATGAAGAAACTGCTTTTTTATTTAGCGGCTGCCTTTGCAACCACTACACTCGCTTTCTCCACAATAAGTTGCTCCAAAGAGGATGACGTAGATGAGTCTAATCCAATTAAGGATTTCATCACCAAAAAGTTGGATGGGACACTTTTCGTCATAAATGAAGGTAGTTTCCAGACTAGCACCGCTTCCATTTCTGTCTTCAATACAGAAACAAATGATGTTCTTAATGAAGCCTTCAATCGCGTCAACGGTATGAAGCTTGGAGATGGAGCCCAATCTATGACAATAACTGGAAACAAGGGATGGATTGCTGTCAACAATTCAAATGTAGTGTTTGCAGTCGACCCTTATACCTTGAAAGAAAAGGGACGTATCACAGATCTTACATCCCCTCGCTACTTTCATCAGGTCAATGACAAGAAGGCCTACATCACTCAGATGTATGACAATCGTATCGTCGTAGTAGATCCTTCTTCCTATAGCATTACCGGCTATATCGAAGTGCCAAATATGCAAACCGTTACTGGTTCGACAGAACAGATGGTGGCATATGGCGACTACGTATATTGCAACTGCTGGAGTTATCAAAAAGAGATCATCAAGATTGATACTCGAACCGATAAGGTAGTGGCAACTCTCGAAGTAGGCATCCAGCCAAAAGCAATCGCCCTTGACTGCAACAAAAAGCTCTGGGTGCTCTGCGACGGAGGCGGATGGTCTGGAAATGAGATTGGCTATGAAGAACCCTCACTCCTGAAAATTGATGCAGAGAGTTTTGAGATAGAACAGACACTTACATTTGATCTCGGCGACAGCTGCTCCGAACTCTGCCTCAACAGCAGTAAGGACACCCTATACTGGATCAACGGCGATATATGGGAAATGAGTGTCAATAGCCAAACACTTCCAACAGAATCACTCATCAAATCCAACGGAACTTACTATTATGGACTGACCGTCGCTCCTGTTTCAGGCGATGTGTATGTCGCAGACGCAATCGATTATCAGCAGAATGGAGTCATATATAAATACTCCAAGGAAGGGATTAAGATCGGACAATTTGAAGTAGGCATCATTCCCGGTGCTTTCTGCTGGCTTAAATAATTCATAATGCACAATGCATAATGAATAGCATTTTGTATTAGGGTATGGCTGATTCATTTTGGATAAAATGTATAAGTATGGCAGCGACTATCGGAGTCGCTGCCATATGCGCATACGCTGATGCTCAAAATTCAGCAAATGTCGATACTGTCATGCTCGATGAATTTGAGATCACTGCTCGCCGCCCAATGCAGGAAATCGGGATACAGAAGACAACTTTCGACTCCA
>CAZCZX010000354.1:0-1905 GCA_964503095.1 uncultured Sangeribacter sp.
GCCCTCATTGCCAGAAAATGATGCCTATTGTGGCTGACATCAAGACCCTTCTTGCCGACCAGCTGAAGGTGCTCCAGTTTGATATTGATAAAAACGAGGACCTCGCAAATAAAGAGAATATCCAGTCGCTTCCTACATTCCTGCTTTATGCAGATGGTAAAGAAGTGATGCGTGAGACCGGTGAGATGCCTGCAGAAGTATTACTGCAGAAGATACAGTCTGCAATACAGTAAGACCATGGCACAAGCTTCGCGATTAAATACACATTTTAAATCGCCGGATGCTTCATTGCTGAGCGATTGGCTGACACTTCTTGGTGTCGGCCATACCCATGACTATACCATTGCAAAAGAAAAAGCCATGCCGTTCAAGACATGGTTTGGCCTCTCGAGGGCATTGGAAGACTATGGCGTGGAGTCGGAGGCTTATTTCCTTGCTGACAAAAACAGCATCAAGGATATCCCCGTTCCGTTTATAGCCCACACTGCAGGGGCCGGAGGTGGCAATATCATTGTCACTGCGATTGATGGAGACAAAGTGGAATATCTTAGTCTTGGTCAGCCGGAAGAGACTACGCTATCCCGTCTTATGGAAGCATGGGATGGCAACGTATTCTTGTCGCGAGCCAAAGATGGGGCTGCCGAGCCCGATTTAGGATTGCATCGGCGGTTGGATTTCTTCAAGCGGTCAAAGAAATGGGTGCTCCTTGCCTGTATGGTGGCTTTGCTTGTGTATGCATTCATTGCCAATGGTTTGTATAGGTATGTCTCGACTTATTTCATTGCGGCTATCGATCTTGGAGGTCTTTATGTCACATACTTGCTCGTGCAGAAGTCACTCAAGATTCATAATCCGAAAGCCGACCGGTTTTGCGGAGTGCTTCAGGCAGGTGGATGTGACGATGTCTTGGCTACATCTGCATCGAAATTCTTTGGGCTTTTCGGATGGAGTGAGGTCGGCTTTGCTTATTTCTCAGTGAGTTTGCTTGCTTTGCTGATGTTCCCGGACTCGCTCCCATCGCTGGCGCTCTGCAATATGTGTTGCCTGCCGTTTACGGCGTGGAGTATATGGTATCAGAGGTTTAGAGCAAAGAGATGGTGTACACTTTGTGTCACTGTCCAATGCTCCCTGTGGCTCCTTTTCTTCTCCTACTTGGCAGGAGGATGGGTAGAAAAGAGTCTGCCGATAAGCATAGATTTCTTTGTATTGGGAGTTGCCTACGTTGGAGTGATGTTGCTAATCAATTCCTTGATGCCCTTGATAGAAAAGAAAGATGATAACAAAAACACCGCAGACAGAATATGAGCCAGACAGATTTTAAAGTACCCGAAGGAGCAAAAAAAATGACCCCTCTCGACATGAACAAGTTAGCCATCCTAAAGGCCCACACCGTGATCACCTTTTCCGATAAGCCAGCTACTCTACAATCGTCTCAGTGACTTTTATGTAGGAATCTGTGCTTCCGAAGCGGTCGCCGTTCTTTTTGAACCAGACTGGGTATTCGCCTGAGACTTCTATCTCAAGGATGTATTCATCTTCGGGATACGTGTTGCTGACGAAGCGCAGCCCTTTATCTTCTACTTTACTATAGAAATCTATGAGGGAGGAGTGCAGAACTTCTCCTTTCTTGTTTTTAATCCTTACTTCTGCATAGCCGGATTGATTGTCCGATTTTCCGATTATACTGATTCTTTTCCCTTTAAATGGCACGGCCAGTTTGTCTCCGGGTGTGTTTGATAGCCACGAATGTGCAGTAGCCACACCCTTCAACTCAACCTTGGAAACGAAATTGGCACACCATTTCGTATGATATTCTCGGCAACTGCAGAGAGGCTTGCATAGAGTAAAATTAAGGATATGAGTAATATGCGTGTCATGATGATGTATTATTTCGCCATTCTCCGG
>CAZCZX010000355.1:0-1838 GCA_964503095.1 uncultured Sangeribacter sp.
CTGATCAGGGTGGCCTTCGCATTGCAATGACTGCATTCCTCGACAGCCAGAAGAAAAAAGGAGTGGACGTGAATAGCGAAGCTGCACTCATCGAAGGACTTACTCCGGAGCAGGTGTTCTATATGAACTATGCTAACCTTTGGGCACAGAACATCCGCGAGGCAGAAATGCGCAATCTTACCAGCGGCGACGTACACTCACTTGGAGAAAACCGCGTGAATGTGACTCTCAAAAATATTGAGCCATTCTTCAAAGCCTTTGACATTAAAGATGGCGACAAGATGTTCCGTCCTGCTTCAGAACGTGTGATTATCTGGTAATTTTCTTATAAGAATATTGAAGAAGCTGACGCGTAGATGCGTCAGCTTCTTTTTTTATCAATCTTCATTGACATATTATTATGTCCTATCTTTTTCAAGGACAAATGTGACATTGAAGCCCCGTTTGGGATGCTCTGCGAGGCTTAGGATTAAGCCCTGTTTAAGGAGCATCTGGCGAGAGAGGGAAAGGCCTATTCCAGAGCCGGATTGCTTGGTAGTAAAGAAAGGGATGAATATCTCGCGAGCCACATCATTGGGAATTACGTGACCATCGTTGCTTATAAGAATCACTTCCTCTTTCTTGTCATATTCAAAACCAATAGTTTTTGCATCTGCTTCTATTGCATTCTTTGTGAGATTAATAAATACTTGGCGAAGCATATTCTCGTCTGCCCGCAAAGTCAAATAACTCGGCACCTGAATATCCCATTTCAATTCCGGATAGAGAGTCGCAATGCTCTGGCAGAAATTGCCAACTTGAAGTTCTTTAATTACCGGATCCTGAAGTTGAGTCATCTTTCTATAACTGTTTACGAATTCGGCGAGACCGGTACTTGTATCATATATTGCTTGAATTCCCTCTTCATATCGAGTATCTTTGATATCTGGATCTGACAGATATGCCTGGCTTATGCTGCGTATTGGAGTTGTGGCATTCATTATCTCATGTGTCAAAACCCGGGTCAGACGTTGCCAAGATTCCACCTCATTGTGGGCTACAAGTTTTTCTATATCGTGCCCCATATCATTTAAAGCTTTCTGCATTGCTTTCTCGCCAAAGAGCAATCCTTTAGTAGGCAAACGAAAGGAGAAGTCTCTATGCCGCATGGCATCGCGCATCAGTCTTGCCCTATCTCTTAACAAGCATTGATGACGATATATCCCTATCAATGTTATAATTAATATTGATAAAATTAAAGCAACGTAGGCAATAATCATGGCTGATATTTGCGATATAATGTCTGGCGAGTAATACCAAGCAACTCGGCAGCCTTACTCATATTGCCATTGCACTTGTCTACTACTTTTTTGATATGCTCCTTTTCAATCTCATAAAGGGGAGCCACTTCCTTAGTCTTGTCGACAGCATCTTTTAGAACACGAATCAATTCATCGTTGTCCCATGGTTTTGTGACAAAATCCACTGCTCCATTTTTAAGACCTCTAACTGCCAGTTTGACATCAGCGTAGGCAGTGACCAACACTATAGGAATATCGGGATGCTTTTTGCGTATGGCTGAAAGCCAAATCAGACCATCCTGTCCGGAGTTGACACCGAGTGAGAAATTCATATCAAGAAGAATCACATCCACTTCCTCTTGTCCAAGAGTAGGAAGGATATTATCCGGCGATTTGAGCGTGAGGATTCGTTCAAACACCTTATCAAGACAGATTTTTACTGCAGTGAGAATTGCAGGGTTGTCGTCTACAACTAATATTGTTCCATAAGTTTTTGTATAATTCATAATTCATAATGCACAATAAAGATTGTCAATGCAAAGATAATGATAAAATTTT
>CAZCZX010000356.1:0-1760 GCA_964503095.1 uncultured Sangeribacter sp.
TCCTTTGAAAAGTGTAGTTTTAAGGGAGTAAAATCCTTTGAAAAGTGTAGTTTTATTTGCACATTTAATTAATAATTAGTATCTTTGCATCCTGATTAATCAATAGTGACATGCTGACAAGAAAAATTTCAAAATTCATAGAAGAACATCTATCTTCCAATTCGGATAAAATTTTGGTTATTGAGGGTGCACGCCAGATAGGTAAATCGTATATTATACGCAATGTAGGAAGTGCTTTGTATAAGAATTTCATCGAAATAAACTTCGTGAAAGATGATGAGGGTCCTCAGTTGTTTAAGAATGTACATTCCTTGGAAGAATTCTATCTGATTCTTGGAAGTGTATACGGAAAGAAAATTGGAAGCAATTCCGACACTTTAATATTTCTCGATGAAATTCAGCAATATCCCCAATATCTTACATTATTGAAGTTTATGAGGGAAGACCATAGATACAAGTATATTGCGAGCGGAAGCTTACTTGGATTGACATTACGTTCTGCCACTTCTATTCCTATCGGAAGCATCATCCGAAAGGAAATGTATCAGTTGGATTTCGAAGAATTTTTGTATGCTAATGGAGTTGGAGATAATGCAATCTCAAATATAAGGGAGAAATATGAGAAAGGAGAAAGTTTGAATGAAGAACTCCATAATCATCTGCTTGGACTATTCAAACGTTATTTACTTGTAGGAGGAATGCCTGATGCTGTAAATGAATACCTTGATTCTCATAACATTATTAAAGTAAGGGAAATTCAAGATTCAATTAGGATTCTATATGGTGATGACGCATCAAAATATGAGCATAACAGTGGAAAGGCTTTGGCTATTCGTAGGATTTACGACATGATACCTTCTCAGATGGAAAATAAGAAAAAGAGAATAGTAGCTAAAGATATTCTCAACAAGAAAGGCGATCGGTTTGATAATTATCAAGATGAATTTGAATATTTGATTTCTTCTTCTATTGCCTTGAGCGTGAATGCCATTACAAATCCGCGTTATCCATTATCTGAATCAGTAAGGAAAAACTTATTGAAACTTTATCTGAACGATGTCGGATTGCTGACATCAAGACTCTACGGCAACAACATTCAACCAGTATTGAATGACTATAAAAGCATCAACCTCGGCTCTGTATATGAGAGTGTCGTGGCTCAAGAACTGAAAACTCACGGCCATCGACTGTTTTATTATGATAATCGCCAAAAAGGTGAAGTGGATTTCCTTATTGACAATCATGACCAAGTATCAGTAATGCCAGTGGAAGTGAAATCCGGTAAGGATTATACAGTCCACAGAGCCCTTTCACGACTACTCGAGAATCCAGAGTATAATATTCACTCAGGAGTTGTTTTTTCTAACGAAAAGGAGGTCAAAAAAATAGGTAAAGTAACTTATCTTCCCATATATTACGTGATGTTTCTCGACAATCAACCCCCCAATGAAGATATATATTTCTAACCTATCATATTTCCTTAGCTTTTGAATGGTCCCACTCGACTTTGGCTTGCGCTCGCGGAGTCGAACTGAGCTGCGCTTCGCTCGCTAATATGGAAGGGTGCCGCTGTATTCTTTAGTTTTCTTTTGACTGCGTGAGACGCATGCGGAGCATGCTTACTACTTTATTTGACTCTGAACTTTAGGGAGGGCTTCGGCATCTGGTCTCTTTCGATAGTATCGGATTCCGCGACAGGAGGCGAAGCGATGCTCAGCTATCCTCCGCGAGGGGACACCCTATGTGAAAATCAAAAAATA
>CAZCZX010000357.1:0-1748 GCA_964503095.1 uncultured Sangeribacter sp.
GTGAGAACACTTCCTCAGCTGCACTCTCCTTCTCACGCTCAAGGAGCATCATCCGAAGATTCTTTATCTTTCTGCGTATTTCTGATTTCTCCATAACTCTTTATTATCGTGTGTTTTAAATAGATTAAACTTATTTATCTTCAAATCTGAACCGGCATTAGAAGGGGGTACTAAAGTCACTGCAGATTTGCCATCCTTAAGCATTTCGAGAGCCTTCTTTACGGTCACATCCTCTTGATTGAGCATCTGTATCAGACCATTATAACCTAAAACATTGCGTGCAATCTGGGCCTTAAGAAGATTCAAAATTACACCTCGGCTTCTGTTGATGTAGTACCAACGGGCTGGAACTCCATTTTGTGCAGCAAAGTCAACAAATCCTTCAAGGAGAGTCTGATCGCGAGGAATTACTCTTTCAAGTTCTTCAATTGTCTTAACATTAGATGTCAAAGATCTATACTTTTCTGCAACTTGGAATGCATATTTTGTGATGAGACCCTTGTTGCTGACGCTGACATAGTAGGAAGAATATCCAGTCGTATCTTCCGGAACGAATACATCCGGCATAATACCTCCTCCTCCATATACTTTTCTGCCGCCATTAGTCAGGAAGAGTTTGCTCTTATCGAGTTTGATACTGTCGGCATTATAGAACTCGCCATGCTCAAAGCGATCTACAATATCCATTACATACTTACCATCCTCTCCCCTCTCATAAGGTTTCTGAATGCAACGACCCGACGGGGTATAATAGCGAGCCACAGTCAAACGAATGGCACTACTGTCAGGGAGTTCGATCTGATGCTGAACCAGACCCTTTCCGAAAGATCTGCGTCCAATTACGAGACCTCGGTCATTATCCTGAATAGCTCCGGCAAAAATTTCTGATGCAGATGCAGAATACTCATCTATCAAAACCGCAATGGGAATATCTTGGAAATGGCCGTTTCCATCGCTCATAGCCACACTGCGATTTTCACTGAGTTTCCCGTTAGTGCTGACAATTATCCTGTCGTCAGGCAAAAACTCGTTGGCCATCAGAATCACCTGATCAAGGAATCCACCGGAATTGCCTCTCAAATCAATAACGAAACTTTTTGCACCTTGTGCTTCAAGTTGACGAAGAGCCATATAGAATTCCTCAAAAGTATTACGTCCGAATTTAGATACCTTCAAGTAGCCAATATTATTATCTTCATCAGCAACATATACGGCATCTACACTGTTGACGGGAATATCATCACGGACAACATCAAAATCCAACAGTTTAGTAGAATTTGAACGTTTCACTTTTAAGGAGACCTTAGTGCCTTTCGGACCACGGAGTGTCTTGAATACATTATCCTGAGTGGCTTTCTTTCCAGTAAGGACAGAATCATTGGCCGCGACAATCTTATCTCCATTTTGCAAACCTACCTTTTCAGCCGGACCTCCTGCGATGACATCGACCACAACGACAGAATCATTTACAATCTGGAATGAAACGCCCACACCGGAAAAATGACCTTCCATATCCTCATTAGTAGATTTCAACTCCTCCGGAGAGAAATAGACAGAATGAGGGTCAAGACCGGCAAGAAGGTCCGGGACTACGGAAGCCAATAGAGAATCAACATCAATGGAATCGACATATTCATTCTCAATCAAGTCTACAATAGTCCTCAACTTAGCTTCAGCAGGAGAAAGGCGACTGACAGTGAGATATTTACCGATAAAGACACCACCTGCAAGGCCAATAGCCAGCACAA
>CAZCZX010000358.1:0-1737 GCA_964503095.1 uncultured Sangeribacter sp.
GACCCGGATGACCTAACTTTGCAAAGTAAAATATCAGATGCGTTCCGGAGTATATATCAGACGGCTTCCGAGTTGACACAGCAAGGTTTGACTTCTCTCCTACAACAGCCCAAATTCTCAGAAGTGATACATGTCGGCCGACAACATCAATAATCGGAGGCTAAACGAGGAAGAAGGCACAACATCTATCAATGGCGATGTTGACAAACACCGCTCCCGGATGTTCGGTGCGGTGAATATACTTGGCGATGAATGAACGGTAAAATTCCTTATTGATGAAATGAAGACGCGGTTTGCAGCACCGCTTTCGCCGGTGGCGTAGAAGTAGGGATACAAAAAAACGCCTCTCGATCAGTTGACCGAGAGGCGAAGTATTTTGAATGTCAGTTTTACTATCATTCCTCTTTTTTACAAACAGTAAAAGCATCTTTAACAATACCAATAATATTTGCAATTGGATGTATCGAGAAATGAATGTATTTATTATCGGTGTCAAATGTAGTTGAAATTACTACTGTCCGATTCCATATATCCGGGTTTTCACATTTGATATACTTATCCTCATATATAGGAAGTCTGTTTTTCAAGAAATCTTCAATTACCTGTTCATCTCCTCTATATGCATCGTTACCGTCGACTCCCTTTAATTTTTTTATTTCTTGGAACTCCGGAGAACTCATAATAGCTCTTACATCCTTTTCAAAGCGGTCATCTCCGAATTGTGATATTTTCCACGCTCTACGAATCTTATATTTCGTACTTTCCTCAGATGTTACATTTGTATTTCTGATAACAAGTATGTAGGGGAAATCAGTTAAATTTAAATCTGTTATTCTAAACCTCTTCTTTACAAAGATAAGATCCTTGTCGTGAATACCACAGAATTGCATAGAATTTCCTTCTACGACAAACTGGTAATAGTCTTCTGGATTCAAAGGATTACCCTCTTTATCAACGAATGTATTGTTCTTTACAGAAACAGATTTAATAAGATTGTTATTTTTGGGATTTCCAGCCCACGCAGGAGGATAAAACGCGACATTACTGTATTGCTCTCTCTTCTTCTTGCTGAGTCTCGGTAGGGAGTACCAGATTAACATAACGAGTAAAACTACAAAGAGTATACTCCCAATTAAGATCATTATATTTTGTGATTCCATTTTCAAAGATTACCAGTATATTGTTTGCCCTTAGTTTCGACAAAACAATAACTATCATTTGCCTTGATCCATTCCATTCCGAAAAAAGATATAATCATAATTGCGGAAACAACTATAAATAGTACATCGGAACCCGAATGAACAAAGAAGTACGATAATATAATAGAGACAATCACCATTAAACACAGTCCGAAAAGTACGTAAGCGATTGCCGGTTTGATGTCAAGATTAAGATTCCTCACCAAAAGAACCCAAAAATCAAGGAAAGCATTCATCAGAAAAATACAATATGCGGTGAAGGCGCCAACAACTAATTTCATAGGACCTTCGGCATCTTCCATAAATCCGAAAATACCAATAAAGAAACCAATCATCCACACAAGAGTGTAAAAGATTGGCGCCCATATCTTCCTTTGTCTTACATCATTCATATCTTTATCTTACTATTGCCAGAACGCGAGTGCAAAGATAGTTATTTTTATTGAGATAAACGCTGAATGTGATTAAAAATTGCGTTTTGAGGGTGTTAAAAGTGCTTTTTTTGAGGGTTTTGAAGGTGGAAATGCTCAATATGGAG
>CAZCZX010000359.1:0-1723 GCA_964503095.1 uncultured Sangeribacter sp.
ATTTATGTCGCAAAGTTAATTCTTTTTTTCGAAATTATTTATATACATATGTATACATTTATTTAGAATGACGTTAAAAAAGCAGAAAAGATAAAACGATATAGTTAACAATTGTTAACTATACTTTAAGAGACAAAAATTGCAAAAATATCATATTCTAATTACTCAACTTACGCAAGTTCTTAAAATCTTACGCAAAGGGCGCAAAGGCGCAGAGAGGATCATGCTTTTGGAAAGCTTCGCGACTCGGTTTTTGTAAGAACACAAAGGCTTTCGGGCTGCTTCGCACGCCCGGAGACCGCAGATAATAAGCGCAGATTCTGCGCTAAGAGATTGCAAATCAAGATAATTTAGCAAGCGAAATCAGAATTCTAATTATTTCAAAATAAGCATACTTATTCATTTAATTGTCAACATATATCCGAAACCTCGTTGATTGATAATCGATATGTTTGAATCATGCCTTAATATACGGCGAAGCTTATGGATGTATCCATGCATAGAATTGCGGTTGCTTGGATCATCTTTATCCCATACTGCAATCATTAGTTTTGACGCATCAACGGTCTGTCCAATATTTGATGCAAGAAGTTCGAGAATTTTTGACTCAAAATGAGATAATACAGTCTCATTTCCTTTATATGTTATTGTTTGAGCTGCTAAATTGAACACATATTCGCCAATATGAAATACCCTTTCTCTATCAGTCGCAGCAGTTCTACGCAATAATGCCTTAATTCTAATCAAGAGTTCCCGAAGTTCAAACGGCTTTTTGATATAGTCGTTTGCTCCTATCTCAAAACCTTCCTCAACATCATCTACAGTGCTCTTTGCTGTAAGAAATAGCAATGGAATAGTCGGAGAGATCTTCCGAATTTCACGGGCCATTGAAAATCCATCTAATCTCGGCATCATCACATCAGCTACGATAATATCAAATTCTTGAGCCTTGAACTTGGACAGACCCTCTATTCCATCGATAGCAGTTTCTACCAGATAACCTTGTTCTTCAAGCGTATTCACGACAATCAGAGTTAAATCCGACTCATCCTCAACAAAAAGAATCCTACCTTTCATCATTTATTAATTTTATGGTGAATACTGTGCCTTTTCCTTCTTTACTCCTCACCGAAATAGTCCATCCCATTCTCTCCAAGATACTTTTCACATAATAAAGTCCTATTCCATATCCTCTGACATCTTGACGATTGCCATGTGGAACACGGTAGAATTTGTTGAAAATAAAAGGAATGGACTTTTCTGGAATGCCAATTCCATTGTCTGTGACTTTGATCTCATTATCATGACATGAAATATCAATTATAACGCTTTCGCCTGAATATTTTATTGCATTGTCAATAAGATTGTTGAAGATATTTGAAAGATGCTCTTTGTCTGACACTACGGATATTTCTTCATCAGCCTCTACATTTATAATGATGTGCTTATCTTTTCTCATCTTTTGCGCAGTTGCTATCTCTTCGATAAGAGGAGCAAGCAAAATATTTTCCTCCTTCAATTTCATGGTCTTTCTTCGTTCCATACTGAGGGCAAGAATATTTTCCACAAGTTCCCGAAGTCGCAAAAGCTGACGGTTTGCTATTTTTAGATAAGTTTCTTTTTTCGAAGGATCATTTGCAGAATCAAAATTAAGTAGAGCGTCATTGGCTGAATAAGCAATGGCTATGGGAGTCTTAAGTTCGTGAGTCATATTGCTTACGAA
>CAZCZX010000360.1:0-1701 GCA_964503095.1 uncultured Sangeribacter sp.
TATGACTGGTGGAAAGAATTGTTGTCGGAAACAGATGAATGGTTTCTCACGTCTCAATATATGGAGGGAAGCCAATCCTGTTACTTTGCCAGTTTCTTCCCCTATTTATTTGACGCTCAATACAGACACAAATATGTCGTTTATTTTGACCCGATGCCTTTCCTCAAATCAAAAGGGGCTATTCTGACTCCGGAAGAAGAAGAAATAGCAGAATGGTTTGCTACAAATGTTGGCAAAACACTCTATTATAGGCAAAACGAACCGAACGTCTACCATGAGTATCTTTCAAAAGCATATTTATTGGCTGCTCGTTCAGGATTGCAAAAGGAGTATTCAGAATATTATTCGGATCAAAGAAGGAGATTATGTGATAATGGTGTTGTGGAGGATAATTTGGCTGAAGCATACAATGTGAATCTTACAGCGAATGCCATCAAGAAATTTACTGGCAAAGATGAGGTTCCGTTTCTCTGGCAAGCAATTCAGACATATATTTTATCTGGAGGTAATGGACTCGATCCAAATCAATATTCTAAAGAAAGGATGTTTGGTATTCTCGAAGAGATCAAGAATACCAACGTTATCACACATCCTGTAGTGTCCGATGCGTTGATAGCATTTTATGAGCAAGCATATAGTCCAAGAGACTTTGAACTCCCAGACGATGATAGAGGAAGGATAATAAAGGAAATTATTGCCCCATACGAAGGGAAATATATACTGCTTGATTTCTGGGGCACTTCTTGTGGCTTTTGTCGTATTCAAATAGAAAAATCTGCTGAGGAGCGTAGACGCAATCGGAATCATCCTGATTTCAAGCGGATATTTATTTCAAGCGAGGCTGATTCTCCCATTATGGAAGTTTACAATAACTACGTAGCCAAAAATCTCTCAGATGAGACTACAGTGAGAATTCCTGACTCTGACTATAGGAAAGTGATGGACCTCTTCAGTTTCTCCGGGCTTCCTCACTATGTGCTTATCGATAGGACAGGAAAAGTTGTAAATCCTAATTTTAATGACGCTTATCTACAAAGCAATCTCTATGACTTTGGTGTTTCACTTAATTAGAGCTCGTCTCAAAAAAATTATAAAAAATAGGCAAAAAATTTGGTTTATAAAATAAACTTAATTAACTTTGCATTCGAAAAGAGAGCGGAATCGCGCGACCGCTCTTTTTTCAGAGTGAAATGGTTTATAAAATAAACCAAATGTCAAACCTAAAACTTCTGAAAAAATGGAAGAGAGAAAACTTACAGAAAAAGAGAGCCTCGAAGTCATCACAGCAATGATCGCTCGCACAAAACAACGCTACCTCGGAAGTGGCAATATGCTCATATGGGGTTATCTGGTGGTAATAGTCTCAATTGTTGTGTGGTTGCTACTTGCCACAACTCACAATTACGAATGGAACTGGGTGTGGTTTGCAATTCCGCTTATCGGTTTTCCAATTACAACCATTAAAGCTTGCAAAGAGAAGCGCAAATTCGGTGTCGTCACTTATTCCGACAAAATCACCTCCCGTCTTTGGACAATATTCGGCATATCACAGATCATACTAATCTTGATTTGTCTTGGATTTGCTCTTTTCGGAGAAATTAACTGTTGGGGAGCATTATTAATCTATCCAATTCTGTCAGCACCGTTTGCTGAAATTGCACAAGGTCTGATAGTGAAAGAAAAATGCCTGATATGGGGTGG
>CAZCZX010000361.1:0-1645 GCA_964503095.1 uncultured Sangeribacter sp.
TAAAATAAACTTCATAAGATATAGCCCGGAGGGCTATCAATCTTGTTACCCCCCAGTGAGGTGCCTTGTTATTGTAATATAGATTTCAAATTTGCACTAAGCGCTCTTCTCCTTATTTTGAATTTGGAGTTCCGCATCCCTCTACAGGAATCATTAAGTATCTATTTCATCTTCTCGATCTCGTATTCCAGACCGCGATTTTCCTTCTGCTCGTTGAAGTTTGCTCCGATGAGATAAACCGACCTATTGTCCATCGCGTAGCGCCCTGTGTAGTCGCGGGTGTGGATCAGCTCCATGGCCTCGCTGACGCTATGGTTGTATTTGAATTCAAATATGTAGACGACGTCGGGAGTCAGCACTTCCAAATCGCTGCGTCCTTTATAAGAATGCCTTTCAGGCTGGGCCTCAGTACCGGACAGGAGACAAATAAGATATGTGATGGCTCTGTAGGTGGATTCCGTGTTATCCTCATACGGAATCTCTTTAAGCAATGTCTGCAACCTTTTCATGAATTGCTCCGGCATTCCATCATAGAGGTCATCCTTGAATAATTCTATGTTTAAATGACTACCAGGTTTCTCTGTCTCCGGAGCGTAAAATGGTAGCAAGTTCTGGCTGAAGCCGATTTCCACCTCTCTATTTGGATATCTGAGTGTATATTTTTGACGCCGAGAATCGTATGAGTCAATGGTCAGATATCCTGTCTGAAACATCAGAGCAATTATATTATTGGTACCTACAGCAAGTAGATTACTGTATGTTTGTGTTTGACCATTGATGTTTTCTACATCTAAATGGTTTTTCTTTATCTTTTTTGCTAAAAATGTTGGGGTGCCGGTTTCATACCAATAGGGCTTTATTTCTCTATCTTTAAGAGCTTTTAGCACACTAAATGGATTATATAGTCGATTTCCTTCTTCACTGAAAAGATAACCATCATAAAAGTCGCGCAATTCCTTGAGGGTCTGTTTGGGTGTTTCTTTTCGTTTGTTTGCTAGTTTTTCTATACCAGATGCAAAGTGATAGAGGAGTTCCTCTTCCGTCCAGCCACATATTTCTTGATATTCTGCACTCATAGAAATATCATAAAGATTATTCAGGTCGCTAAAAATGCTGACTTTGCTGAATCGGGCTACTCCTGATATCATGGCAAAAGAGATATAGTCATCAAGCGACTTTAGGTTAGAGAAGAAACCCTTGAGCATACTTTGCCTCTTTAAATAAATTTCAGAATCCTCATCCAACTTGAGAAGCGGTTTGTCATATTCATCCACAAGGATTGCTACCTTTCGCCCGGTAGCCTTATTGACTTTTTTTATAAGCTGGTTAAATCTTCCAGCTAAACTGGTTTCTATTTCAGTAATTTGGTATTTTTGTTCGTATTCGGAGAGACAGCGGTTCAAAATATTGAAAAGCGCATCCTCTTGCTCATAGTCTTCCGGATTCAGGTCGAAATGAAGCACTGGTCGTGGAGTCCAGTCCATATCAAGACTGTCAATGTCTAAACCTTTGAAGAGCTCTCGTCGGCCATCAAAATATGCATGGATAGTAGAAAGAAAGAGACTTTTCCCAAAGCGACGAGGACGGCTTAGGAAAACGTATTTGCCTTCCTTAATAAGTTTCGCGACAAAAAATGTCTTATCTA
>CAZCZX010000362.1:0-1638 GCA_964503095.1 uncultured Sangeribacter sp.
CCTCGCCCAAATCCGCCCCAGGGGCTCTCAAATTTTTATGAGATGGGCTCTTAATTTACGACGTTTACAGGTGTGCCTTCGATGAAGTTGGCTACGTTTGCTACTGCGATATACATCAGACGTTGCCGTGCTTCTACCGTGGCCCAACCGAGATGAGGAGTTGTGTAGCAATTTCGGGCGTAAAGAAGTGGGTTGTCAATAGTTGGAGGCTCGCATGAGAGTACATCAACGCCGGCTCCACGCAAAGATCCGGAATTAAGGGTATTGGCGAGAGCGTTTTCGTCGACAAGTGGTCCACGACCGGTATTGATTAGGATGGCTGAAGGTTTCATCTTTGCCAAAGTGGATGCATTGATGATGTGCTTTGTTGATTCTGTAAGAGGGCAATGTAGAGATATAACATCGCATTCTCTAAGGAGATGGTCAAGATTTTCGGCTTTCTCTACTCCTAAGGGGAGGGCATCGGCTGATTTTGAAGAGAGTGCCAAGACCTTCATCCCGAAAGCAAGGGCAATTCCGGCTACCTTGCTGCCTATATTTCCGAAGCCTACAATTCCGAATGTTTTTCCGGAAAGTTCTGTCAGCGGCGCATCCCAATAGCAGAAATCTGCGTTACGGCTCCATCTGCCGGCTCGATTGTCAGAAGTGTAATGCTCCACATTGTTGGTGATGGCAAGCAGGAGCGAGAAAACCATCTGTGCTACGGAGTCTGTGCTGTAAGCAGGGATATTAGTCACTATGATTCCTTTCTCTCTTGCCGCAACAGTGTCAACTACATTGTAGCCTGTGGCTAACACGCCAATATATTTGAGTTTCGGGAGTGATTCAATTATCCTTCGGTCTATAATGGTCTTGTTAGTGAGAATGATTTCAGCATTGGCTGCGCGTTCTATGGTCTCTGCAGGAGCAGTACGGTCGTAGACAGTCACATCTCCAAGTCCTTGCAGATTTCCCCAAGATAGGTCGCCGGGATTCATCCCATATCCATCTAATACTACTATTTTCATTTCATTTAATTGTTCTTTCGGTGTTCGAGTATCGTCTTCATGTTTTTTTGAGCCCATTCTGTCAATTGCATAATTATTGGCACGAGTGAGTATCCTGTTTCTGATAGAGAGTATTCCACGCGTGGGGGGACTTCCTGATGAAACACACGCTCTACCAGTCCGTCTGCCTCAAGTATACGGAGAGTGCCGGAGAGAACACGCGAGGAAATGTCGGGAATCAGACGTCGCAAGTCGTTGAAGCGTATAGGTTGGTTTTCGCTTATAACGAGGATTACGAGTAAGCCCCATTTATTGCCAAAACGAGCAATTACATTTCTTACCGGGCATATCTCAATGATAGAATTGAGTTGTTCTTTCTTTCTCATCTGGGCTCTAAATTTTATACACAAAATTACTTTAAATTTCCAACATGTGCAAATATTCGCACAAAAAGTAATTTTGTGGATATTATAATTTGCTGAGTTTCATTAATGCGACAAAAAGGTTACTTGGTTTATAAATTGTAACTTCTTGATTTATTGAGAATGATTTGTTAATTTTGTAGTGATAAAACAGTGTTCAACCCTTAAAAACGTATGATTATGACACGTATTTCAAATTGTGCAGTAAAGCACACCGCACAGGCTTATCT
>CAZCZX010000363.1:0-1609 GCA_964503095.1 uncultured Sangeribacter sp.
ATTCGCGATGACAATCGTGATGAGGGAGTGCGAAAGAAGTATGATGAGTCGATAATTCCATATGATGCTTGCCGCGACAGCAGAAAGATGAATGGAACTTACAGAGGGCAGAACCATCTCATTGATGATGAACTATGTCCGCTTTTGGATGCCATAAAACAAAAGTTGGGAACTAAAGGAGAATTATTTGTATCGGTTGATGCTTGCTTCAGTAAAGGTATACAAAAGGATGAAATGACAGATTCGGATCCAGAGCAGTTGCACTTTATAAGAGGCACCAACATCGCGTTTACTCCACCGGGACGCATAACAGTGAAAAGTCCCAAGGATTTTTCAAAGGGTGCTCGATTGACTGTTGTGACTGCGTGCCAATCTTACGAGCGGAATTATGAATTTCGGGCTGGAGCATGGGAATGGTATGGCTCTTTGTCTTATTATCTTTCTATTCTATTGAAAAAAGATGCAGATTTTGATAGGTGGAGGAAGTGTTTTTATGAGAAAGATTATTCTGGGAAAGGTATTTTTGGAGATAGTCAGCACCCTTCGATAGAAGAATTTCCTTAAAACTGTTTTCTATTCCACGACTTCTGGTATTTCAACCCTCATATGTATGTCGGAAGCACAAAACAAATTAAGAGTTGGCAGTGTTAATATTTTAGAGTTAAGATGGAAATGTCATGTGTCAGACTACAGTAATTTCGAGAAATATCACGCGTATCAGCAGTCGCAGCTTTGAACATAACCTTCAGGCGGTGACCGGCAAAGTTATTACCCATAATAAGTTGAAAAGACTGAATAATGCTCTGGATACTCTTTATGAGCTGATCTATTCTCAATTCAACGAAATTAATGCTGAAGATTATAAGATTATTGGTCCACAATTGTCTTTGCTACTGAATACTCTAAAGGGTTTGCGTGACACGTATAAGACTTTTCGTGCATCCGGTGAGGTAGCAGAGGAAGTTGAAGCCCTCGGCAGGAACTATTCTGCATTGTATGAACTGAATAGTGATATTAAGCAATTCAGAATCGCAAGAAAATTCAATCCTAACCTGCTGGCTGCAATGAGTAATGCTTCCTCAGCAATGTCTCGCCTATAAGTATGAACAGTTTCCTTGCCATTTCCTATTTTCGAAAAAGGATAGAAGACCTTCTAAAAATAAAAAAGGGAGTCTATAAAAATATTAATGCTGAGATTGCCAGGGAATTCAATGGAAAATCAATTGAAGATATCCGGAACAATCGAGATATGATTCTCATGGCAAATGATTTTATTTTGATAAAGCTTAGACTTCCCGACAAAAAGCAACGACTTTCCAAAAGGGATGGTTATCGTCTGATTTATCTTGTATCTAAGACAAAAGAAAATGTTGTTTTCCTTGATGTGTACCCCAAAAATGGACCAAGTCAGCAATTGGATATCTCTGATAATGATTTAGCTCTATTACTTGAGCAATTCGCTGCAGAAGCAAACGATGGTTTGCTCCTGGAATACCCAATGAGCTAAAATTGTCTTTGCTACTTCATACTTTGGCGAGTATTTTTCGTTGGTAATTGCTGTGATTGCGGCTATTCTCGGCCTTGCATATATAATCATGGCAATTTGGAT
>CAZCZX010000364.1:0-1602 GCA_964503095.1 uncultured Sangeribacter sp.
TCGACCCCAACTGCTTCAACTCATTTATAGACATCCCTTTCCTGGTCTATATCAATAAAAAGTTGGGGGAAAATGAAGAAGTTGTTGTCAATGTAGACACAGAGAATGCATTGCAATGGCCTTTAGAAGGTAGGGTTGCTAAGCAGCCAGCAGAAGATTTTTATTATTGTAGAGAATCTTTTACAGATGGAAGTGTATATAATTCAGCAAATGCGAATAAAGTATCGAGGTCTGAATTGGATGTTCATGATTTAGTGTTTGCGGATGGAGATAAGTGCTTTATATCTGTCGGCGCAATGGCTCCAGATGATCCGATGATAACGCGCACTATATCAGTGAAACTTGCAGGAGGTGGAGCAGTAATGACTGATTGGACATATACTGTAAAGATCAAACCGCGGTCCGTAATCATTGACGATGTGATAATTACAGGAGAAGGTGGAGAGTCCTTTGTAGTCATGGATCGAAATTTGCAATTAGCAACCGGATCAACAGGAAATCCTGAAGTGTGCGGGCGAGATGCCTCTGGCAAAAGGGCTCAGGCTTATCATTATTGTGATTGGGACGGAATGAAAATACCTTTTAAGTTTGAGAATGCTTCTTCTATAAATAATAATTTAAAAGGAGAATCCTTTCATACTCCTTTTAAAGGTTATAGTCGTGATTTGAATGAATATTTTATTTATAATGGGGCAAAAGATGAATGGCTTAAGACATTTGTTTTCAAAAATGGAATGAACAAAAACTCTCCATTTTATGATAATGAAAGTGTTAAATCGTGGGAATTCCCGCAAGAACAATATCTTGAATTAGTTAGAACTAAGATGAGATTATCTAAGATGAGGATGTTTTTGGTCTCGGATGTTCCTGCGATTGATGGGGTAGAAACTTTACCCATATGTTGCTATTTCCCATACATGGGTTCTGATTTAGGCAAGTCAGATAAAGAAACAGCGGGATATTATGGTACAGGAAATCCTGTTAAAAACTATAGTAGCACAATATTCCTGGCTGAATCGACAAAAGTAAACTCAGTGATAAAAACAGAAACTAATCAAAAGATTGTTGCAAGACTTGTTCGTCCGCTTACTTCGGATGAATTAGAATCATATAAAACAGAATATCTGGGTTACGGTGACAAAGCTCTGACTTTATCCCCGTGTCATGCCGACACATATCCTTGGGTAACTTTCACCCCTGTGAAGTGAAATCAATACAACTGTCGGGGTTGGAGTCAAAGATTCTTAATTCTTTCAAAAATTTGCTATATTTTTATAAGGCTAAAACCGAAATATTTGCACATTACCCATTTTTTTTGTAATTTTGCGCCTTGAAAGAATTTTCCCGGCTATATGAATTATCCCCGGGGTCATTTATGCGATATGAAAAAAGAACAAAAGTCACTCTCCTCTAAAGATACTTGCCAGGCCGCTAAAGCTGAATGCAAGTCTGCTAAAGGTAAAGGTAAAAAGACTGTAAAAGAACCATCATTGACTGCCAATAAGTTCCTGTTTGAGACAAGTTGGGAAGTATGCAATAAAATAGGTGGTATCTATACCGTTCTGTCCACAAAAGCGCGAGTGCTTAAAGAGCAATTTGGCG
>CAZCZX010000365.1:0-1590 GCA_964503095.1 uncultured Sangeribacter sp.
GACCCAAAATAGGATAAATTAAAATCCACAGTACAAAATAAAAGCTTGTTTTCATAATCTTATTTTATGTTTCTTCCCACTATTAGGAATCAATAATTAATACCGGATGTCGGGAAAAAGTAAACATCTTTTCCTTTTCCTATTACAAAATCATATAGACTCATAGTAATAATGAGACGGGCTCTAATCTAAGATATAGGCAAAATACTTATAGGCGAGTGCCTGAAGATCGATCTCTTTAGCTTCCCAACGTTTATAGTCAATTTCTCCGATGCGTTCATGCAAATTGTAATTGCCATAAGTAGCAGTTATATAGTGATATCCATTCTCCTCTTCAATGGCAATATTCTCGTATGGGGGCATCTTATGAGAGTTCTTTTTACCCAAAATATCAATTGAATAAGGTATATCACGTACCCTTCCGGGTGTTGGTATAAGAATTCCCTGCTTCACTAAGGAGTCGATGTCTCGTAAAGCAGTATCCTTTGAAACATCCGCAATCTTCTCCCAATTTTTAGCTGTAAGTTTAGCCTCATACCCATCAAGATACTTATTGAGCACCATTCTCTGACGGTCGGATATTGATGCTTGAGAATGTGCGTTCCAGAAAGTAGCCTTTCTCAACACTCGTGAAAGCACTGCACTGCTGTTTTCCACCGCCTCTATGAATGCACCGAAATACCATTCAAGCCATTCTGTAATATCTCCATTACCACGCTGTGTGCGCTCCAATACCTTATAGTAATGACGTTTATCCTTAAGAATCTGTCGGCTGAAACTATAAAAATGCATATTGTCATTGTCAAGCGGAGCGAGCACCCTATCTGAGATCGCACGTCCGATTCGTCCGTTACCATCATCAAAAGGGTGTATGCTGACAAACCATAGGTGGGCTATGGCAGATTTCAAGATATAAGAAGCATTAACTTCCTCATTCATCCATTTAAGGAATGCATCCATTTCCTCGGATACTCTCTCGGGAGAAGGTGCTCGGTAATGGATGCGCTCCCTGCCGAATGTGCCGGATACAACCGACATTTCGTCAGTCCGATATGCTCCGATTGTCATATCTGCAGCATTTGGGAAGAGCATACGATGCCATTTGAACAACCTTTCTTTTGTCAAAGGATCAGAGTAATTGCGACTGGCATCAAGCATCATCTCGACTATACCTTCTACATAGTGCGACGCATCATGGTCTCTATCAAGGGAAACGCCAAGGTTTCTTGCCACAGAACTTCTAACTTCATCTGTATCAAGACACACACCTTCGATTTCAGAAGAAGCCACAACATCATTCGTAACAGCCTCGACAGTAGCAATAAGTTGATTGTCAAATCCAATCGAAGCCATACGCCCGGCAAGATAACCCAGACGGTGCATCGCCTTTAATTGAAGGCCATTTATCTTCTCAGAGTCCCAACTAAAGTTGGTCCAATTGTCCCTCTCGTGAATAAACATAGGAAATACAAAAATTTTCTGCAAAGATAACAAAGCGACCTTTAACTCGCAAATTTTGCGAGTTAAAAATCGCATAATTAAAAATTTCAAGTCATTCCAAGGCTGTCAGCATTGCGGAGATGCGTTTTC